>CAZQBW010000043.1:0-19949 GCA_964591515.1 uncultured Clostridia bacterium
CTCTTACGTCGAGCTCAACTGCAGGTCGCACTACTCCCTGCTCGACGGGGCGTCGCCGCCGGGCGAGCTGGCGGCGCGAGCGGCGGAGTTGGGGATGACCGCGCTGGCGCTCACCGACCGCGATGCGCTGTACGGCGCCGTGCAGTTCTGGAAGGGCGCGAAGGACGCCGGAATCCGCCCCGTCTTCGGCGTCGACGCCGGGATGGAGGACGGCTCGCGCGTCACGCTGCTCGCGCGCAACGACGACGGCTGGCGTTCGCTCTGCCGCATCGTCACCGCCGCGCGCGCGAACCGGCCGAAGGGCACCGCGCTCACCGCCTGGAAGTCGATCGAGGAATACAACGCCGGCCTGATCGCCCTCTCTGGCGGCGCCGAGGGCCGCGTCGCGCGACTCCTCGCCGCGGGCGACCGCGCCGGCGCCTCGCGCGAAGCCGCCCGGCTCGTGGAGCTCTTCGGCGGCGACTTCCACATCGAGATCCAGCGCCGCCTCATCCCCCGCGAAGACGCCATCGCCACCGCGCTCTATTCGTTCGCGCGCGCCGAAGGCCTGCCTGCCGTCGCCACGAACGGCGCCGTCCTCGCGCGCGCCGGCGACAAGCGCGTGCATGACGTGCTCACGTGCGTCCGCCACCACACGACGCTCGCCGACGCCGGCACGCGGCTGCTGCCGAGCTCCGAGTTCCGCCTCAAGTCCGCCGCCGAGATGTACGCGCTCTTTCCGCGCGCACCGGAACTGCTCGAAGCCTCGGTCGCCATCGCCGCGCGCTGCGACGTCCCGCTCGACCACGTCGCGTTCCGCCTGCCGGTGTTCGTGCCGCCCGACGGCGAGTCGCAGTTCGGGTACCTCCACCAGCTCGTCCACGAGGGCGCCCGCAACCGTTACCGCCCTGTCACGCCGCGCGTCGTCGAGCAGATCGCGCGCGAGCTCGCGCTCATCGAGCAGCTCGGCCTGGCCGGCTACTTCCTCATCGTGTGGGACATCGTGCGGTTCTGCCGCGAGAACGACATCCTCGCGCAGGGGCGCGGCTCGGCGGCGAACTCCGTCGTCTGCTACGCGCTCGGGATCACGGCTGTTGACCCGATCGCCCTCGATCTGCTCTTCGAGCGCTTCCTCTCGGAAGGCCGCTCCGAGCCGCCCGACATCGACATCGACATCGCCCATCGCGAGCGCGAACGCGTCATCCAGTACGTCTACGAGAAGTACGGCCGCGACCGTGCCGCGATGGTCAACGAGGTCATCAGCTACCGCGGACGTTCGGCCGTCCGCGATGCCGGCAAGGCGCTGGGGCTCTCGGTCGACCAGGTCGGCGAGATCTCGAAGGGCACGGGATTCCGATATTTCGTAAATCCGAACACCTTTACGACGGCCGTCAGCGAAGCCGGCCTCGATCCCGGAAATCCGCGCATCCCGCTGCTCGCCGACATGGTCGCGCGGCTCGCCGAGACGCCGCGCCACCTCTCGATCCATGTCGGCGGCATGGTGATCTCGGAGCAGCCGCTCGCCGACATCGTTCCGGTCGAGCCGACCGCGATGCCCGACCGCAGCGTCATCGCGTGGGACAAGGACGACGCCGCGGCCGTCGGACTCGTGAAGATCGACCTGCTCGGCCTCGGCATGCTCTCGCTGCTCGCGGAGGCCATCCGCCTCGTCCGCCGGACGAAGGGCATCACCGTCGATCTGGCGCGGCTCGGATACGACGACCCGGCGGTCTACGACCTGATGTGCCGCGCGGACACGGTCGGCGTCTTCCAGATCGAGTCGCGAGCCCAGATGAACACGCTGCCGCGCATCAAGCCGCGCTGCTTCTACGACATCGTCGTCGAGGTCGCGCTCATCCGTCCCGGACCGATCCAGGGCGGGATGGTCCATCCGTTCATGCGCCGGCGCGCCGGCCGCGAGGAGGTCACCTACCCTCACCCATCGCTCGAGCCGATCCTCAAGCGCACGCTCGGCGTGCCGCTCTTCCAGGAGCAGCTCATGAAGACGGCGGTCGTTGCGGGGGGCTTCACGCCATCGGAGGCGGACCGGCTGCGGCGCGCAATGGGCTCGAAGCGTTCGCGCCAGGCGATGGAGGCGATCCTCGGCCGCCTGCGCGAGGGGATGAAGGCGAACGGTTTCGACGAGGCGACGACGAACTCGATCGTCGAGCAGATCATGGGCTTCGCGCAGTATGGATTTCCGGAATCGCACGCGGCGTCGTTCGCGACGCTCGTCTACGCGTCGTGCTGGTTCAAGCACTACCACCCGACGGAGTTCTACACGGCGCTGCTCAACTCGCAGCCGATGGGGTTCTATTCGCCGGCGACGATCGTCGGCGATGCGCGGCGCCACGGTGTGAAGATGCTGCGCGTGGACGTGAACCGCAGTGCGTGGGAGTGCACGATCGAGGAGGATTCTGCGATGCGGTTCGGGATGTCGACGATCCGCGGCGTCGGCGAGGCGGAGCGCGACGCGATCGAGCGCACGCTCGCGCGGCGGCCGTTCGAGGATGCGCGAGCGTTCGCGACGGCGGCGCGAGAGGAGGGCGTCTCGCGCCACGCGCTGCAGGCGATTGCGGCGGCGAAGGCCATCGGCGGGCCGAGACGCGAGGACGTGTGGGTGGCGTTAGGCGCGGGCCGGAGCGGACCGGGGCCGCTCGCGCGGGGCGACGAGACGGACGAGTCGCGGCCGACGCTGCCGGTGCCGACGCCGATGGAGGAGGTCGCGCTCGACATGGTGACGACCGGCGTGTCGGTGGACCGCCATCCGATGGAGTTCATGCGCGAACAGCTCGCGCGCAGCGGCGTCATGACGGCGGCGGACGTGATGGAGGCGAAAGCCGACGCGGTTGTGGACGTCGCGGGAGTTGTGATCTGCCGGCAGCGGCCGCCGACGGCGGCGGGGATGTTGTTCATGACGCTCGAGGATGAAACCGGGCTCGCGAACGTGGCGGCGTTTCCGTCGACGATCGAGAAGTTCGAGCGGGTGCTGCTGCGGTCGCCGGTGGTGCGAATCCGTGGGCGGATTCAGCGGGAGGAGGGCGCGGTCAGCGTGCTGGCGCTGGCGGTGACGGACCTGAATGCGGATGAGAGGTGGGTGAGGTCGAGGGACTTCCGGTGAAGTGCAACCAGAGCCCCGAGCGGCAGCGGGGAGGCCGGCAGTCCGATCCGACTGCAGTGGATCGAACGGCCGGCCGCTCGCTACCGCTCGCGGTTCCGGTGCTATCTCACCGGCTGGAAGACCCGGTCGTAGACGTAGTTGGCAACGTTGTTTCCCAGCGTGATACCGCCGGCCTCGTCGAACCACCAGTGAATCCCGAGATAGACACGGCTCTGAGCATTCTCCAACTCTGCGTGCGACAGACTCGTGAACGATCTCGGCAACAGCGGACGCACATTGCCCTCGGAGTCTCGCGTCTCCCCATTGAGTTCATCCGAGACAAACGTGAACGCGATGTTGTCCGTGCCATAGATCTTCCGCAGCGTCTGGAAGAGCGCTCCACCGAACGAGGCGTGGCCCGACGGATAAGCCGGGAACGGCGGCGTGAAGTTCGGCCCAGAAAGGTTGCTGGCCGGCGCACCGAGAGGCGTGAACGTCGGATCACCCTCCGTCGCCGGATTGTTGTCGCCCAGACCGCTCGGACCCGTGCCCGCATCGGCCTCGCGAATCGCCGTAACGGGGCGCCAGTAGTTGTAGTAGAACTTGGAATCCCACGCGGCAATTGCCGCCTCAGCGAGGGCAAGGTTCACGACCGCAAGCATCCGCGCCGTGTCGATGTCATTCGTGGCACGCTGATCCGCGATCTGCATCGCGATCTGGTTGTAGAGGCGCGGCGGAGCGCACAAGCTCGGCGTACCGTCATAGGCCCAGAACGTCCCGATGTGAGTCTGCTCTTCCGTCCTCTCGGTCGGCGTCACGATGCCATCTCCGCCAAGTCGCTTCGCCTCGTTGTACGCAGTGGCGTATTCGACGCTGTCGATCGCCGGCGGCGGCGGCAGGCGGAACTGGTCGGCCGACTCGAGGACAAGCGGACGCACCGTGTTCCATTGCGAGCCGAGCGCGAGAGGAATCAAGCTGATCGGATCCTGCCGCCAGAAGCCGGGCTGATCGCTCGGAATGTACTCCGTGTTCATCAGCTGCTCAGCGTGCTTTGAGCCATCGTTGTAACAAAGACCGAGCGCCGCGAGGGCCGCCGTGCGGCCGACGAGAATTGCGTCCGCCTTCTTCACATTGTTCGGCGCAGCAGCAAGATCCTCGTTCAACTTCATGTCGAACAGACCCTTCTGCGACGGGAAAAGCACGACGAGCGTGTCGTGAGCCGCCTGGGCGATCGCGACGTCGCGATTCGTCTTCTTCGAAGCCGGGTACATTCCCACGAGGCTGTCGTACTTCTTCACGACCGCGTTCAGAGCCTCGAACACAGCGATCTGAACGATGGCAATGGCGCGTGACGCCCGACACGGGCCGAGCTGCTCACCGAAGGCACGATCTTCACCGGGAGAGGGAGGAGTGTGATCGAGACCGCTGGCATCGATGGCAATCTGGTTCCATCGTCGAAGGCCTACGAGACCTGATGCCTTGTCCGCACGAACGCGGAACTTGTAGGACGTGTAACCGAACTTCGCGCCCCAGATCTCTTCCGTGGTGCGGTACTTCTGTTGTGCGCTCACCGGAATGAGCAGAGTCGACATTGCGATGACAACTGCGAGGGCAGTCAGCCAGGTACGGTGCTTGGGGATCACGTTAAGTCCTCCGTCAATGCAGTTGGGTATGGGAGCACGGGTGTTTTCGTGACGAAAAGCGGCTGCTGGACTTTGATTGCGGAGAGGATCCGATAGCGTGCCGCGCTTCGTACCGTTCCAACGAGCAATACTAGTCCCGCGCTGCACAAACGGGCAACTGGCCGGACGGAAAAAGTCGCGTTCGACGTATCAAAGTTGACCGTTCGGTTTTCGTATGGCATCGTGCAGTCATGTCCGAGCACTTGACTCGCAAACAGCGCGGCGTCCTCGATGCGGCGGCGTCAATCGCCCGCCGGAACGGACACGGACCGAGCGTCCGTGACATCGCCCGGGAGCTCGGGGTGACCGCGGCGACAATCCAGGGACACCTCGTCGAGCTCGAGCGAAAGGGATTCGTACGGCGATCCGGGTCTGCTTTCGGGCTCGAAGTGATCGACCAGGGACGCAGGCGATCCTCGAGTCCTTCGGACGAAGTCGTCGAGGTTGCGATAGTCGGCCAGATCGCGGCCGGTAGCCCCCTCGAGGCGATCGAGGACGCGAGCGACCGGATTCCATTGCCGAAGAGCATGCTTCGCGGAGAGTCCTTCGTGCTTCGAGTGCGCGGAGAGTCCATGCGGGACGACGCGATCCTCGATGGCGATCTGGTCGTCGTTCAGCGTCGCTCGACTGCCGAGAACGGCGAGATCGTCGTGGCGTTGCTCGAGGACGGCACGGCGACGCTCAAAAGGATCTACCGGGAAGAA
Source organism: uncultured Clostridia bacterium (assembly GCA_964591515.1). GTDB lineage: Bacteria > Acidobacteriota > Blastocatellia > UBA7656 > JADIYM01 > JADIYM01. The sequence continues at coordinate 5,466 of CAZQBW010000043.1, forward strand.
TCGGGATTCCGGCTGCAGCCGGCAAACGAGGCGATGGCGCCGCTGTTCGTGTCGAGTGTCGAGGTGCAGGGAGTCGTGACCGGAGTGATCCGGAGATTCGGGGACGTGCCGACCTGAATAGTCTCTGCGGCTTTGCGTGACCTCTGCGCCTCTGCGGGAAACTCGTCTCGGAATGAGGTTTCTCGCCGAGACGCAAAGATCTCGCAGAGACGCAAAGTCAGAGTTCCTGTATCCGTTGGTTCCATCTTGGCCAGTCGCGCCGTCCGCACATACTGAAGATTGGGAGCCATCGTGATTCTAGTCGTCTGTCCGAATCCCGCGATCGACGTCGTGCTGCACGTCGACAACCTGCGAGCTGGCGCAGTCCATCGCTCGGGGTCTGCACGGCGTCGCGCCGGCGGCAAGGGCCTCAACGTAGCGCGCGCCATCGGAGCGCTCGGCGGCGCGTCGCTGGTCATCGGCTTCGCCGGGGGCGACAACGGTGAAGAGCTCAGGCGGCGCGCGGCCGACGATGGCATTGCCTTCGAGGCCGTCCCGGTGAAGGGATCGACACGTGCCTGCTACATTGCGATCGATCCGGCATCGGCACGACAGACCGTCATCAACGAGTGTGGTCCGACGGTGACTGTCGCTGAATCTGCCGAGCTGCTCGGGCGTGCCGTTTCCGCGCTCGGAAGCGCGGCTGCCGTCGTCCTCACCGGAAGCCTGCCGCCCGGAGTCGATCCCGGTCTCTACGGCTCTCTCTGTGCCGCCGCTCGTTCTTCGGGAATTCCCGTGCTCGTCGATGCGTCAGGCGCGCCGTTGCGAGCGTGCCTGTCGGTGGGGGTGGATTTGGTCAAGATCAACGCGGCCGAGGCTCGCTGGTCGACCGGTGAAACGCAGTCCGGCATAAACGGAGCTCGACGAGCGGCCCGAGCGCTCGTTCGGCTTGGCGCCCGCGAGGCACTCGTGACCGTGGGCGCACGCGGTGCAGTCCTGGTCGATCGTGAGATCCGAACGCTGTGCGCACGGGCGCCGGTCGTGGAGAGTCGGAATGCAGTTGGCGCCGGTGATGCGGCGATGGCCGGGGCGGCAATTGCCACGGCAGATGGTGCGCCGCCCGAGGAACTGCTCGTTAGCGTCGTCGCCGCCGGCACCGCCGGAGCAATTGATGGCTTCGGAGATGTTCTGCTGTCGGACTACGAGCGGCTTCGATCCCTGATCGAGCTCGACACGCCTACCTGAACTTACCTCTTGACAACCGTCGTGATAACGACTATCGTGGCCTCGTCGGTAACAGGAGGTTTGAATGGCGATGAAAGTAATGACCAAGTCGATTCGCAGGGCGGCGGACCGCGGGCACGTCGATCACGGGTGGCTCGACACGTGGCACACGTTCTCTTTTGGAAGTTACCTCGACCGGAGACACATGGGCTTCCGTGCGCTCCGGGTCATCAATGACGACCGGGTCGAGCCCGGAATGGGTTTCGGCACACACGGACACCGGGACATGGAGATCATCACCTACGTGTTGAGTGGGGCCCTCTCGCACAAGGACAGCATGGGGAATGGTTCGACGATCCGACCGGGCAACGTCCAGCGGATGAGTGCCGGAACGGGCGTGACGCACAGCGAGTTCAACGCGTCGGATACGGAACCGGTGCACCTGCTGCAGATCTGGATTCTCCCGGACCGGAATGGCGATGTGCCGTCGTACGAGGAAGCCGAGTTTACCGCGGACGACAAACGCGGGCGGCTGAGACTTATCGCCTCGCCGGACGGCCGTGATGGCTCTGTCACGATTCACGCCGACGCGCGCGTCTTCGCGTCGGTCCTTGGCGACAATCAACGCGTGTCGCACGCCGTGGCTCCCGGCCGACATATCTGGGTCCACGTCGCGACAGGCTCGGTCGAAGTAGCCGGCGAGAGACTGACCGCCGGGGATGCAATCGCTATCAGTGACGGTGACGACATCTCGATTACCGGCATTGGCGAAGGCGAAGTTCTGCTGTTCGACCTGGCGTGATGGGTGTTAGTGACTCCGTGTCTCTGTGACTCTGTGACTCCGTGTGCGAAGCGTCTTCTGAACTTCGCACACAGAGATACCGAGGCACGGAGACACCGGGAAGACTGACCTCGCGACTCCCGTTGTGGTACACAGGAATCGTGAATCGAGACGAGCTTCGTTACGCGAAAGTCCAGGCGACGTCGCTCGTCATCATCGCACTCGCCATCCTCGGCGTAATGCTCTACCTGCTAAGGCCGGTTCTCGTACCATTCGTCCTCGCGCTGCTCCTCTCCTACTGCCTCAGTCCGGTCGTCGACGTCCAGATGCGCTTCTTCAGGTTCTCGAAGGGACTTGCCTGGGTCGGCACCGCCATCCTTGGCGTCGGGGCGCTCACGCTCCTCGGCCTCATCGTTGCGACTACCGTCGCGTCCATCACCAGCAGCCTTGGCTCGTACCAGGCCCAGTTCGGTCGCCTCGAGGCGTGGGTCGTGGAGCAGATGCCGATCGAGTCTTTCGGCTTCAGGCCGGATCCCGAAACCGGACGGTTCTTCTCGCTCCCAGAGAACGCTGCAAATGCTGTCATTTCTGGAGTTGCGACCGAGCTCACGTCCCTGATCTCGAACGGGGCAACGGTGCTTATCTTCCTGATCTTCATTCTCTATGGAAAGAAACGGGAAGGTCGATCAAGGGCAACCGCAGCGCTCCTGAACCTGATCGAGAACAGAGTGCAGGTCTACGTCATCCAGATGGTGTTCATCGCCGGAGGCGCCGGACTTCTGATCGGCTCGGTCTACTGGCTGCTCGGCGTGGAGTTCGCCCTGCTCTTCGGCTTTCTGACGTTTCTGCTCAACTTCATTCCGACAATCGGAACGCTGGTCGCGCTGGTATTGCCGGTGCCGGTGATTCTTCTGAATCCGACGCTGCCACTGTCCGCGAAAGTGCTTGCGCTCACGATTCCCTCCGTAATCCAGTTCATCATCGGCAACATCATCCAGCCAAAACTGCAGGGCGACGCGCTCGACCTGCATCCGGTCGTCGTGCTGATGGCACTCATCTTCTGGGGCATGATCTGGGGACCCGCAGGACTCTTTCTCGCAACACCCATCACCGCGGTAATCAAGATCATCTGCGAGCATGTGCCCGGAGCGCGGCCGTTCGCCGATGTGCTCGCCGGAAACCTCGATCCCCTGCTCGGTCTGGCGGTCGAATCCGAGATCACGATTCCCCCTGCCCCGCCAGCGTGACACGGCGGCCCCTCGGCTGCGATACTCGCCTCGTGTGAAACTCCCTCGACGGAGGGCCGGTCGGCACCTCCGCGCTCGTGTCTTTGCCTATGCCCCAGGCCAATGAGTTCTGTATGCCGATGTACCTGCGCCAATGGGCGCAGGAACGCGTCACGGGCACGCTGACCGTCGTATCCAAAGATCCGGATCCATCGGTCGCAACCGTGCTCATCGAGGACGGATCGGTAATCTTCGCCACCTCACGCCGTCGACGTGATCCGACGGGCGAGCTGTTCCTTGAGCTGTTCCAGGTGCCGGAGCTCGACCCTGAGAACGCCGATGAAATCGCGAGGATTCGACGGCAGGTGATCCGCGTCGTTGCGGAGCTCTTCAACACACCCGTAGCCGAAGCCAGGTACACCGACGGAATCCATCTCTCACGGTGGCCGAAAATGTCGCTCTCGGTTGGTTCCGTTCTGCTCGCCGGCATGCGTCACGTCCACGACAGCAAGCGCATCGAGTCGTGGATCGGAAGTCCGGACCAGGTCTTCGTCACCACCAAGGACCCTTTCAGCTTCTTCAACGTGGAGCTGACGCCGGATGAGGCGTTCTTCCTGACACGCATCGCCGATCGGGTCCGGCTCGAGGACCTGCTGTCGATGACGATTCTCGATCGCAATCACGCGCTCCGGTTGGTTGCCGCGCTCCTGTTCGCAGGCGCCATCGAGCCCGTCGAAGACTTCCCGACGCCGGAAACGGAGTCCATCTCGAGCGCGGCGCCGGCAATCGATCCGAACGAAGCCGCCGTCTTCTGGTACCGCGTCGAGGAGAAGCTCAACGACATCGGACGGGGCGTCGACCACTACGGACTTCTGGAGGTGAATCGGAGCGAATCGACCGAACGGATTCGCCAGCAGTACGAGTCGCTGGCGCGCGAATTCCACCCGGATCGCTACCGGTTCCTTGCGCCCGCCGGTATCAACGTCGAGGGCCAGCTTGACAGCATCTTCGACGCGATGACAACCGCATTCGTCGTGCTGACGAACCCGAAGTATCGTGAAATCTACGATCGACAGCTCTTCGACCAGCGAGCGACTGAAGGGGTTCGCGTTCCGACTCCCGCAGCAAGCCCGAAGCCGGCACCGCCTCGGCCGTCACCTCCTCCTCGCGTCGTTCCGCTTCCGACCGCGGGTGCGCGAACGACAGGCGCTGATACGGCCAAGGACGCTTCGCACCCTCCACCGCAGCGTACGTCACATTCAGCGACCGATCGCCAGCAACCTCCGGCCCCCGCCAGTCCTCCGTCGCCGCGCCCACCGGCAAGCCAGCCGGTGCCGGCTTCGGTGCCTACGGGTCAACTCAGCGCAACCGACCTCGTCGAACGCGGCGTGATGTGGGCCGCCGCGGGAGACCACGATCGAGCCGTGAAGGCGCTCGAACGAGCCGTGCTCGTCACGCCAGAGAACCCGCGCCTGATGATGGCGCTCGGCCACTCGCTCGCGCACCTGCCGAGTCAGCGCCGACGCGCCGAACACGTACTCACTCAGTGCACCGAGATGTCTCCGTTCGCAGTGCAGCCGCTCGTCGACCTCGCGAACCTCTATCTCGAAACGGATCGTATCGACGAGGCGAAGGCGATGCTCAAGCGGGCGATGGGGATCAAACCGAACGACAAGTCGGTGCGCGAGCTTCAGGCGACGATGAGCCAGACCGACAAGCGCGGCGCCTCGGGTCTCTTGCGGCGCCTGTTCCAGAAGTCGGAGTAGAGCGACGGCACCCGGCAGGCAGTCCAACCGGCAGAGAGAAGGTCGAGCTAGGCGAGCGAGACCTTCAGCATCGTTTCGCCGAGTTTCACGACGTCACCGTTGTGCAGCGGTTGCGGCGCACGGGGACTCAGCTGGAGCGTTCCGTTCACCGACGTGCCGTTCGCACTTCCAAGGTCCTCGATGAAGAACGTGTCGCCCTGACGGAAGATCCGCGCGTGCCGTCTCGACACCTTGGTCTGCACATCGTGCACCGTCAGGTCCACCTCGGGGAAGATCGAGGCGTTCGGGTCGGCACGGCCGATCAGGTTGTCTTCCTTGTCGATCGAGAACGTATGCGAGGTCGGCGAGTTCAGCGTCGCCAGCTTGGCTGAAAGGGCGTGGCCTCCGACGCGCTGACCGGTCGCAGCGCCACAGTGCGGACAGAACGCGTCTTTCGCGCCCATCCCACCACCGCACGCCGAGCACAGTGCCGAGCTCACCGCCGGCACCGGTATCGCCGCCGCCGGATTCGAGAGTCGACGTTCGTGCTCGTCGAGCGCCTTCTTGAGCGCCGCCGCCGAAGCAGGACGCTCCTCCGGCTTGTGCGCCACGAGCTTGACGATCAGCTCGTCCATCTCGGGTGACAGGGCCGGGTTGATCTTCGCCGGACGCGGGTGCTTGGTGAAGTCGAAGATGAGAAGCGGATTATCCTGCGGATCCGACCCGGTCATCATGTGGAACATCGTCGCGCCCAGCGAGTAGAGATCCGATCGAGGCTCGACCTTGCCCGAGAACAACTCCGGCGGCGCGTATCCCATCGTCCCGATCGCCGTGACGCCTTTCTGCGTCGGCGCCACGAAGCGCGCGATCCCGAAGTCGATGAGCATGATCTTGTTGCGGCGCTCGTCGAGCATCAGATTCGCCGGTTTCATGTCCCGGTAGATGATCGGCGGCTCCATCTCGTGAATGTACGCGAGCACGTCCGCGACCTGCGACGCCCAGCGCGTGATGGTCAGCTCGTCGCATCGTCCGCCGCGACGATACATCTCAGCCTCCAGATCGCGACCCTGGATGAAGTACATCACCAGGTAGTAGCGACCGTTCTCGATGAAGTAGTCGAAGATCGTGGGGATCGAAGGATGATCGAGCGACGCGAGCAGTTCGGCCTCACGCAGGAAGTCATCGACGGCCTTCTTCTGCTGACCCTCGTCCGAGAACTGCTGGATCATCTCCTTGACGGCGACGAGTCTTCCCGACAGTCGCTTGTCACGGGCGTTGTACACGGAGCCCATGCCGCCACCGCCGATGCGCTTGACGATCTCGTAGCGGTCGTTGAGCACCGTTCCCGGCTGCAGATCCTCGGTGAACCCCTTCATCGACGTGTGTAACCTCAGCTCCTGGTGATGTACGCCGTCTGGATAACCGGCGGATGTCCGGTCTCCGGCGAGTCGAATGCTGGATGCTATGCTATTTGGGCAGCGTCCTCAAGCCGGTTCCAAAAATCATCAGCAGGAGAAGGCAAGATGGCCCGAATCATCGCGCTGATAATCGCTGTGGCCGCATCGATCGGCGTCGGGCCGCAGTCCGCGCGACCCGTGATCGCCCGCAGTGGCGGCAACTCGGTTCGAGGTCCGGCGGATGTGTACGAGCGCCGAATGGCCGACTGGCGGCTTCACCAGGTCGTATATCAGGTGTTCGTCGATCGCTTCGAGATCGGAGTTCCTGTCTCCGAAAAGACGAAGTTCTACGAGGCGCCGCGCCGCCTTCGGGCGTGGACCGACCAGCCGACGAAAGGCGAATACGTGAAGGACGCGGAGATCTGGCGGCACGAGATCGACTTCTGGGGCGGCGATCTTCAGGGTCTCACGAAGCGTCTCGACTACATCCGGGGACTCGGGTGCAACGTCGTCTACCTCAACCCGATCTTCCTGGCGTATTCGAACCACAAGTACGACGCCACGGACTTCTTCACGATTGATCCGCAGTACGGCACGGTCGCCGACTTCGAGAAACTCTGCGACGAGGCTCACCGTCGCGGCATGAAAGTCGTGCTCGACGGCGTGTTCAATCACACCGGGCGCCGGTCGATCTGGTTCCAGGAGGCGATGCGCGACCCGAAGAGCCGCTACCGCGACTTCTACACGTTCGGGCCCGAGATCAAGAACGGTTACCTTGCGTGGATCGACATTCCCAACCTGCCCGAGCTGCGCTACGAGTCGCCGATCGTCAGGCAGCGAGTGTATCGCGACGCCGACTCGATCGTGCGTTCCTGGTTGAAGTATGCGGACGGCTGGAGGCTCGACGTTGCGTTCGAGCTCGGCCCCGAGGTGCTTACCGAACTGACGTCCGCTGCACACGCGACGAAGCACGACTCGTTCACGGTCGGAGAGAACTACAACTATCCGGCCGACTGGTTCCCGTCGCTCGACGGCGTCATGAACATGTACCTGAGCCGGATCATCTTCCTGCTCGCCGAGGGCAAGCTCGAAGGCCCGAAGGCTGGCGACATGATCGACGTGATGATTACCGACGCCGGGATCGAGCCGATCCTGCGATCATGGACGGTGCTCTCGAATCACGACCGCTTCCGTCTTGCAAGCAGCCTGCCGTCTTTGCGCGACCGCGAGTTCGCGATACGGCTGATGGTCACGCTGCCTGGCGCTCCGCTTCTCTACTATGGCGAGGAACTGGGACTTACCGGCAAGGACGATCCGGAGATGCGCGGTCCGATGGACTGGAAGCTCGCCGAGGCAGGCACCGCGCCCGAATTCACGATGATCAGGAAGGCCCTGGCGCTCCGGAACGCGAAGCGGGCTCTCCAGGTCGGCGACTTCGTCAGGATTCCGACGACGAAGTTGTTCGGCTTCGCGCGCATGACTTCCTCGGTCCGCGACACCGTCGTCGTGCTGGCGAACCCGACGAACGAGGCGATCACCGAGGTCATTACTACTCGTGACGGCTGGCTTCAGGACACCTCGCAGTTGCGCGACGAGGACGCGGGCGAATCGTTCGACGTAGGATCCGGAATCGCCATCGTGACGGTTCCGGCGCGTAGTGTCCGGATTCTCTCGCCTGTAATTCCACCGGACGGGCCGAACTACACCAGGTACAAGAGAGTGCCGTAACGTCGCACCGGAAAACCGATCGGCCGGAGTTGGCGTAGAATCGAATTCAGCAAAGTCTCCTGGAGGTCCATTCGTGTCGTCGACCACTCCCGTCCTTGATGCTCCCGCGGAAGCAGCGGCTACTCTTCGCAATGCGTCGGCCGACGAGATCCGTGCGACTTTCGCCATGCAGCAGGCGCACAGATGGACCAGCGCGGCGCAGTCGGCTTCGCAACGCATTGCCTCTCTCGAGCGCCTGAGGGCGGCCATCCTCGAGACTCGCGGCGAGCTCTTCGACGCGATGTGGGTCGATCTTCACAAGCCGGCCACAGAGGCGGAAATGTCCGAGATCCACCCGGTCCTCGTGGAAATCGGGCACACGATCAAGCATCTGCGCGGCTGGATGCGGCACCGGAAAGTCAGCACGCCGGTTTCGCTCTTTGGAACTCGCGCCGAGATCCGCAGCGAGGCAAAGGGCGTCGTACTGGTGATCGCTCCCTGGAACTATCCGTTCAACCTCCTCATCAACCCGCTGGTGGCGGCGCTTTCGGCGGGTAACACCGTCATTGCCAAGCCTTCCGAGAAGACGCCGAACGTCTCGAGGTACATCGGACGACTGATCGCGAAGGTCTTTCCGCCGGAGGAGGTCGCGGTTTTCGAGGGCGATGCCGAGGTCTCGAAGACCCTGCTCGCGCTACCGTTCGACCACATCTTCTTCACGGGAAGCACGATGCTCGGACGTATCGTGATGGAGGCCGCGTCGAAGAACCTGACTCCGGTAACGCTCGAGCTCGGAGGCAAGTCGCCAGTCATCGTGGACACGTCCGCTGATCTCGATGCGGCGGCTGACCGCATCGCCTGGGGACGATTCATCAACGCCGGTCAGACTTGCATCGCTCCCGATTACGTCCTCGTGCACGACTCGATCCGGGACGACTTCGTCGAGCGTTGCCGGGCGGCTATCGCACGGATGTACGGCGCATCGGACGCGGATCGAAAGCGAACCGGCGATTATTGCCGCATCGTGGACGCAGCGGCCTTCGATCGTCTCAGCGGCCTCATCGACGACGCGACGGCGCGGGGTGCGCTCGTCGCGGTTGGCGGTCAGCGCGACGCCGGCGAGAGGTACGTCGCGCCAACGATCCTGACGAATGTCCCGCTCGATGCCGCCGTAATGCAGGACGAGATCTTCGGACCGATCCTTCCAGTCCTCACCTATCGATCGATCGATGAGGCGATAGGTTCGATCCGCTCTCGCCCGAAGCCACTGGCTCTCTACATCTTCGCTAAAGATCGTCACCTCGTGGAGCACGTGATCCGCGGGACGACGGCAGGCAGTACGGCCGTGAACAACACCGTGATCCAGTTCATTCATCCGAACCTGCCGTTCGGGGGTGTCGGAGAGAGCGGACTCGGCAGCTATCACGGCGAGGCCGGATTCAGGACCTTCTCTCACGATCGATCGGTGCTCACGCAGAAGTGGCCGGCGCTCTTCTCGAACTTCTTCCCGCCATACACGGACAGGGTCCGAAAGATGGTCGCGGCCGCGACGAAATGGTTCTCGTGACCGGCGATCAGATGTAGACGAGATACCGGCGCAGGAAGCGTTCGAGCGAGTTCAGGTAGGAGCTGATCGTCTCGGACTTCCGCCAGCCGTGTCCTTCTCCCTGATAGACGTGGTATTCGTGCGGAGTACCGGTAGATCGGAGTGCGGCGACGATCGCCTCCGACTGGTTCTTCGGCACGACCTCGTCGTCTTCGCCCTGGAAGATGGCAAGCGGGCGCCTGATCTCGCGGGCCCTGAACTCAGGAGAGCGCTCGCGGTAACGGGCAGAGGCCTCGGGTAGCTTACCGATCAGCGAGTCGGTGTATCGCTCCTCGAACTTGTGCGTGTCAGCGCAGAGCGAGAACTGATTCGAGACGCCGTAGAGCGACACGCCGGCGGCGAACACTTCGGGCCGCTCGATCATGGTCTGGAGCACGGTGAAGCCTCCCGCGCTGCCGCCCATTATTGCCATTCGAGCCCCGTCGACCCGGCCTTCGCGCGCGAGCTCGAGCGCTCCGGTGACACAGTCATCGACGTCAGTGACTCCCCAGTTGCCGCGCAGAGCCTGCATGTATTCGCGCCCGTATCCCGTGCTTCCACGGTAATTTGGGGCGAGAACCGCGAACCCGCGAGTCGCTAGAAACTGGTGAACCGGCGACCAGCTCGCGACTACCTGTGTCGTCGGACCGCCGTGCACGACAACTACGAGCGGCGGAAGGCCAGGAGACTCAAACTGCTCGGAGCTCGGTTCGTAGAAGAGGCCGTGCACGATCGAACGGTCTGTCGCGTGCCATTCGACGGGCTCTGGATAGGCGAGAGCTTTCCCCTGCACGCTCTCTGAAGCCGATCTGCGGACGACGCGCTCTGACCCGTCCGGTTCCACGACGACGAGCCGGGATGGAACGACAGGCGACGATGCGATCACGGCAATGGCGCTCGTGTGCAGATTGACGGACGGCTGCTCGATCGCCGTGGCGCCAGAGAGGACGTTGAGCCGGTCGATGCCTCCGGATGGAAGATGGACGCGCGCAAGCTGGTGAAAGCCGCGATGACTGGCGACTGCGAAGGCGACCGTTGGATCCGGCGTGCGGCAGACGGTGCGCATTCCCTGCAGCCACGATGGCGTGCCGAATTCGGTGTCCGGCGCGGCGGCCGCACTCGCATTTCCGTTCGAAAGGTCGACTGTGGTCACCTGCCCCCAGCCATTCGCGTCGCACACGAGGATCAGCGACGTGCCGTCGGCCGTGAAAATCGGTTGCGAAACGGCTGTCTCGTCGCCGCCGGCCACGCATCTCGGCTCGCCACAGACTTCCGGAAGCCGGCCGTCTCGGATCGACATTTCGGCCACCCAGGCGCGAGAACCGTCCCACGGCATGTTCGGGTGGTCCCAGGCGATCCAGGCGATGCGGCGTCCGTCGTCGCTCCACGTTGGCTGCATGAAGAAGTCGTGCCCCGACGCGAGAATCTGTGGCCAGTGCCGGCCGTCCAGATCGACGACGCCGACGACGTCCTTCCGCTCCGTGCTGTTGACGAACAGAACGTATCGACCGTCAGGCGAGATTGCGGGTGACGAAAACCTGCCGAACGCCGGAGTGATTGGAGTGGGGTGGCCGCCAGTCAGTGCCAGACGACAGAGCCGACCGGAATCCTGGTCGGCGAACACCACGCAATCCTGGCCAACCGCGAAGTCGCCACCGCCGTATCCGACGCGTGCTCGCACGCTGACGGCATCGGTCAGATCGCGGTGCGCCGAGACTCCGTCCTGTGCGACGAGCACGCCTCGACCGGATCGTTCCTCGCGCCAGACGAGAGTCTTGCCGTCGGTTGACCACTGGACGTCGGTGATCCGGATTCCGGACGCCACGGCCGCTACCGTAACCGGTGAATCCCAGAGCCCAAACTGCCGCACGCTTCGCACGCTCTCCACGCCAAGCCCTCCGTCGATTTCGCGAGTGTCGGGGGACGAAGGCGGGATGATAGCGCAGCTTGCAGTCGAGGGCGCGAGTCGTTTGGGACTTCACGGCTCTCTGCTTCAGTGTCTCCGTGACTCTGTGTGCGAAGCTTCCCAGCCGCTTCGCACACAGAGACACTGAGACACAGAGAAACTGAGGCGCTGATTCACGAGGTTGCGGTCACTGCTCCTTCCGGCTCCTCCCTGGCAGCGCCGGCCTCCACCTCCGCGATGGCGCGTCTCGCCGCCCGAGTCACTAGAACCACGACGCCGACGGTCGCAAGCAGCCCTACTCCGAGAAGGATCTGCTTGAACAGGCTCGCTCCCTCGCTCAATCCACTCGAGAGCGTCGCGCCAATGTAGACGTACAGGAACGTCCCGGGAAGCATCCCGATCAGGTTCGCCAGCGCGTACGAACCGACTGACACTTTCGTCAATCCGAGCAGGTAGTTGAGAAGCGTGAACGGAAATGCCGGACTCAATCGCGAGAGGAGCACCATCTTGAATCCCTCCTTCGCGATCGCCCGATCGAGGGCGTCGAAACGGGGATTCGCCTTCGCCCATTCCGTGACCTTGTCGCGCAAAAGCGTCCGCGCGAGCAGGAACGAAGCGAGCGCGCCGAGATTTGCACCGACTACGACGACGGCAAGTCCGGTCCAGAGTCCGAAAACGGTGCCGGCGCCAATCGTCAGTGCGCTTCCCGGGATCAACAGTACGGTCAGGATGACGTAGGCAGCCGCGACTACGGCAGGACCGAGCGGTCCAAGGCGGTCGACATAGACCTGGAGAGCGGTAAACCACTCCCTGACCGGCAGGAACAGGAATCCGACGGCAACGGCGGCGAACACGATGCCGAAAACGATGACCTTCCGCTTGGACACAGTCGAGCCTCCACGAACGCTTCAAGTTGCGGTACCGGAACTACGGGCCGCTAACCGTAACTCGATCTCACGAGAAGTTCATGTTCTTTCGCGCGCGATATCATCCGGCGGACTGCCGAAAAAACTCTGCGCCTCTGCGTCTTCACTCGGCGTCTCTGCGGGAAAACAGGTTCCCGCAGAGACGCCGAGTGAAGACGCAGAGGCGCAAAGGCTTCTGCTATCTGGGCTTACGCCGCTCTACAGCGTACCGTGCCCGCCGTCCAGGAAGAACTCCTTCAGCCGGCGGCAGCGCGACGGATGGCGGAGCTTCGCAAGCGCCTTCGCTTCGATCTGCCGGATGCGCTCGCGCGTCACGTTGAAGTGACGGCCAACTTCTTCCAGCGTCCGCTCTTCACCATTGCTGTCCAGGCCGTATCGCAGGCGCAGGATCTCGGCTTCCCGCGGAGAAAGCGTCGAAAGCGCCTCCGACGCGATGTCGCGAAGACTGTTGCGCATCACCGACGACGAAGGACTCGCCGAGTTGCGATCCTCGATCAGGCTCGCAATCGTCGCGTCGCCGTCATCGCCGATCGGCGTTTCGAGCGAAATCGGATGCTGCGCAACCTTGAGGGCCTTGATGACCTTCCAGGCCTGCATGTCGAGCCGGTGCGCGAGTTCCTCGGTCGAGGGCTCGCGGCCCAACTCCTGAACCATCAGGCGCTGAGTGCGCAGGATCTTGTTGATGACCTCGACCATGTGGACCGGAACGCGGATCGTCCGCCCCTGGTCCGCGATGGCGCGGGTGATCGCCTGGCGGATCCACCACGTGGCGTAGGTCGAAAACTTGTACCCTCGGCGCCATTCGAACTTCTCGACCGCGCGCATTAGGCCGATGTTGCCTTCCTGGATGAGGTCCGACATCGGAAGTCCCCGATTCAGGTAGCGTCGCGCAATCGACACCACGAGCCGGAGGTTCGCCTCGATCATGTGGGAACGGGCTCGATCGACCTGCATTTCGGCCATCGCGAGACGCTGCGACGAGCGCTTCAGGTCGACGATCGTCACGCAGTACTGCTTCTCGATCTCGCGGATCTGCTTGCGAACCCGCGCCTGTTCCTTCTTGAGCAGCGCCTGACGCTCAGCCTGGCGCGCACGCGCGCGAGACGTCGTCAAGCGATCCAGCTCGGCATCGAGCGAGCGAGCCTTCAGGCACGTTTCACGGATCTTCGTCAGGAACCGGTCCTTGACGTCGACCGTGAACGGCAGCTGCCGAACCATGTGCGAAAGGTCCACGACGAGCTCGGCGCGCTTGCGGCGCATCCGAGGCAGTTTGCGGGACGACTTCGGCTCGTCGAGGATGGCGGCGTGCTGCTTGCGGATCTTGACTGCCTGCTTCGCAATGCTGATGAAGACCGTCTGCGCGTAGTCGTAGTACGTGTGGTCGGCGTCGTGGTGGTGATCTTCGCCCTCGGGCTCTTCGGTCGTGATCCGGATGACCTGCTTGAGGGGTATGTCTCCGTTCGCAAGACGCTTCGCAATCTCGATGATCGCATCCGCAGTCATCAGCGACCGCGAGAAAACCTTGTCGATCTGGCGTTTCCCGCCCTCGATCTGCTTGGCAATGCGGATCTCGTCCTCACGCTTGAGGAGCGGAACCACACTCATTTCACGGAGATACAGCCGCATCGAGTCGATCGACGGGTCGGCGTCCGGCTCGAGATTGAGGACTACGTCTGGAGTGTCAGGCTCGGCTTCTGGGGTCTGCTCGGCCTGCTCCTCTTGTTGATCGAGATCCCAGGGAGTCGAGTGCTCCATCTCCGTGAGATCCGAATCGAGCTTGGTGAGAATCCGGTCGAGATCGTCGATGCGGGCTACCGCAGAGCCGTTCTCTTCCTCCTCACCGGTCCAAATGTTTGCACTGTACTGCGCAGAAGACATAGAAGACTGCCTCTCCTGAAGATCGTCCGAGAAATTGTACTGCCGAAAAACTGTCAATTTAACATATGTTTATCGGCAGTCCAACCAGAAAACCTGAGCCGCAAGAAAATCACAAGATTCGCGTGGCAAA
>CAZQBW010000043.1:20049-28225 GCA_964591515.1 uncultured Clostridia bacterium
GAGACACGGAGACTCAGAGACTAGATCGCAGGCAGCGTGTACGTCCGGCCCTTGTTCACCTTCTTGAGATAAGCCATCAGCGGCTGGAAGTAACGGACCATCGCCTTCGCGCTCAGGTCCTCCCCGGTCTTGTCCTTCAGCAGCTTCCGCCAGTCGGCCGACGCGCCCGGACGCATGAGGTCCTTCAGGAACGCCCCGACGGCCTTGTTGCCGTAGTAATTCGTCGATCGGGGGTCCTGCTTGAGGATCTTCCTCGAGATGTGATCGTGGAGCTGGAAGAGCAGCACGTACGACAGCGCATAGTCGTAATACTGCGCCGCATCGTCGATCACGTGTGTCTTCGTGCACGCATCGCAGCCGTCATTTCCCCGCGGAGTCGGCGGCACGATGCCCTGATACTTCTTCGCGTACTGCCACCAGCGCGCGTTGAACTCGGCTTCCGGCAGGTTGTTCGAATACAGATCGTGCTCGAAGTTCGTCATCGTGCCCGTCGACCACGGGATAAACGGCACATACTGAAGGGCTTCGCGCAACAGCGCCTGGTTGGGATCGACCGGCGCTCCCTTGACGGCCAGGCCGCGGCCCTCGAGAAAGGGCTTCTGCATCGATGCGAGCCCCATCAGGCTGCCGATCGCCTCGTGGTACGCGCGATTCGCGCCTTCCCGCAGCAGGATCGGCACGTCCGGATTCGAATACTCCATGAAGTAGTACACGTGCCCGAGCTCGTGATGCGCCGTCTCGTACCAGTCCGCGTTCGGCTCCACACTCATCAGCGAACGGACGTCAGTCTTCGTGTCGAGGTGCCAGGCGCTGGCGTGGTTGTTCTTCTTGTAGCCAGCATCGGGAGGCGCGGGATACAACGACGATTTCTCCCAGAAACTGGCCGGCAATGGCGCAAAACCGAGGCTCACGTAGAAATCCTCGCCCTGTTTGACGATCCACTCGGGCGACTTGTCCTTGAGCGCCGAGTCCACGTCGACACCCGGCACGGTTACCAGCGAGCTCCAGTCCTGGCCCCAGCGATTCGGGAGCCAGTCGGCCGGCAATTCGTTCGGAACAGGGACGTTGTAGCGCTTCGCGAGCTCGTAGCGAGCCCACGTGTGAAGCTCGCGGAAGAGAGGCCGCAACTCGCGATTGATCTGGTCGACGAGCGCCAGCATCTCGGCTTCGGTCATCCGGTACTCCGACACCTGGTAACCGAAGTAGGACGAGTACCCGAGCGGTCGAACCGTACCGTTGCGCAGGTCCCGGAGGTTGGCGAGCGTACCCCGCAGGGCGCCCCCCACTTCCTTCGAAGACTCCCAGACTTTCCTTCTTTCGACGAGCGAAGTCGACGTCCGCATCAACTCATCTATCTGGTTGGGAGTGATCGGCTTTCCGTCGAGCTTGAACTCGAAACCGTATAGCTTCTCGGTCGCGGCAGTTTCAGCAGCAATCCGCTGCTTGACCAGCTCGGCGGCCGTCTCCGGCGCATTCGCAGCCGTGTACAGCACCGCCTCGAGCTCGAGCACCTGAATGGGCGTCAATTCCTTGCGCTGCTTCAGGAACCGGGTTGCCGCATCGATATTGGCCCGGCTGCCCGTGAACCTGGTAAGCGCTTCCTGCGCTGCCGCCGTGGCCTTTGCATTCGAATCGTCACCTTCCACGATGCGGGTATTCGACTGCCAGTCGGCGAGCTGGTACGCGTACGAGAGCTCGCTGGCCTTCGCCGTGTAAGCGTCGAGGAACTGCTGGGCTTCCGTTCGGATATCTGCCGGAGGCGTCGCCTTCGACGTGCTCGCGGCGCCTGCCGTCACCACGGCCAGCGCAAGCGCACCGGCCAGAACTCGATGGACTATCCGCATTTGCAGGGTGCTCCCTTTCGAATGAGTTTGATTGCGAACGATATGCGATGTCTGGAGGACTTTACGCGGTGCCCGGTGCTTCGCGGCGCCAATGCCTCAACATCCACAGCGACAGGACGAGTGGCAATACGGCGACGGCCGAGATCCAGAGGGGGGGCTCGCCGCCCGGCTCTCCCCCCGCGTAGGCCGCCACGACCGCAATCCCGTTGTTGAGTCCGTGCCAGAGCATTGCCGGAAAGATCGATCCCGAAAACACCGTCACCGCCGTCAGCATCGCTCCCAGAAACGCCGTCGAAGCAAGGCGGAAGAGAGCGAAGTGGAACAGCCCGAACACTACGCCAACCGTCAGGCAGAGTTTCAACGTGCCCATCCGACGCCGCAATGCGTAAACCAGCATTCCCCGGAACGCCAGCTCCTCGCAGATGCCGGGAAGCACTGCCACGAAAATCAACATCTGCCACACCGGAACGTCTTCCGGAAACAGACTCTTTCCGAAGCTCTCGAGCAGCTCGGCCGGCACGGGTAGTATCAGGCTGGCCAGGCGCGATACACCGACTGCTACCAGAAGTCCGGAAGGAGCGCCGATGAGCACCGCAAGCCACGCCGTCGGATGCGGAGCTCGAAGCGACAGCGCATCGCGCGGATCGAGTCCGTACACCTTAAGCATCAGCAGAGTTACGGTCAGAAAGACGCCGATCAGGTTGATCAGAACCTGAATTCGGACCTCCGACGCGCTGAAATACGTCGACAGGACCAGCAGAAGAGCCCAGGTGAGCGAGAACCATCTCCACACCCGCCGTTCGAAGAGCGCCCGACCGCTGCGCGCAGTCGTGCTTTCGTCAGTGGCCGCCGACACGGCTCCCTCGCTCGACAGCAGTACCACGACACGGCGAAGAACCAGTGCCGCCGCGGCAAGCGTCGTCAACATCGCAACTGCCGCCATGAGCCAGTCGGCGCGACCCGCAAGTGCATCCCGAACCGAAACCGCGATTCCGGCGATTGGAACGATCGAGATAGCCGACCGTGCCGTGATTCCTGGCAGTACCGCTGCAAGTCCAAGCCCGGCGCCGCCGAGCATCAGCGGAAAGTAGTATTGCTGCGACTCCTTGTAGGAGCGCGCCCGAGCTGATACGAGCAGCAGCATTGCGGAGGCCAGTGCCGCCACCGGAATGTAGAGAGCAACGAGAGCCAGGACCGTGCGCGGCGTTGCAAGGCTGGCGATCTCGGGCGGCAGGTCCAGAACTCGGAGACTCGCGTACACGACGACGCTCGTTAGCTGCACGACCACGATCACGGCCGTCACGAGGAATATCGATGCGACTTTTGCCGCGACGATATCGGAACGGGCTGCGGCCGTCGTCAGGAGCGTCTCGAGCGTCCCGCGCTCCTTCTCTCCGGCGATCGTGTCGCTCGCGACCGCGCCACCGCCGGCGAGCATCAGGAAGATGACAAGCGCGGTGAGAAACCTGCCGACGCTGGATCCGGTGGCGGCCGACTCGTCCGCAACGCTGGCCATCTCGACTTTGGCGACTTCGCCCAGACCGAGCGGCGGGCCCTTGAGCGCGAGCGCCTGTTCGCGATCGCGATCGCGCTCCGTCCGAAGCGTCTCGACGAAGGCCTCGGCAGCGAGCCGGGATCGCGTGTCATTCGACCGGAAATAAACTGCGACGGACGGAGCCGAGTCTCTTCTGGGAGGCTTCTCGCCATCGACCGCCGGCGCGATCGCCAGAGCGTCCGAATCACGGGCCGCAATCGCGTCCGCTCGGTCGGAAGCAGCGAGGGATGCATAGGCTCCGATCGAGCCGTCGCGCAGGGCGGCAGCGGGATCGACCGGGCTCGCGAGCTCCAGTGTCACGGCCGACGACCGGGACGGCTCGGACCCAACCGCATCGGATCCGGTCGCGCGCCGGTCGATGGCCGATCGTGCAAGCTCGGCAATCCACGACGGTGCATCCTCGGCAACCGCCACTCGCATCGTCTCGCGTTCGATCTGTTTCTGCCGGCGCTTTTCGATGGCGCTCGATGCGAAAAGGAAAAGCGGCATCGTCAGCACCGGCAGCGCGATCGACATGAACACCGTGCGACGATCGCGCACGAGCGACCTGAGTTCGAGCAGCACGAGTGCGCGAATGGTCGCCCAGTTCATGCGACGGCGCCCTCGACGTCACGACGTGCCTGCCTGACGTAATGGACGAATATGTCCTCTAGGTAATGCAGCCCCGTCGCCTCGCGCAGCGACGTCAACGTGCCGGTCGTGTGGATCCTTCCTTCGTGAATGATCGCGATGCGGTCGCAGAGCTTCTCAGCCTCGCTCATTACGTGAGTTGAAAAGAGAACCGTCTTGCCGGCGTCCCTCAGCTCGCCGATCACGGCGCGCATGTCCAGCGCCGCCAGCACGTCGAGCGCCACCGTCGGTTCGTCGAAAACGAGGACGGGCGGGTCGTGGGCGATCGTTCGTGCGATCGAGACCTTCTGCTTCTGTCCGCTCGAGAGCTTGTCGACGCGCGCTCCGGCGAATGGCTCCATCTCGAATCGGGTGATGATCTCATCGACGCGCGCTCGTACTTTCGCCTCCGGATATCGGTTGATCCGCGCAAAGAACTCGAGCGTTTCGCGCGCCGTCAGGCGTGGGTACAGCGCAGTTGACGAGGAATAGAAGCCGATCGAACGCCGAACGTCCTCCGCGCCGTCGACGATGTCGAATCCCGCAACCGATGCGGTGCCAGACGTCGGCGCCAGTACCGTCGAGAGCATCCGCAGCGTTGTCGTCTTGCCGGCGCCGTTGGCTCCGAGCAGGCCAAATACCTCGCCGGGACGGCACGTAAAGCTGATGCCGTCGACGGCTCGAACTTCTCCTCGAGCATCGTCCACGTAGATCTTCGTGAGGTCGCGAACTTCAACCGATGTATCGCTCATCCGGGTTTTCCTTTCGACTTCCGTTTCCCGAACCCGAGTCGCTGCGAGGCAAACTTGAAGAAGCTGCCGTTGAAACCGCCAACCAGTACGTCCTCGAACGCAAGGACCCTCGTGGCCACGAAGAGACACGCCGCCACCGCGACAATCTCGACCGCGGCCGTCAACGCTATGAGCGGCCAGTTGATGACGCCGGCGATAGCTTCGCGGACGACCATGGCGACATTGGCGACGGGGATGAGCGCGAGGACGGGAGTGAACTCCACGTCGGGCGACTGGAGGAGCATGATCGGCAACATCGTTGCGAGGTAGAAAGGGCTCGCCATCGACTGGCCTTCCTTGAATGTTCGGGCGAACGACGCAAGGATCATCAGCCCGGCCGCCACGAACAAGGCAACAATGACCGTCCCTGCGGCCGTGACCGGAATCGCGGAGATCGGAAAAGTGAAGGCCGCCTTGTCTCCCGCCCCTTTCGTGAACTGCCGGATGATGGGGCCGAGCGACAGCACCATCGCGACGATGTTCAGCAACCCGGCTGCCGCCCCGAACGTGGCCACGTAGAAGTACTTCGCCGTCACGATCGAGGCCCGCGAGGCCGACACGGACAGGGCCGTCTCCCAGGTGTTCCGCTCTCGTTCTCCGGCCGTAGTGTCGATAGCGGGATAGAAGCACCCTAGCGAGACCATGACCATCAGTATTGTCGGAACCAGCAGTTTGAGGATCAGCGCGCCGATGTCCTCGCGCGACGCCGTATCGACGGTGCCGACGTGAAATGCCTGCCAGGCGTCCTCGCCAATCCCCCGGGCCGCGGCCTCGCCCAGGAGCACGTCCCGGCGGAGGTTGTCGACGACTTCGCGGACTCGGTCGGCGGCCAGCCGGCTTCGGTCCTTCGACGCGTCGTAGCGAGCACTGAAGCGCGCGCTGCCGAGCGGAGATGGCAGAACGAGGGCAGGGGCCGAATCGGACCCGGAGGCAGCCGCCACGACGACGACCGCATCAATCTCACCCGCCCGAATACGGCCGTCGACGTCGTTGTCCGAGGCAGGCATGACCTCGAGTTTCGGGGCTGCGCGCAGCCGATCGGCGAAGGCGTCTCGAAGCGCCGGTTCGCCGACAACCTGGACGCGCGAGGTCAGACCGGCTGTCTGACCCTGGACGAACGTGAATCCCGACAGCATCAGCCAGAGCATCGCCGGATAGAGAAGCAACGGGAGCAGCAGGCTGTTGATGACGATGTTGCGTTCTCGCA
Organism: uncultured Clostridia bacterium; assembly: GCA_964591515.1. Taxonomy (GTDB): domain Bacteria; phylum Acidobacteriota; class Blastocatellia; order UBA7656; family JADIYM01; genus JADIYM01. The sequence continues at coordinate 26,056 of CAZQBW010000043.1, forward strand.
ACGCCGATCGAATCTCCATCCCGTACCACAGCCAGACGTCGCGAGCGCTCACGGATGCACCTCGGGTTCGATCTACCGGCCCCTTTCGGGCGCTGTAGTATGATCCGGCGCTGGCAATTCACCAACTGCGGGAGGGATCGTGTCCGAAGCCGTCACCGAGGGAATTCGCATCACCGTTCGATCGATGTACGTGCCGGAGCGTTCGAATCCGACGGCCAGCTACTGGTTCTTCGCGTACGAAGTCACGATCCTGAATGAATCCGACGAGCCGGCGCAGTTGCTTACTCGTCACTGGATCATCACGGACGGTGACGGCAAGGTCGAGGAGGTAATTGGTGAAGGAGTTGTTGGCGAGACGCCGCACCTCGCGCCGGGCGAGGCCTTCACCTACACGAGTTTCTGCCCGCTCCGAACCGAGGTGGGCACGATGCACGGCACCTACGGGATGATCCGCCCCGACGGTCGCGAGTTCGACGCGGCGATCGCCGAGTTTACGCTCACCGAGCCGTACACGATCAATTGAGTCGCGTTGTGACTCTGACTCCGTGTCTTTGTGTCTCGGTGCCTCTGTGTGCGTAGCTCTTCAGACGCTGCGCACCCAGAGGCACTGAGGCACTGAGACACAGAGCCGGATCCTGACGACTGCCTCTACCGCCCTTCCTGCACGTTGATCTCGTGGCTCGAAACGTCGAACGCCGCTCGCACCGTCGTCTGATCGGCCGGCACTTCACTGCAGGCATTAACCTTCATGCTACGTCGGCGTCCGTCAAACCACATGAACGTGTATGTCGCGCCGTTGGGAACGAAGCAGTTCAGATCGAAGTAGAGCTTTTCGCCGTTCGCTGGGTCCTGGGCTTCAACGAGCATGAAATCTCCTCGAGTCGGAATGTCGGCCTCGAGTTTGTACGTCGGCCGACGCCACGCTTGCAAGCTCGCGGCCAAAGGCAGCTACGACATCGGTGGCCCGTATGTTACATTCCGTTCCTTACCAGTACGTATCGTCGAGGAGTCCGTGCCTGTGATCGTTCGTCTGCTTTTCGTTGTCGCGTTTCTCGCGCTCGTTCCCGCTGTCGCCTCTGCGCAGGGCGGGCCTGACGAAGCCGAAGACATTCCGACAATGGTCGAGTATCGGGAGCTGCCTCCCAACCCGGAGCCTGAGCTCGCTGCACCGGCCGCCGGAGTTCGACTTGCTCCGCTGAGTCTGGACAGCGTCGGCCTGGTGGACGCAATGCCGGCCGACGGTCTTGCCCAGGTGATCCCGCTGCCGCCTTCCATCGTCGCCAAGACCACGAACGTGTCGCTCGGACGTGCTTACGGATATTCGTCGCGCGTCGTGTCGACGGGCCGGATGCCGGTCAACAGCAATTTTGGATGGAGACGTGATCCCATCACGGGGTCGGGCCGGATGCACACCGGCGTCGACATTGATTGCCGATACGGCCAGACGGTGGGGGCCGCGATGGGTGGCGTCGTTTATTGGGCCGCCCGCCGGGGCGGATACGGAAACCTCGTCGTAGTCGATCACGGCAAGGGCATCACGACGTTCTACGGACATCTTTCGTCGATTAGTGTCGTTCCCGGACAGCGAGTCGTTGCCGGTCAGACCGTCGGGCTCGTTGGCTCCACCGGACGCTCGACAGGACCGCACCTGCACTACGAAGTTAGGGCTCGCGGCTGTCCCGTGAACCCGAAGTCGACGATTTCGATCGACGGCGATCGAATATACGCGGATGGCAAACTAGTCGACGGTCCGGCGATCGAGGGCGGGGACGAAGTGGTCGCAACCATGACACGGAACAACTCGCGTCCGGAACCGCCCGAGCCTCCGCTCTTCCAGAACGGCGACACGCTTTCGAACGCACCGTAGCGGACCGTCATCGGATGATGTCTGCGCGTGCGCGGTAAACCAGTTCGAGAGTCGGGCCGTCGCTCGGAATGGCGCCGTCGAGGAGCACTGAGCGCGGCTCGAACCGCCACGCGCCGGTGGTAGCTCGCCAGCCTCGGACCTCAGTCAACGTCCTCGATTGCAGGACGACCGGCGCGACCGTCACGTTTCCGGACTTCGATGCGACCTCGTGGTCCGGAAAGAAGTTGTTCGCGACGAAGACCAGGTCGACGCCTGTAACAGCCTGCGCGATCGAACGCGCGCGCTCGACCGGCGAGTAGGCAA
>CAZQBW010000044.1:0-16551 GCA_964591515.1 uncultured Clostridia bacterium
CGTGGGTGAGCTGCACGAGAAGATCGCGCCGAAGTAGCCGGCGGCCTTGCGTGCATTGCGCGAAGCGCCTTGGAGTGCGGCGTGAAGCGCCGCTTTGGATCGGGCGGGGAACGGCGAGCAGGCGTACGGTGCATCCGATGTACCTCGACTACACACCGCTCAAGCACTTCAGCGAGCGTCTGGCAGAGCTGGCCGCGCTCAACGATTGGAGAAGGTCGACCCGATGAGCAACGCAAAGTCTTCCGCATCCGATTTCGACTTCCTGATCGGGAGTTGGCACGTCCATCACCGTCGCCTCAGGGAGCGGCTCGTCGGCAGCTCGGAGTGGGTTGCGTTCGAGGGCACGACGAAAGCGCAGAAGATTCTGGGCGGAATGGGAAACATGGACGACAACGTCCTCCACCTGCCGGAGGGCACGTATCGAGCGGTTTCGCTGCGGACGTTCAACCCGGCGACGGCGCACTGGTCGATCTGGTGGCTCGACGGCCGGAGTCCGGACCGGCTCGACGTCCCGGTTGTCGGTGGATTCGCCGACGGCATCGGGCTCTTCTTCGCGGACGACGTCCTGAACGGCACGCCGATCCGGGTGCGCTTCCGCTGGTCGATCCCGGCCGACGGCAACCCGCTCTGGGAGCAGGCCTTCTCCGCCGACGCCGGCACGACCTGGGAGACCAACTGGACGATGGTCTTCCGGCGCATGGCAGGAATCGACTAGGCGGCGGTCCGCAAGACCTGAGGCGGGTTGTCACACGGATCTCTACGCCCACCCGATCCCTATTGGGAATCTCTGACGCAGGGCTGTCACGTACTCTCCCTTCTCCGGGTTGCCCAGATGGTCGCCCCCAGCATAGCCTGTAGACTAGTTGCCTCATCGGAAGGAATGCGATGCATAACGAGTTCACTGCAGTCATCGAGAAGGACGGGGATTGGTTCGTTGGCTATTGTCCGGAGATCCCCGGTGCCAACGGCCAAGGTGCAACGGTCGACGAATGTCGGGCCAGCCTCGTCGACGCGATTGCATTGATCCTGGAAGACCGGCGTGAAGATGGGCTTCGCGGAGTGCCGGACGATGCCATCCGCAGTGTCGTCGTCATTGCATGAAGCGCAGCAGCCTGCTGCAGCACTTGCGCCGGCACGGTTGCGTGCTCAAGCGGGAAGGGCGTGCTCACTCGTTGTGGACAAATCCGATGACCGGCGAGGTCGAGGCGGTTCCTCGCCACGTCGAGATCGCAGACCGTCTCGCCCAGAAGATTTGCCGTGGATTGTCGGTCGTTGAGCCTGGCAAGTAATTCTTCAAGCGAGATCTTCTCGGGGCTTGTCGGCCGACACACTCCTATGCCACGGCGGCTGCGAAAAGCGCGAAGAGATCACCAGGAAGCGGGTGGTCGAGTTTCCACGTCACCGCCATCGGCAACTCACCTTCGTGCTTCATGTAGATGGCTGGCCCAAGGAAGTAGAACGCCCGGTCCGACGTCCGCAATCGTGCGAAGAGCATGACGCTCGTGCCCATCTCGACATGTCGCTGGTACCGAATTCCCGTTTCGCTGTCGGCGCGAGTCACCGACTGGCTCTCCCAGTGGATCACCTCGCGGCTGACGGCATAGTCGCGATATCGAGTCGTCGGCGAGAAGCTTCCGCTGGACTTGTCGAGCGTGAACGCAAAGAGGTCGGCCTTCGCTTCCTTCGCCCAGTACACGCCCGTCTGCCAGGGAGCCACGTTCGCGCAATCAGCATCGCCAACTCCGAAAGCCGCGAGGATCTCGATGCGGGTGTACCGGGCGTGCACGGCCAGGGGCACATCGTGCTGTCCGGTCAATTGAATCGGGACGTGGTCGATTCGCTCACGGAGGACGTCGAGGATCAAAAGCAACTCTGCCCGCACCTGCGGGTGGTTCCACAGCAGTTCGGAGCCGTCCTTCAAGGTCGTTACGTTCGTCACAACCTGGCCGGCGACAGACGCGACGAGCATTCGAAGGTAACGCCGGTCGACAACTGAAAGGTACTTCGGATCCGGCGCGGCAACCGACGAGAGCAATCGACGGAAGGCATCGATACGGGACGCATCGTCCACGTGCAGGAGGCGCCCGCACGCCCGGCGAAGCACCTTCTCGTGCTCGCCCGGGTCTCGAATCTCGAGCCCGGCGTCCTGACACAAGTCCGACCAGCACTTGTTCCCGGCGTAGATGTCCTCGAGCTCGAGGCCCGAATCCTTGAGGAAAGCGGCGAGTGAAACGCTCGCCGCCCCTTCTGCGAACGCGCGCAGCTCCTCGACCTTCGCCGTCCATCGCGACGGGACTGCACTGCGAATACTCTCCAGCACGATCTCGCTCGCCACCGCGTCGAGCTCCATGTGGCAACCTGCCGGGAGGAACGGGAACCCGCTTTCCACCTGGCGGACCACGTCGCTTCGACTCCCTCCGAGCAGCGCCCGCATCCGCCGGTCGAAGCGGAATTCCTTCCTGTGATGGCCAACGAAATCCAGAACCGTGCAAGCCGTCTTCCCGTGATGCCGTCGCAGCCCGCGTCCGAGCTGTTGAAGGAAAAGTGTAGGGCTCTCGGTCGGCCGCAGCATGAGAAGCGTATCGACCGCCGGCACGTCGACGCCTTCGTTGAAGAGATCGACGGAAAAGACGACGTTGACTTTTCGTTCGGCGAGATCCCGCAGCGCCTGGCGCCGCTCGTCGGCACGAGTGTCCGCCCAAATGGCGGTCGCGGAAATCCCGGCTTCGTTGAAGACGCGGGCCATGAACCGGGCGTGATCGACGCTCACGCAGAATCCAAGCGCCCGCATCTCCGCCGGTCTGTCGACGCGGCCTGCGATCTCCTTCACAACGCGCCGCGCCCTTGCGTCGTTTCCGGTGAACAGGTTCGAAAGACCCTCGATGTCATAGCCGATGCCGCGCCGCCAGGGAATATCTCGCAGATCCGTCCCGTCGTGGATGCCGAAGTACGCAAACGGTACGAGCCGGTGCTGATCAATGGCATCCCACAGCCGCAGTTCCGCCGCGATACGTCCGTCGAATAGTTCGAGGATCGGCAGACCGTCGCTGCGCTCCGGCGTTGCCGTGAGTCCCAACAGTTCCTTTGGTCGAATGTGCTCGAGCAGTTTCTGGTATGAGGCGGCCGCGGCGTGGTGGAACTCGTCGACGATGACGACGTCGAAGTGTTCGGCGTCGAGGTGCTCGTATCCCGTGGCGTTCAGGCTCTGGATCGAAGCAAAAACGTGTTCGAAGCGTTCCGGTCGGTCGCCTCCGACCCAGAGTTCGCCGAAGGCAAAGTCACGGATGGCGTGCCGGAACGTCGCGGCCGCCTGGTCGAGGATTTCCTTGCGGTGCGCGACGAACAGGAGCCGTGCGGGCCGAAGCTCTTCGCGCAGTCGCGCGTAGTCGAGCGCCGCCATCACGGTCTTGCCGGTTCCCGTCGCCGACACGAGAAGATTACGGTGGTGGCCCTTCTGACGGGAGAGGGCAATCTGTTCCAGGAGTCTTTCCTGGAACGGCTCGGGGCGCAGTTCGAGCGGGCTCAACATCACGCGATGCCCGTCGTCGTCGGGCCTCGTTACTTCGAGGAACTGCTCGCGATCGTAGGGAACGAAGTCGCCGCCGGTCCAGTAGCTCTCGAAGACCGCGGCGACCTTGTCGACGACGGTTGCATTGCGAGCGCTCGATACACGGACGTTCCACTCGAGTCCGCTGACCTGCGCCGAGTGCGTGAGGTTTGACGAGCCGATGTACGCCGTCGAGTAGCCTGACTGACGATGAAACAGCCAGGCCTTCGCGTGCAGCCGTGTGTTCGTGCTGTCGTACGACACGCGGACATCGGCGCCCGCGTTCTGCAGTTCGTCAAGTGCGCGAGCTTCCGTCGAACCGGTGTATGTCGTCGTCAGCACACGCAACTGGCGGCCCGCGCCGCAATGGGCACTAATGGCGTCGAGCATCGGCGCGATGCCGCTGCGGCGAACGAAGGCCATTACGACATCGATCCGATCCGCCGAATGAATTTCCGTGAGGACCTGACTGCCGACGCGCGGCTCGCCGGGCGCGTTCGTGAGAAGGGTCGTGTCCAGCAGCGGGATCAGCGGCGACGGGATCGTCTCGGGGCGACCATCGGGCAGCTTGCCGAGAATGCTGCGAAGCACGCTCGCGGGTTCGATCGGACGCTCAGGCGTCAGCGCGGCGGCAGCCTTGGGTTCGAGCTCGGTGACGATCAAATCGACGAGCCGGGCGGCGAGTGCTGTTCCGACGGCGACACGGTCCTTGTTCTCGAGAGATTCGAGGGCGCGCTCGAGGATGCGAGCGAGATGGAGGGCTATCCGGTCTGCCGCTTCGGCCTCGTGCAGTGATGACCTGTTGGCCTCGAGCCCATCGCCAAGCGTCCCGAGCTGCGCCGAGAGCGCCTCTGTGACGAGTGTCTCGTAGAGTCCGCGTTCACTGCGAGGCATGGCCGGAGAGTACACTACGGCGCGAACATTGCCGTACCGACGAGAGCACGATCGCTCTGGTGCTGGTTGGCGAGAGAGGAAAGGACGTGAGCTCAGACGCTGACGCTTCGATCCGTCGGAAGGCAGATCCGCGGAATCCAGACGATTGGGGCCGATTCGGGCAGGCTCGACGACGGACGAACATCATCGCGAACGTGGGACTTGCGCTCGTGCTCGCTATGTTGATCACGCGCGGGGTCTATTGGATCTGGCCCCACTGGGTCCTCGTGCGAGTCTACTTCTCGATTCTCATCAGTATTCCGCCGACTCTTCTTGGCTGGCTTGCCTCCGTGTATGCCCGCAATCAGATGCGGTGTCCGTGGTGCACGCGAAGCTTCTACCCCCGAGACATGTTCGGGCGAACGGGCTCCCTGCGAGGCCTCTATACGATCAGGTGTTTGTACTGTCGTACCGAGCTACCAAGGAAGCTTCGCTGAACGTCCATCGATTTGCACAGATGAACACAAATCAGAATCCGTGTTGATCTGTGTTCATCTGTGGATCTTCTTCCGGTCCTTCAGGATCTCGCGGCTGGCGTTGGCGCCGGGGAGGCCCGTGACGCCGCCGCCGGGGTGGGTGCCGGCACCGCAGAGGTAGAGCGCGTCGATCGGAGTCCGGTAGCGCGCCCATCCGAGCAGCGGGCGGAAGGCGAAGAACTGGTCGAGCGTCGTTTCGCCGTGCAGTACGTGACCGCCCGTCAGGCCGTATGAGGACTCGAGGTCCGCCGGCGTGAGGATCTGGCGCGAGATGACCAGGTCCTTGAAATTGGGAGCGTAGGCGGAAAGGAGTGAGGAGACCACGTCGCCGAGGGCATCGGCGTGCGTGGACCAGTCGCCTGCCTTCAGCTTGTAAGGCGCAAACTGCATCGTCACCGACATCACGTGCGAGCCCGCCGGTGCGAGCGACGGATCCGAGACCGTGGGGATCGTGCAGTCGAGATAGGGCTCCGGCGAGAAGTCGCCGTACTTCGATGCGTCGAAGGCCTTCTCAAGATAGTCAATGCCCGAGCCGATGTGGATACGGCCCGCGAGGTGCCTGTTGCCTTCAGTCGACGCGTGCGCATGGGCGTCGAACGCCGGGAGTCCCGAGAGCGCGTAGTTCACCTTCGCTGTGACGCCGGCCATCCGGTAGTTGCTGATCTTGCCGGCAAAGTCGGGATCGACGTCGCCCGGATCGACGAGGTGCAGAAACGTCCGCTTCGGGTCCGCATTCGAGACGACGGCCTTCGCCAGGATCTCCTCTCCGCTCTCGAGCACGACGCCGACGGCGCGGTTCTCTCGGACGAGAATCGACGCGACCGGCGCGCCGGTCCGAACCTCGGCGCCAAACGATTTCGCCGCGGACGCGATCGCGTCCGACAGGGCGCCCAAGCCCCCGCGCACGGTCTGCGCGGGCGCAAGCGCCTGCCCGTCGAGCGCCGCTTGCAGCAGGAGCGGAAGCGCCGTACCTGCCGACCACGGTCCGGCGAAACTGCCGTAAATGCCTCGGGCCGCAATGGTCGCTCGCAGCAGGTCCGACTCGAAGAACTCCGACACGAGATCTGCGACCGCCATCGGTCCCCAACGAAGCAGGCGGTACGCGTCGCGCTTTCCGAGTCCGCGGAAGTTCTTGCCGACCTTCAGGAATGTGAGTGCGTCGCCGGCCGTCGGCCGATCGATTGACGGCGGCGTCGTGCGCAGGATCGGTCCGAGCACCTTCCCGATGCGCTCGAACGCTCTCCGGAACTCTCGGTAACCAGCGGCGTCCTTCGCCGAGAGTTTCGACAACTCGGTCGCCGTGCGCTCCGCGTCGTCGTAGAGGCAGAAGCCGCCTCCGTTCGCGTCGGGCGCGAAGGCGCGCACCGCGGGCGTGATCCACTCGACGCCGTGCTTCGCGAGGCCCAGGTCCGCAATGACCTTCGGCTCGAACGGGCCACCGGCATGCGCGAGCGTCGGACAGCGGAAGCCCGGTGCGAGCTCTTCGGTGCGCGCGGCGCCACCGAGCGCGAGCCGCGACTCGAGCACGAGCGGCTTCATTCCGGCCTTCGCGAGGTACGCGGCCGTCACGAGTCCGTTGTGACCGCCGCCGATGATGATGATGTCGCGCGTGGCCGCCATCAGACTTTGCCCGCCTTCCAGTCCGCGAGCAGCTTGAGCGCGCTGTTGCGTCCGGGCGCGCCCATGATGCCGCCGCCGGGATGCGTCGCCGACCCGCACATGTAGAGGTTCTTGATCGGCGTCCGGTACTGCGCCCAGCCCGGCGCCGGCCGCAGGAAGAAGAGCTGCTCGAGCGAAAGCTCGCCCTGGAAGATGTTGCCTTCCGTCAGGCCGAACTCGCGCTCGATGTCGAGCGGCGTCAGCACCTGACGGTGCAGGATGTGCTCGCGCAGGTTCGGCGCATACTCCGAGAGCGTGTCGACGACGGCGTCGCCGAAGGCTTCGCGCTGCTCGTCCCAGGTCGGGTCGCCGTCCTTGAGCTTGTAGGGCGCGTATTGCACGAACCACGACATAACGTGCTTGCCCGGAGGCGCGAGCGACGGATCCGTGAGCGTCGGGATCACGACGTCCATGTACGGCCGGCGCGAGAAGCGCCCGTACTTCGCGTCGTCATACGCGCGCTCCATGTATTCAACGCTCGGCGAGATCGAGATCGCACCGCGAAGGTGCGCGCCGTGGCCCGGAAGGCACGTGAATTCGGGCAGCCCGTCGAGCGCCATGTTCACCTTCCCCGACGAGCCGCGGAACTTGTAGCGGTTGATGTCTTCGACGAAGTCCGACGGCAGGTGCTCGGCTCCGAGCATCTTGATGAACGTGAGCCGCGGATCCACGCTCGAGACGACAACCCTCGCGTGGATCTCGTCGCCGTTCTTGAGCACGACGCCCGTCGCGCGGCCGTTCGAATGCAGGATCTTCTCGATCGGCGCTTCGGTGCGGATCTCGACGCCGGCCTCGCGCGCCGCATCGGCGATCGCGTTCGAGATCGCGCCGGTGCCGCCTCGGGCGAAACCCCACGACCGGAACGCGCCGTCGATCTCGCCCATGTAGTGGTGAAGCAGCACGTACGCCGTTCCCGGCGAGCGCACGCCGAGGAACGTCCCGATGATGCCCGATGCCGACATCGTCGCCTTGAGCACGTCGGTCTCGAACCACTGGTCGAGGAAGTCGACGGCGCTCATCGTCATGAGCTGGACCTGGTTGTACTTGTCGTCGGCCGAGAGCTTCTGGAACCGGCGGCCGAGGAACGCGAGGTCCCTGAGGCCCTTCGGCCTGAGCGACGTCGGATCGGGCGGCGTCATCTCGAGGATGGGTTTGACGAACCGGCCCATCTCTACCATCGCCTTGCCGTATTCGTCGTAGGCCTCGGCGTCGAGCTTGGAGTGGCGTGCGATCTCGCGACGCGTCTTGCCGTGGTCGTTGACGCGCCAGAGGTAATCCCCGTTCGGCATCGGCGAAAACGTGCCGTCGAGCGGCAGGATCTCGAGGCCGTGACGCGGCAGGTCGAGCTCGCGGATGATCTCGGGCCGCAGCAGCGAGACGACGTACGAGCAGACCGAGAACTTGAACCCGGGGAAAACTTCCTCGGTCACGGCCGCGCCGCCGAGCACGTGGCGCCGCTCGAGGACGAGCACCTTCTTGCCGGCCCGGGCCAGGTACGCCGCGGTCGTCAGGCCGTTGTGGCCGCCGCCGATGATGACGGCATCGTACTGTTGAGTCATAGGTTCGCGCTGTCGCTGCTTGCTGAGGCGCCGGAAGGATACTTATACTCGGCCGCCCTGACAACTCGCGGTTGAGGTACCCACAAATGCCCATCGGAACGGCCTTCCACGAGCGGACGTTCTCGCTCTGCGAGAGCCTGAATTACCGGGAATGGTCCGGTTTCTACGCGGTCAGCTCGTACGAGCCGCACCACGAGCACGAATACAACGCGATCCGGAACGCTTCCGCGCTCATAGACATCTCGCCGCTCTACAAGTACCGGATTATGGGAAAGGACGCGGAACGCCTCGTCGACCGCATCATCACGCGCAACGCGAAGAAGATGCAGGTCGGACAGGTCTACTACACGCCCTGGTGCGACGAGCACGGAAAGGTCATCGACGACGGCACGGTGTCGCGCCTCGCCGAGGACACGTTCCGGTGGACCGCGGCCGACCCGAGCATCCGGTGGTTCCACCAGAATGCGCGCGGGCTCGACGTGACGATCGAGGACATCTCGGAGCAGACCGCGGCGCTGGCGCTGCAGGGTCCGACCTCGGGCGGACTGCTTATGAAGGCGGCCGAAGCGGACGTCGAGAACCTGAAGTACTTCCGCGTCACGAGCGGGACGATCGCCGGAGTGCCGGTCGACATCTCGCGGACGGGCTACACCGGCGATCTCGGGTACGAAGTCTGGATGCCGTGGGAAAAGGCGGTTACGGTCTGGGACGCGCTCGTGACCGCCGGCGAAGCGTTCGACGTGCACGCGGCAGGGATGCTTGCGCTCGACGTCGCGCGGATCGAGGCGGGACTGCTCTTGATCGACGTCGACTTCAACAACGCGAAGCGCGCGCAGATCGAGGCGCAGAAGTACACGCCGTACGAGATGGGGCTCGGGCGGCTCGTGAGCAAGGACAAGGCGCGTTTCGTCGGGCAGGCGGCGCTCGCGGACGAGCGCAGGCGCGGTCACGCGCGCGAGATCGTGGGGCTCGAGCTCGACTGGGGCGGCATCGAGGCCGTGTACGAGCGGTCCGGGTTGCCGCCTGCGATGCCGGCGACGGCGTCGCGCGCGGCGGTGCCGGTGTACTCGGGTGGAAAGCAGGTGGGGAAGGCGACGTCGACGACGTGGTCGCCGGTGCTCAAGAAGATGATCGCGCTTGCCACGATCGACCGGGGGTATTTCGAGGTGGGGACAAGGCTGGAGATGGAGATGACGGTGGAGGCGGTGAGGCACCGGGTGCCGGCGGAGGTCGTGAAGACGCCGTTCTTCAATCCGCCGCGGAAGATGCAGACGCCGTTGGTGATTCGGTAGCTGCTTTGCGCCTTTGCGAGTCCTTGGCGTCTTTGCGAGAAACCTGACGTACGGCCGCGTTTCTCGCAAAGACGCCAAGGACTCGCAAAGGCGCAAAGGAAGATAGACGAATGAAGGACGTTCTCGATCTCTACGATCCGACGGCTCCCCTCGAGGAAGCCTCGACGATTCCCGCGCCCTGGTACGTCGACCAGCGCGTGCTCGACCGCGAGCTCGAAACGGTCTTTTCACGAACGTGGCAGCTCGTCGGCCGCGCCGACCAGCTGCGCGAGCCCGGCCGTTACGTCACGTGGGAAATCTCGAACGAGCCGATCGTCGTCGTTCGCGGATCGGACAACGTGCTGCGAGGCTTTTTCAACGTCTGCCGGCACCACGCGGCCGCCGTGATGGAAGAGCCCGAGGGCGAGGCCAAGTCCCTCCGCTGTCCCTACCACGGCTGGACATACGCCCTCGACGGACAGCTCAAGGGCACGCCGGACTTCGCCGGCGTCTGCAACTTCGACCGCGCCGAGCATGGACTCGTGCCGGTCCAGGTCGCCGAATGGGAGAACTGGGTCTTCGTGAAGCTCGACGACGGCGGTCCGTCGCTCGACGAGTTTCTCGGCGACGACCTGATCGCCCAGATCCGCCCGCTCGGTCTTGCCGGCCTGCACTGGTTCGAGCGCCGGCACTACGAGTTCGAATGCAACTGGAAGGTCTTCGTCGACAACTACCTCGACGGCGGGTACCACATTCCGTATCTGCACAAGGGCCTCGACAGCGTGCTCGATTATCCGAAGTACACGATCGAGAACGGCGAGCGCTTCTGCCTGCAGTCGAGCCCAATGGTCCAGGAAGGCGCCGAGGCGCAGACGGGCGCCGTTCGTACGGGCGAGCGGGCGCTCTACTACTGGATCTACCCGAACTTCATGATCAACTGGTACGAGGGCGTGATGGACACGAACCTCGTCATCCCGCGCGGCGTCGACAGGACCGAGGTCATCTTCGACTTCTACTTCCCGGACGTCTCGGAAGCCGCCGCCGAGCGCAACCGCGCGAGCATCGACGTCGGCCAGCGCATCCAGGACGAAGACACCGCCATCTGCAAGTCCGTGCAGCGCGGCCTGACCTCACGCGCCTACGTCCGTGGCCGCCTCTCCGTCCGCCGCGAAGCCGGCGAGCACCTCTTCCACCGCCTCCTCGCTGCTGATTTGAGGGAGAGTTGACAGGTTTGACAGGACGAAGAGCATCGCGGATTCGGCGGATGCTGCGGATGAGGCGGATCTGAGCATTCGGACTCAGATCCACCTCATCCGCGACATCCGTCCAATCCGCGATGCTCTTCATTTAATTCTGTCAACTCTTCATCCTCAAGAGGACGTACCCCACGACACCGGCGACGAGGGAGGCAGCGAGGACTCCGACTTTTGCGGCGGCGAGTGAGCCGGCGTCGTCAAACGCCAGGCTCGCGATGAAGAGCGACATCGTGAACCCGATCGCCGCGAGCCAGCTGACGCCGTAGAGTTGCCGCCACGTCGTGCCGCTCGGCAGGGAACCGAGATTCAGTCGTACCGCGACCCACGACGCCAGCATCACGCCGACCTGCTTGCCGACGAGCAGACCGAGCAGCACGCCGAGCGTGACCCGGTCGAAGATAACGGCGCCGACGTCGCCCGCGAGCGACACTCCGGCATTCGCAAGCGCGAAGATCGGCATGATCACGAAGGCGACCCACGGATGCAGCCCGTGCTCGAGGCGGTGCAGCGGCGTCTGCGCCAGTTCGCACGCGACCTCGAGCTCCTCGACGGCGCCGTGGCGGACGGCGTCGGCGTCCTCTTCCGTGTCGACAGCCTTCTCGAGGTCGCCAAGCAGCGCCCGGCCTCGCACCAGGAACTCGACCGTATCGATCCGCGTCCGTGACGGAATCGTCATCGCAAGCAGCACGCCCGCAATCGTCGCGTGGACGCCAGATTTGAGAAACGCCAGCCACACGACGATTCCGACCAGTCCGTAAACCAGCGGCTTGCGGACCCCGGCGAGGTTTGCGATCGCGAGCAGTGCGAGCGCGCCGCCGCCGATCGCGAGCGAGCCCCACGCAATCGTGTCCGTGTAGAAGATCGCGATCACGAGCACGGCGCCGAGATCGTCGATGATCGCCAGCGCCGTCAGGAAAATCTTCAGGCCCACGCTTACGCGGTCGCCGAGCAGCGCCAGCACTCCGAGCGCGAACGCTATGTCGGTCGCCATCGGTATTCCCCAGCCCGAGATCGAGGGAGAGCCGATGTTGAGCGACGCGTAGATGAGCGCCGGCACGAGCATTCCGCCGACCGCCGCGGCGATCGGCAGCGCCGCCTTTCGCGGCGAGGCGAGCTCGCCAACGAGGACTTCGCGCTTGATCTCGAGTCCGACGACGAAGAAGAACACGACCATCAGGCCGTCATTGATCCAGTGCAGCAATGTCTTGCTGAGTACCGCGTCGCCGACGCCAACGGTCAGCTTCACCTGCCAGAGCGCCTCGTAGGACGAAGCGCCGGGCGAATTCGCCCACACGAGGGCCGTGATCGCACAGAGGAAGAGGAGGATGCCGCCCGACGCCTGCAGGCGCATGAACTCCCGGAAAGGCCAGAGCACCCGGTCGACCGGCCTCGGAGGCGCAAGTGAACTCGTGATTTTCACCCGGAGAGTTTGCCATGACGCGGCCGCCGTTCCGTTCGCAAGCGACCCGGGCGACAGGGAATTCGCTGGGAAGACCGCTGGAAGTGTCGTGGAATCTGGAGTTTGTAGCGTGCTTCGCCATGAAGCGCTCTTCTGGCTCCTCCATTAACCTCGGGATTGCAGGGCTGCGATTGGCGGTGATCCCGTGCTGCGCACTCTTCCTCTTCACGTACACGTATTCCGGTCGATTCGGCGAGCCTGCCGAGTTCGGCCCCTGGCGGACTCTGGAAGCACGGCAGGTCTCGATTCCGATCGTCGACGGCTCGGCTGCCGTCGAGGTTCGCGATCCGGTCGAAGGCTGGAGCGAACGGTGCACCGTCGCCGACGGCGAGATCGACGCCTGGAGCCCGTTCGGCTCGCGAACGTTTACGGCGGGACCGGAACCCGAGCTCGAGGCTTCCGAAGCCGCATTCTTCGCGGCCGAGTTCTCAGACGCCGCGCGGGAACCGACGCTCGACGGTGCGCTCGAGCTTGCGGAGGCCGTTGCCGCCCGGGCCTGGGCCATTCCGATGACGGAGCGTGAAGATCGCGCGCTCGCCAATGATGGTTCCGCCCGGCGCATCTACGAAGACATTCGGAATGGCGACCGGTTCAACTGCCAGTCGCTCGCGACCGTGTTTGCGGCTGCTGCCCGGGCGAAGGGATTCCGCGTGCGTCGCATCGATCTTTCCGCTCGCCAGGGAATGCCGAACGAGGGCCACTCGATAGCCGAAGTCTGGTCCGGGGCGGACGGAACCTGGGTTGCCGTCGATCCGACGTTTGGCATGCGCCTCGAGGTCGACGGGCGGCCCGCGTCTGCATTCGCGGTTCATCAGGTAGTCGTCGCGGGACGATACGAACGAATCGGCGTCGTTCGCCGGCCGGATGCCCCCGGTCTCGACCCGTGGACGTACGCCGTCAATCCGCTGCTGTTCTTTCGGCACGTATATCTGCGAGTCGACGGCGGACCATGGCTCACGTTCGTCGGGCCGCACGACCTGCCCGGTCCCGCCGGGCAGGTCGGTGTCCTGCAAGTGTCGGATTCGGCTCCATTTGTGGCCGGGCTCGACCGGGTCGACGTGTCGGAGCGGCGGGCGGCGATCGGGAGGAGCATCGTGGCGCAGGTGTTGGGGGGTGAGCTACTCGTCGACGTTACGGACTTCACGCCGGGCCGCTTCGAGTTTCGTACGACCGACGGGCGATCCTGCCGGTTCACGCCGTCGATCGAATCCCTCGACGTAGAGAGCGAAGTGTTTCGCGGCGGGGACGAGCTCGTCAGCAATCCCGGGCTCGAGTCACGCGACGGGAATGTACCGTGGGGCTGGGAGTTGATTGGTGGAGTTGCGTCTTGTTCCCCGGAAGCCGAAGGCGGGGTCACGGTTGCGACTGGGGAGACGGCGTGCGAGATTCGAACGCCGCTACTGCCGGGTTCCGGGGGAGCGCTCGCTGCCTCGTGCAGGATTCGGGTTCACGATGGCTTCGCCCGATTCGGATTGTGGAGGCGCACGTCGGATCACGACGTCCTGGTCCAACCGTCGGGATGGACGACGGTCAGTCCGGTGATGCTCGCGCCCGAGGGCCGGCGTACGCGGGCGATCGTTTGGATTGCTCCGGAGAGCCGGGTGACGGTTGAGAGCGTGCGGGTCCGGCAGCTGGCGACGATGGCTGAGGTACTTCCAGAAGCCTGTCGGAGTAAGTGAGTCCCATCGACGTCGAGCATCGGCGCACATTCCACTTGACGCGGGTCGTCGACTGGGTAGAATGCGCTGCGTCTTAATTTGAAAGTCACTTTCAAAATCAATACAGAAGGCCGGACGCACGCTCGCCGGCCCGCGTCGAGGAGGCTCAGCAATCCGATGTCGTCAAACCTTCTATCCCTGACAGTCCGCCGGACGGCTACTCTTGCGCTGCTCGCCTTGTTCGTCCTGCCGGTTGTCGTGTCGGCCCAGGATGGCCGCGCCGTCGTTCGTGGCCGAGTCATCGACGAGGCGGGTTCGAACGTTCGCGCTGCGCGCGTCACCCTTCGACGGGCGAGCGTCGGGTTCGAGCAAACCGTGGAGTCGGATCCGGATGGCGCGTTCGCGTTCGAGGACATAGTGCCAGGCTCCTATACGATTGCCGCTTCGGCCGAGGGATTCGCTGTCGAAACGCGCGCTCTCGCCGTCGCTGGCGGCGACGCGTCCGAGTCGACGATCGTGCTTCATCCGGGCGCGTTCACCGAGGAGGTCGCCGTCTTTGCCACCACGATCACCGGAATTCCCGAGACCGTTCGTCGCATTCCCGGGTCGGTCGACGTCGTCGACGCCGCGATGCTCGAGACGAGCCGGGTCTTCAACTTCTCGGAGGCGTTGCGAAAGATCGCCGGACTCAACGTCCGCGACGAAGAGGGGTTCGGGCTCCGTCCGAACATCGGGATTCGCGGACTCAACCCGACCCGGTCGACCAAGGTCCTCCTGCTCGAAGACGGCATTCCTCTCACCTACGCGCCGTACGGCGACAATGCGAGCTACTACCACCCACCTGTCGAGCGTTTCTCGACAATCGAAGTGCTCAAGGGCTCGGGACAGATCGCCTACGGCCCGACGACCCTCGGCGGCGTGGTGAACTACCTGACGCCCGATCCGCCGTCGGACCTCAGCGGCGACATCTCGCTGACGGGCGGCAACAAGGACTACTTCAACGGTCAGGCGTCGATCGGCGACACGATCGGCAACACGGGATTCTTCCTTCACTACCTGCGAAAGCAGGGGGAAGGCGCCCGCGAGAGCATGCGATTCGGGATAAACGACGTGTTCGGAAAAGCAGTGACGACGATCGGCGACCGGCAGACACTCGTCTTCCGTGGCAACTACTATGGTGAAGACTCGAAGGTCCCGTACTCGGGCCTCCGTCAGGACGAATACGACGAGAATCCGCACCAGAATCCGTTCATCAACGACCACTTCTACGGCGACCGGGTCGGTGCTTCGGTCTCGCACGCCGTTCTACTGGGCTCGAACGCAATGCTGTCGACGACGGTTTACGGACAGCGCTTCAAGCGCCACTGGTGGCGCCAGTCGAGCAACTCGAACGAGCGCCCGAACGACTCGGCCGATCCGAAGTGCGGTGGGATGGAGAACCTCTACACGGACTGCGGCAACCAGGGACGTCTGCGCGAATACTACTTCCTCGGAGTCGAGCCGCGACTGAACGCGAGCCACTCGCTGTTCGGCATCCGCAACGAGCTCGATGCCGGTTTCCGATACCACTACGAGCACCAGGACCGCGTCCAGAAAAACGGCGACTTCCCGACGGCCCGCGACGGCGTCATCGTCGAGGACAACGAGCGGAAGAGCGGAGCTGTCTCGGGCTTCATCCAGAACCGGTTCATCATCGGCGGCCTGACGATCACTCCCGGCGTACGAGTCGAGCGCATCTCGTATGAGAGGACGAACCGGATTGCTCCGAACCCGGCAGGCGGCCTCGGCGTGACCGGATCGACCGATGTCACGCAAGTGCTGCCCGGTCTCGGTCTCGCTTACAGTTTCGGCGAAAAGGCGACGGTTTTCGGCGGAGTCCATCGCGGATTCGCGCCGCCTCGCACCGAGGACATCATCAACAACACGACCGGCGGCAGCGTCGACCTCGACGCCGAGCTGAGCTGGAACTACGAAGTCGGGGCCCGGTCCCTGCTTCGTCCCGGAATCCGGCTCGATGCGACGTTCTTCCGGATGGACTACGAGAACCAGGTCGTACCGGCGAGCATCGCCGGCGGCACGGGAGCGACGTTCACGAACGGCGGCGAGACGCTGCACCAGGGCTTCGAGTTCACGGGACGCGTTGACACCGGAACGCTCGTAGGCTCTTCGCACAACGTCTATGGCCGAATCGCATACACCTGGCTGCCGGTGGCGCAGTTCGAGGGTGTCCGCTTCAGCAACATTCCCGGTTTCGCGACCACGCGGGTGGATGGAAACCGGCTTCCGTACGCGCCGAACCACCTCGTGAACGCCAACATTGGCTACTCGCATCCAGTCGGCATCGACGCGCTCGTCGAGGCCGTTCGCGTCAGCGAGCAGTTCTCCGACGACCTGAACACATTCCTCGGATCGGCGGACGGCCAGCGTGGCGCCATCCCAGCCTACACGGTCTGGAATCTCGCCTTCAGCTACAAGGCCGAGACGATGCCGACAACGTTCTTCGTGACGGTGAAGAACCTCTTCGACGAGACGTACATAGCCGACCGATCCCGCGGACTCATTCCGGGACCGTCGCGGCTGATTCAGGCCGGAGTGAAATACCGCTTCTGACCGAGAAGCAGAACCCCGAGCGGTAGCGAGGGGCCGGCCGCTCAATTCACTGTCGTGTGTTGTATCGCCGGCCCCTCGCTACCGCTCGGGGTTCTGGTGGGTTCCTGTCCGGACGCCCTCGTA
>CAZQBW010000044.1:16561-27942 GCA_964591515.1 uncultured Clostridia bacterium
GACCGGCACCCTTGGCTAGAATCCCGGGGCTTTTCCCCGACAGACGATCCACTTCGTTGCAAGGAGCCCATCCCGTATGAAGATCGGAGTCCTCGTAGGCCGGGAGGCCACGTTCCCGCCGGCGCTGATCAATGAGATCAACTCTCGAAACGCCGGAGTCACCGCCGAGTACATCCGCCTCGGCGGCATCAGGATGGCCGAGCCCTGCGAATACGCCGTCATCATCGACCGGATCTCGCACGAAGTCCCCTTCTATCGCGCCTACCTGAAGAACGCTGCGCTCGCCGGCACGATCGTCATCAACAACCCGTTCTGGTGGACCGCCGACGACAAGTTCTTCAACTACGCGCTGGCGACGCTCATGGGCATTGCAGTGCCCAAGACCGTGCTGCTGCCGCAGAAGGACTACAAGGAAGGCGTCGTCTCCGAGTCGCTTCGCAATCTCAAGTACCCGCTCGACTGGGAAGAGATCATGGAGCACATCGGATTCCCGGCCTTCATGAAGCCGTACGACGGCGGCGGCTGGCGCGGCGTTTCGCGGATCAACAACTGGGAAGAGCTGTTCGAGAAGTACAACGAGAGCGGAACGGACTGCATGGTGCTGCAGGAGTACGTCGCGTTCGACCATTACGTACGCTGCTACACGATCGGCAAGAAGGACGTCTGGCCGATGCCTTACGACCCGATCCACCAGCGCTACCTCGTCGTTCCGGACTATCTCGAGCCCGAGGTCTACGAGCGCTGCTGTCGCGAGTCGATCGCGATCTGCGAGGCGCTCGGCTACGACATCAACACCGTCGAGTTTGCGATCAAGGACGGAGTCCCGTACGCCATCGACTACATGAATCCCGCGCCGGACGCCGACTGGTGGTCGGTCGGTTCGGTCTACTTCAACTGGATGGTCGAGAAGGTTGCGGATCTGGCGATTCGAACGGCCCACGAGGGCAAGTCGTCGATCGGCGAGCTGCGGTTTAGCGAGTTCCTGAACAAGCGCGTCGTCGGCAAAGGGGAATAGACGATGACGAGCGAACCCGGCCGGTCGCAGGCGATCGTACTGCTCGAGCGGGCCGTCGAGCGCTTTCATGCGATCCTCGCCGAGGGCGACATGGCCGCGCGCAGCTCTGCCTACATGCACGACCGCTTCGAGCAGGCCAATCTGATCTTCGGCGGTCGACCGCTCATGCCCTACCTGCGTCCGCACTTCGTCGTCGAATCGGACTGGAACCGGATACGCCACGTCTGCGAAGCCATATGGACTTGCGTTCAGAAGGTTGGAAACGCAGCGCGTATGGACGTCGGCCTTCAGGACGAGCTCGGACTGACGGAGGCCGAGCGGCGCCTGGTCGCCATCGATCCCGGCTACGACTACATTTCGCCGAGTGCGCGCCTCGACTCGTTCCTCACGGAAGGCGCCTACTCGTTCGTCGAGCTCAACGCGGAGTGCCCGGCCGGCATCGCTTACGCCGACGTCGCGACTGCCATCTTCCTCCAGCAGCCCGCAATGCTGGAGTTCATGAAAGAGTTCGAGGTCGCGACGCTGCACGGGCGCGACAAGCTGCTCGGCGTCCTCCTCGAAGTCTGGAAGCAGGTGCGGCCCGAGGGCGGACGGCCGAACATCGCCATTGTCGATTGGGAAGGCCTGCCGACGAAGGCCGAATTCGAGCTGTTCAAGTCGTATTTCGAGGAGCACGGCTACCCGACGACGATCGTCGATCCGCGCCACCTGACCTTCGAGAACGGCCGGTTGCGGCACGGCGACTTCGAGATCGATCTCGTCTACAAGCGCGTTCTCACGAACGAATTCCTCGAGAAGATCGACGAGCTGTCGGCGCTCCACGATGCGTATGCGACGCAGTCGATCGTGATGGTCAACAGCTTCCGCGTGAAGTTCGTCCACAAGAAGATGTTCTTCGGCGTACTCACCAACGAGCGATACGCCCACCTGTTCACGGACGAGGAACGTGCGGTGATCGCCGCGCACGTCCCGTGGACCCGGCGCGCCGAAGAGACCCGGACGGTTCACGGCGATCGGGACATCGACCTCGTACCGTTCATCCGCGAGAACCGGGATCGGCTGGTGCTCAAGCCGAACGACGACTACGGCGGCCACGGGATTCACATCGGCTGGGAGTCGGACGCCGTCGAGTGGGAAGCGGCCATTGCGGAAGCGCTGGCGGGCGACTACCTCGTCCAGGAGCGCGTTCCGACGGCCCGTGAAGTCTTCCCCGCGATGGATGACGCGGGGGGCTACGAGCTCGCCGAGCAGCTCGTCGATCTCGATCCGCTGCTCTTTTTCGGCAAGGTCGAGAGTGCCTTTACCAGGCTTTCGACCTCATCGCTCTGCAACGTGACGTCGGGGGGCGGCATGGTTCCGACGTTCATCCTGAAGGGCTAGCAGTTCGGCCCGCCAACGACTCACCCGGAGGCATCAATGGCTGACTTCACGTTGGGTATCGAAGAGGAGTTCCAGATCATCGACCCGGTGACGCGCGACCTGAAGGCGCACATCACCGAAATGATCGATGAGGGCCAGATGATGCTCGGGGAGCAGGTGAAGCCCGAGATGCATCAGTCGATGATCGAGGTCGGGACCGGAATCTGCGCCAACGTCCAGGAAGCGCGCGCCGACGTCATTCGCCTCCGGCGGGTGATCTCGGAGCTTGCGGCGAAGAAGGGACTGCGCATCGCGGCGGCGTCGACGCATCCGTTCTCGGACTGGGAGACGTCGCAGATCACGCCGAACGAGCGGTACTACCTGCTCATCGAAGAGATGCAGCACGTGGCGCGCTCCCTGCTGATCTTCGGAATGCACGTCCACGTCGGCATCGACGACCGCGACGCCTCGGTGCACCTGATGAACGCGGCGCGCTACTTCCTGCCGCACGTGCTCGCGCTGACGACGAGCTCGCCGTTCTGGGTGGGCCGGAACACCGGACTGAAGAGCTACCGCTGCGAGGTCTTCAAGAAGTTTCCGCGGACCGACATCCCGGACTACTTCAGTTCGATCGGCGAGTTCGATTCGTACGTGAATCTGCTCATCAAGACCGGCTGCATCGACAACGCGAAGAAGATCTGGTGGGACGTGCGCCCGCATCCGTTCTTCCCGACGCTCGAGTTCCGCATCTGCGATCTGCCGTCGAAGGTCGACGAGGTGGTCACTATTGCCGCGTTGTTCCAGGCGATCATCGCGAAGCTCTACAAGCTGTACCGGCAGAACATGGGATTCCGGCTCTATCGCCGCGCCCTCATCCAGGAGAACAAGTGGCGCGCCGTGCGCTACGGGCTCGACGGCAAGATGATCGACTTCGGCAAGCAGAAGGAAGTGCCGACGCGGGACCTGATCCTCGAGCTGCTCGACTTCATCGACGACGTCGTCGACGAGCTCGGCTCGCGCAAGGAGATCGAGTACGTCCACACGATTCTCGAGAACGGCACGAGTGCGGACCGGCAGCTGCGCCGCTTCGAGGAGACGGGCGAGTTGACGGCGGTTGTCGACGGAATCATGGCCGAGACCGTGGATGGCGTGATCGACGGTGCGACGCTGCCCGGGCCGCAGACGGCTTAGGCGGTCGAGAGACTGTGACGGACTCGCGCGCCTCTGCATTCGTCTGCGCGGTGTGCGGGTCCGTGTACCCGGAGCGAAGCCGCCTCGAGCAGTGCGAGGCGATTGCGGCCGAGCCTGAACTTCACGTTCGGGGCACGTTGATTCGGCCGGTGGGAGCAGGCGGAGGGACGGGGCTCGGCTGGTTGACCGGGTCGTATCTGCTGGGGCTCGACGATCCGAGAGGCGAGGCGCACGTACGGATCTACCGAGCGAGCTTCCTTTGGGGCCGGGCGGACTTCAAGGTTGACGAGTTCGAATCGCTCGGCGAAGTGTCCGAGGCGGAGTGGAGGGAAGCAGTCGCGAGGGGAGATCAGTAGCGTCTTCTCCGTGCCTCTGCGAGTCCTCCCGCGACTCTGCGAGAACCTGTCGTGCGGGCGCGTTACTCGCAGAGACGCTGAGGCCTCGCAGAGGCGCAAAGAAACGGAGTCATCTCCCCGAGCGCGCGCGCGCGGCCTCCTGCGTGAGCCGCCTGGTTGTCAGTCGTTCAGCGAACGACGCATGCCGAGGCAGGGTCCTGGAGCCGGAAGGTCGTGATATCGGAGCGCGGGAGCCGTCGGCGACGGGTTGAACACGCGCGAGAACGGGAGCGGTCGAGCTTGAGCTGGCTGAGTTCACCGTGCACCTCCACCGGCTATTGCCGGCGAGTGGTTGGTGTCCGAATAACCCCTGCAGTGCGAGACTGGTCCCGTAGGGATACGTCAATCGGTCATGCAATGTCAACGACTTTATTTTGCAAGCGGTTGGCGAGGCATGGGTGAGAAGTTACTTGAGGTTTGAGGTGCTCAGTCCGACGACGGCTTCTTCGGCGCGGGCAACGTGCCGATGTTCAGCGTCGGATCGGTCACGGAAGGCGGTGGCGGCGTTCCCGGCGCACCAGGCGGAGGGTACTCCTTCGGACCTGGACCGTTCTCGATCACGGGATCACTTCCAAACGCGTGCGTCGGGTGCGCGGCGGGCGTCGCGTACCCAGCGCCGACCTTGAAGTCGAACTCGGACAGGGACTTGAGGGTTCGCGTCATTCGCTCGTTGAGCCCGGTCGCCGGTAGCCCATCTCCATCCAGCTCGGCGATCACGACCGTGATGTTGTCCTCGCCACCGCGGGCATTGGCCATGTCGACCAGGCGCCTGCAGGCATCGCCGAGCGTGGGAGTCGTCAGGATGGCATCGCGCATCTCGTCCTGCGAGACCTTGCCCGAGAGGCCGTCGGAACAGAAGAGCAGGAAGTCGCCCCTTCTGAGCTCGACGCGCTCGATCGCGACCGCGACCTCGGGCCTGGCGCCCATGGCCTGCAGGATCACATTGCGCTGCGGGTGGCTCTCGGCGGCGGCGCGGTCGATCATTCCGGCCTCGACGAGCGACTCGACCATCGATTGGTCGCGCGTGACCTGTCGCATGTGTCCGGCGCGAAGCAGATACCCCCGCGAGTCTCCGACGTGTGCGATGAGGGCGTCAGAGCCGATGATCCACGCCGCGGCAAGAGTCGCGCCCATGCCCTTGCACTTCGGATTGTTCGCCGCTTCGTTCCAGATCTCGGCGTTCACCTGCTCGACGACGTTGCGAAGCGCGTCGTCCGCCACAACCACCGGCGGTGCCTGGGACAGGCCGTCACGCAGGCTCTCGACGACGATTCGACTGGCGACCTCGCCTGCTTCGGCGCCTCCCATCCCGTCGGAAACCACGAGGAGCGTGCCACGGTCCGAGAGAACGTGACCGTTGAGGGCCTCGCCAACGACCTCGTGACCGGAAGTCACATCGGCGATCAGGAAGCGGTCTTCATTGTTCGTTCGCACCGATCCGACGTCGGAAATGCCGGAAAGCGCGACTTTGACCTGGGGAGCGTGCAGTTTGCCGTCCAAGCGAGGACTCCTGATCCGCTGTGGTGACTGGTGATTTACGCGGGAGACGCGTGCCGACATTATAGAGGTCGCGCGAGGATTGGCAACGCACGGCGCCGCTCCGTGGAGGGATCGTACGCTGCAGCGAACTCACACGCCCGCTACCCCGGTGGCCGCTCGCGGCTTTCGACGATGAGCGTGACGGGTCCGTCGTTGACCAGATCGACGTCCATCATTGCCTGAAAGACCCCCGTGCCCACGTCGAGTCCACGGGCTCTTGCGAGCTCGACGAACTTCTCGTAGAGCGCGACGGCAAGCTCGGGAGGCGCGGCGTCGATGAACGAGGGTCGCCTTCCTTTCCGCGTGTCGCCGTACAGCGTGAACTGCGAGACCACGAGCAGCCCGCCGCGGATGTCCTCGAGGCACAGGTTCATCTTGCCTGCCTCGTCTGCGAAGATTCGCAGTCCGGCGATCTTGTCGAGCATCCAGGCGGCCTCGGACTCCGTGTCGTCGCGTCCCACGCCGAGGAGTACCACCAGCCCCGGACCGATGCGCCCGGTCACTTCGCCCGCAACTCGAACCTCGGCCCTCGACACTCGCTGGACGACGGCTCTCACGATGTTTCCTCCTCCGTTACGTCGATAGCGGCGTCGGAATAACTTCCAGAGCCGATCTCACGCGGAGCCAGTGCCTCGAGGACTCGCTGACGCTGTCCCTCCGTCAGTGCCTCGGGCCGCGCGAGGATCTCGGCAAGCAGGTCAACCCTCGCGTCACGCGGTGGCGACGCGGCCCAGAGTCCGACGAGATAGAGTGCGACGCACGCAAACGCCGAGTAACCGGTGGCTCGCGAATACGGTTCGCTGTCGAGTCCTCCAAGCGTCACGCCACGAAGAACGGACTGCACGATGGATCGCGCGACGGACTCGCCGGGTTCGAACAATGCGGCGAGCAACAGGTACTTCACCACGAACCCCGCCAGCAGGACGCCGCCGAGGCTGACAACGAGACGATGAGGCAGCGTGGTCGACAGCAACGAGTTCCAGAGCACGAGCGCAAGGACGACCGTGAACACGGCAAAGAAGAGCGCGTCTTCGGGCATGACTGCGTTGAAAACCTGAACGGTGGCTGCAAAGAGCGCGACGAGCGTCAACCCGTTCGAGACGTTCTCGACCGGCGAGCGGGCAGGCCCGATCCAATCGCGTCCGACGTCTACGAGACGCGCCCGGCCGAACAGGAGGAGCGTCGCCGAGGCGAGCAGAAGCGTAGTCAGCGGAGGCGGCACGAAGCGGAGCGCCTGATCTGCGGCAGCAAACCGCAGACCACCGAGCAGTGCGACGGCGAGGAAGATCATCGGGAGTCCGAGATGCCTGAGCAGAAGCGCATTCATCGCGGGTGCTCCTCGGCGCCGCCGCCGAACGGGTTCAGGTCGCCCGCGGTTGTCGAGAGGCCATCCCGCAAACGCTCGCGCAGACGCTCGGCCGACGTGAAGGGCAGTGCGAGGGACGGATCGACAAACGTGAAAGTATGGTCCGGCGCATTTGCGAGACACCGGTCCACCGCCGCGAGCGCCGCCGTGAACTCGGTGTCGTCGTCGTAGATGTTGCCGCGGCCGAGCTCGTAGTGCGAAGTGGCGATCAGGAACTGCGTTTGCGGATCTTTCGACGCCGCATCGGCGCGAGTGAAGCGCTCGATCGCGATGCGAAACTGTTTCTCGCGGAATGCCTTCGTCCCGAGATCGTACTGGACGCGGTCGACCTCGTAGAGATTCGCCTGGACCGCGACGTTCGTGCGCAACTCTGAGATCGACCGGGGCTGCGTCGCGTAAAGCCAGACGATGCCGGCGCTGACGGCGACGGTCATCACGATTCCCGTCCACTGAATGGTTCTGGTCATCGGGCGCTCCGGTCTCAGGGCTTCCAGATCATCGGCACCATGAGCATGACGATGACGTAGACGATGAGCGTGAGTCCCGATCCGGCGACCACGAAGTCCCTGAATCGGTACCGGCCTGGACCGTAGGCCATGATGCACGCCGGTTCGAGCGGTGTCAGGAACGAGCACGATGCCGCATAGGCGACGACCATGACGAGCGTGCGAGGATTGACTCCGATCGCGACAGCCGTGTTGACCGCAATGGGCAATACGACGAGCGCCGACGCCTGATTCGACATTGGTTGCGTGAGGAAGACCGTCAGGACGAAGAACGCCGTCATCACCCAGAATATGCCGTACGGACTGACGTACGACACGACGAGCCCGGCGATGTAGGTGGCCGCCTGCGTCTTCTCCATCGCCTCGCCGAACGCGATCATGCAGGCGATGAGCACCATCATCTCCCAGTTGACTCCGCGGTAGCCTTCCTCGGGCGTAAGACAGCCGGTCAGGAACATCAGCACCGTCCCGAGCACGAATGCGATGGAGAACGGCATCAGCTTGACCGATCCAAGGATCACCACGAAGACGAAGATGGCGATCGCGTATCGGGCTCGGTCCTTGCGGACGAGCATGTTCGACGGCAGCTCGCCGAGCACGATGAAGTTGTTCCGGTCGAGCGCCATTCGGCCGATGGATTCGCGCGCGCCCTGTACGAGCAGGACGTCGCCGGCGCGCAGCTTCGTGATGCTCAGCTTGTTGCGGCGGACGCCACCGTGATGGTTGATCGCGAGCACGGTCAGGTTCTGCCGCTCGCGGAAATGCGATTCCTTGAGCGTACGTCCGACGAGCCACGAGCCCGGGACGATGGTGATCTCGGCCAGCTCGACGTCCTTCGAGGTGAGATCCGGATCCTTCAGCTTCACGTCGGGCTTGATCTCGATGCCGGACGTGTCCTTGATCCGCATTATGTTCGCGACCTTGCCCTCGACGAGCATGAGGTCGCCGGCCTCGATGATGAGGTCGGGTCGCGGCGACAGCGTCTGCGTCTTGTCGCGGATTATGCCGAGGATGTTCAGGTCGAGCTTCTCGCCGATGCCGGCGTCGCGGACGGCCCGACCGACGAGAGCCGATCCCTCGAGAACGAGCAGTTCGCATAGGTACTCGCGCATCTTGTAGTCGGTCGTGAGCTCGCCGCCCTTGTGGCGCTCCGGAATGATCTTGCGACCGAGCGTGAAGATGTACGCGAGCCCGGCGAGCGTCAGGACGATGCCGACTGGCGTCATTTCGAAGAGACCGATCGACGCCTGCCCGTAATCGGGCAGACGTCCCGAGATCACGAGGTTCGTCGACGTCCCGATGAGAGTGACCGTCCCGCCGAGGATGATCGAGAAAGCGAGCGGCATCAGCACTCGTGAAGGGCTGATCTTCATCCGCTGCGAGATGCCGACGGCGATCGGAAGGAAGACGGCCATTGTGACGGTGTTCGAGATCCAGAACGAGATCGCCGCCGCGACGCAGAGCAGGAGGGGGACGACCGTCCACGGACGCTTCGATCCGATGCGGTAGATCTGGTTGCCGATCTCCGCCGTGATTCCCGTCCGGATGAGTCCGGTCGTGAGCATGAAATCGGCGATGAGAAGCATGACGGTCTCGTCGCCGAACGCGCCGAGCGCTTCGCCAGGAGTCAGGATCTGCAGGCCGAAGACCTTTGGCAGCACGAGCGCGAGCAGGACGAGCAGACCCACGACGTCGACCGCGAAGATCTCGGTCGCGAAGCAGACTAGCGCGACCACGAAGAGGATGAGGACGTAGGCGATTTCGGGAGTCATGACGAGTCTCGGAGGATCAACGAGAGCATACGGCATCCGCCGCGGCACCGGAATCGGGCATCCGACCATGAGTGCGTGTCATAATGGCCGGGCTCGTAGAGGTGTCATGAAGCGAATTCTTGCAGCTATCGCGATCGTTGGACTGTCCGTCGGGCTCGTGGCCGCGAATGAATCGCCGCGTTCGACGGATGTCGAAGCTCGGGACGGCGATGCATTCCGATGTGGCTCGGCGTTGACCGAGGGCACGGACAAGTCCGCGGACGTCGAGTTTTCGGGGATCATTCCCAATCGCGGGCTCGCGCCTGAGGACTTCGCCGATGGCGGACTCAAGATCGAGGTCGATCCGTCGATGCTGCTCATCACGGACGATCCCGTCGGCGTCGTCGAACGCGCCGCGCGGAACTGGACGATTCCGGGCACCTACATCAAGTTCCGCATCGTGGGTCCCGGCGAAGGCGGCAATCTCATCCACGCCGAGAACATTCGCCAGGCGGCGCGCGCTACGGTCGGCAGGCCCGGATGGGGAGCTGATGCATTCCTCGACATGATTCTCGACGTGCCGTTCAGTCGCGGCGACGAATCGCTGGTCGCCGTGATCACTCACGAAATGGGCCACTGGCTGGGGTTCGATCACTCGTTCCTCGGATCGACGGTGATGTTTCCGGTGCTCACGGATCGCATCAACTGGGTGGATCCCGACCAGACGGCCAAGGCGATCGCCCGATACGCCGTCGGGCCGAATGCGCTCGCCGAGGTGCGGGGCCGTGTGACGCGGGGCGGCGCCGGATTGTCGGGCGCGCGCGTGAACCTGCTCGGCACGAACGGGCGGACGGCGTTCGGCACATTCGCCGACGTCCAGGGCGCCTACCACGTCCCGGTCATCGCGGGGACATACAAGATGATCGTCGATCCCAACGACGGTCCGGCTGTCGACGGGAACTTCATTGGAACGTACCCGGGCGGACCGCTCGACTTCGCGAGCGTCGAGGCTGCCGCTCCGGTTGTGGTCGATGCGGGCGGCGTCGCGACTGTCGACCTCGACGTGCCGACGGGAGGCGACGTCGCCTTCAGGATCACGACGGCCGAACCGACGACGTGCTCGCCGGGCGGCGGCACGCAGGCGGTGTCGATCTATTACGAGGGCGCCGCCATCGACGAGATCGCGAGCGTCGAGGCGTTAAGCGACGACGTGACCATCTTCCAGGTGACGAACGTCGGCGGGATCCTCGAGGCCTTCTTCGATGTGGATCGGGACGCCCTGCCGGGGCCGCGTGCGTTCCGGATTCGAAAGACGAACGGAGCGTTCGCGATAGTCCCGGGAATCGTCGGTGTCGTGGCGCCGCTTCGGATTGCGACGCCGGCCTACGGACTTCCGGCAACGCCCGGTGCGCCGATCGTCGTGTCGTGGGTCGACTTCGTTCCGCGGGGGTCGGTGGCGCAGTTCGTAGCGAGCGTCTCGCAGGATGGCGGGCAGGTGTGGACCGAGATCGGGCGCGCGACTCCGCAGCAGTCGTCGCTCGAGTGGGCGCCCGATTCCGAGCTCGAAACATCGGCGCTGCGGTTCCGCATCGAGGCGCTCGATGCGATCGGCGCGGTGCTCGCCGTTGACGAGACGATCGCGAACATCGGGCTCGGGGTGCCGGCGCGAGGCGCGCTCTCGGACGGTGCGACGCGCTCGGTTCGTGTGCTGAGTCCGAACGGCGGAGAGTCTTTCGTCGCTGGAGAGTCGGTTCGGGTGTCGTGGTCGATCGGGAACCCGGACGGTGTCGTCGGGCAGACAGTCGAAGCGAGTCTCGACGGTGGCGGGCACTGGATCGGCATCGGATCGCCGGCGCCGACGGCCCGCTCGATCGAGTGGATTCCGGACGGCAGGCCGACCAATGCAGTCGTGTTGCGCGTGACGGTTCGCGATGGAGCGGGGGTGGAAACGTCCGACAGGAGCGACGCGCCGGCGAGGTTGCGGATGCGTCCCGTGATCGACGGCGTCTCGGTGAAGGTCAAGGGGGCCAATCTCGTCCTGAAGGTGCGCGGCGAAGGGTTCGAGCCGGGAACCATCGTCCGTATCAACGACGCGTCCGTAGGCGTCACACCGGTCGTCGCGGCCTCCGGCGGACAGATTAAGTTGAAGGGCGACGCCGCGGCGCTTCGCCTGAAGCCGCCCGGACAGCAGAACCGGATCACGGTCGAAGTCGACGGCCTGGTCTCGACCGAAGCAACGTTCGTCTACTGACCCGGCGT
>CAZQBW010000045.1:0-27923 GCA_964591515.1 uncultured Clostridia bacterium
GACGCCGAGAACCCAGTTGAATTCGCGCGGCGGCTTGTACGAGCCCGTGAAGAAGACACGGCACATGTGCAGGAACACGACGGCGACCATTCCGTGCGCCGACCAGCGGTGCATGTTCCGGAGAAACGTGCCGAACGCGACGGCGCCGCGGAGGTCGAGCATCCGGTCGTACGCCTGCGAAGTGGCCGGCACGTAATAGAACATCAGCAGGATGCCGGTCACCGTGAGCACAATGAAGAGGTACAGGCTGATCAGGCCGAGACCCATCGTGTACGAGGCTTTCAGCGTGTGCCTGTTGACCTTTACCGGATGCAGATGCAGGAAGAAGTTCGTGAAGCTCGTCTGCGCGCGACCCAGGTCGGACGACGGTAGAGGATGCCGGAACAGTGAATGCCAGATGTTCGACGGCATCATCCGGAGCGAGCCCCAGAGCGATGGTGTCTCGTTTTCGCCTTTCATAGCGGCAGCCACGTCCCGGACGGGACTTCCGTACCCTTGTCGACCTCGAGCTCGCCGTTCGGCGCGACGTTGACCTGAAACCAGGGAAGCGGCTTCGGCGCCGGACCGCCCGTTACGTTTCCATCCTGGTCGAACCGCGAACCGTGGCACGGACAGGCAAAGCCGGTCTCCGAGAGCCCGACGATGCAACCGAGGTGCGTGCAGGTCGTCGAGATTGCCGCAACGCGGTTCTCCTCGCGCACGACGCACAGTCGCTCGGGTCCGAGCGCGAGTCGCGTCCCCGGCGGAAAGTCGTCGGGTTTGCCGACGCTCAACCGGCTCGGCTCGCTGTAGGTCACCCGCGGCTTGATGAACACCAGGTTCGATATCACGCTGATGACGGCTGAGCCCGCGAAGCCGATACCGGTAAGCCACGCGAGCATCCTGCGCCGCGTCACCTGCTGGCCGTTCGCGTCGTCAGGCCCGGTCTGCGTTTTCGTCATCCCGCTCATTCCGATTCTCCTCTGCGGCTTCGTTGATCAGGGGTTCGAGGTCCGACCAGAACACCTGGTACTTCACGTCTTCGAGATCGCGGAAGTACTCGCGCTTGACTGCGAACACGAAGAAGAGGGCGGCCCCTCCCCCCATCAACAGGCTTGCAATGACTGCGATCCACGTGATGTCCATGCGCGTCTGCCGGGGCCGTCAAGCGCCGTGGCTACCTCCTCGGGCGACGTCGGCGATGGTCGTGGACTTGAGTGCGTCGAAGAACTCCTGCCGCTGCCTCTGCCACATTGGACAGAGAACGCACGGCGACTCGACCGAACATGGCGCGTAGGTCAGCACGCATCGGTCCCAGTAGGGATCGGAATCCAGGATCGTGAAGACGTCCCAGAGCGTGATCTCGTCGGCTGGCTTAGCCAGGGCGTAGCCGCCGTGGATTCCCTTCAGGGAAGTCACCAACCGATGCCGTCGCAGTTCGCCGAGAATCTTCCGCAGAAAGACCGGGGGAGCGTTCTCGCCTTCGGCAAGTTCCTGAAGCCCGCACAGCCGGGACTGAGGCTGACGAGCCAGAAACGCGAGCGAGCGGATACCGTAGCCTGTCGTCTTCGATAGAAGCATCCCCGAATCCACAACCGTACCTATTTCTCCGGTAGGATTGCTTTTCCGGCGTCGCCTGAAAATAATCACTTCACATCATTTCCCTGATGGACTGCGCGGGAGGCTCGTGAAGCTGAGAGAGGTGAAACGGCTCGTCGACTCGACGTCGGACCCCGCGCTGGCGGTCGACGGGCTCGGCAGCATCGCAGCGTGGAACGCCGCGGCTACGGAGTTCTTCGGAATCGAGTCATCGGCTGCGATCGGCAGGCTCTGCGACGAGATCATGCAGGGTACGGACGAGTGCGGGACGGTTTGCTCGCAGGACTGCACCGTGCAGCGTGTGGCGCGCGATGGCGATCCTGTGAAGAGCTTCGACATCCAGGTGGCGAGCCGCGATGGGCGGCGCTGGTGCAACGTCTCAGTGCTCGTGGCGACGGACGGAGGTGCGTCGCTTCCCTACACCATTCATGTCATCCGGCCGATCGACGTCCAGAAGCGGCTCGAGTTCGTAGTGCGGGACTTCGTCGTTCGCGAGACAAACCTGCCCGGTGACCAGGTCGTTCAGCTGCTCTCGTCGAAGCGGTCGGCGACGAGTGAGGTCGATCTGACGGCGCGTGAGCTCGAGGTGCTGCGACTCTCGGCAACTAGCGCGGCGAGCTCGGCAATCGCCGCGCAGCTCGGCATCAGCCGAACTACCGTGAACAATCACATGCAGCACATCCTCAGGAAACTCGACGCCCACACGAGGCTCGAGGCCATCCGCAAGGCGGAACGCGCCGGACTGCTCTGACAGGACGAATCGCTTCTGCGGCTCTGCGAGACCTCTGCGTCTCTGCGAGAAACCTCCGGCGAACAGAAGTTTCTCGCAGAGACGCGGAGGTCTCGCAGAGCCGCAGAGCAATGCGGGCTTCCTTACCGCAACCGCCTCGCCCGCACCTTGAAGGCTCTTGCATCGATTCCGTGCGCCGACAACTTCGAGTTGAGCGTGCTGATCCTCAGGCCAAGCACTTCCGCGGCTCGCGTCTGCACGCCGCCGCACTTCTCCAGCGCGGCCGTCAGCAATGACCGCTCGTACCGCTGGACCTCCTCGTGGAGGTTGAATCCTCCATCGAGCAGCGTCTCTGTCGGTCCTCCTATCCAGGCGCTCTGTCCCCGCAGATGCACTGGCAGATGCGCGGCCTCGAGAACCGGCGGACCCGATCGTCGCACCATGTGCTCGATCGTCCGCCGCAGCTCGGCAACGTTGCCGGGCCAGTCGTGGCGTCGCAGTGCCGCGACGACGGCCGGAGCAAGCGTTCGCGGCTCCTTGTCGAGCCGCACGCACAGATCGGAGGCGAAATGCTCCGCAAGCAGCTCGATGTCCTCGGGCCGCTCGCGAAGCGGTGGGATCCGAAGCAGCGACGATGCCGGACTCGTGCGTTGCGTCGGGTACTCGACGAAGCGGGGCAGCGCCCCTTCGATTCCTATGACGACGCGCGCGCCCGTCGCCGTGCGTACGTCGCGCAATCCGACGGTAGCCGCGTCAGCTGCAAGGGCCCGATCGAGCACGTCGTGCGCAACCGCGGCGGCCCCCGCGACATAGATTGTTCCGCCCGCGGCCCGCGACGCGAGCTGTTCGAGCTCGCTTCTCGAGGCCAGCGGCAACACGATCGACGGGTCGTCGAGCAGCAGCGCGACGAGCGCCGAGTCCGAGAGGTCGTCAGGTCCGATCTCGATGAACGGGCGGGAGGGCCACGGTCCCGCGTCGTGTATCAGGCGCGCGATGAAGCGCTTTCCCGTTCCGGGCTCGCCGTGAACGATCAGTGGACCTGTAGAGTTCGCGCGCGCGGCGATGAGTGCCGGCGCAGCGCCCGCCCATCTACTGGCGCCGATCAGGCGCTGCCGGACGATACTGGCGGCCACGTCGACGGGACGGCGCCGCGTGGCTGAGAAGGCGGCCGCCCTGGCCACCGCTTCGAGTCGTCGAACACCGTGCTCGTACATGCTTGTTCGTTACCTTTTTTCCCGGATCCCGGTTCCTGAGCGCTATAACGACGAACGAGCGGAAAACTTTGTAACAAGGTCGTAAACGCGGCGCGCATACCTGTAAAAGTTTCGGACACTCCGGAACCGGGCCCGAAGCTATACTCATCGCATGGCCGATCGCGACGAAGGCGCTCTCGAGCGCGCCGAAGGTCTCTTCAAGAAGGTTCTCGAGCGCATCGGTTCGAGCGTCGATGAGAAGCTGGCCGGTGGCGGCCGTCTCAAGTCGAACGTCGTCGGCAGGCTGGCCGCGGCTGTCGAGGACGAGATCGAGTCCCATCTGCGAGCCGATGGCCGCGGCGTGCGGCGCCTGGCGCCGGACCGTGTTGCCGTGATGCTCACCTACGAACAGAACGCCGAACTCGCGGACAGCGATCGAAAGGCGCTGGCCGCCGAGCTCGCGGCTACCGCCTACGAGTACATCGAAAACCGCCGCTATGCGACCAATGCTCGAGTCTACGTCGAGGTTGGCACCGACATTTTCGCAACGCATCCGCGGATCGAGGTCAGCTTCTCCCCCGGACCCGGCGAAACGGCCGACGGGAATGCCCGCGACCTTCGGACGTCGGCAGGCGGAGCCGTCAAACGTCCGGCTTCGGCCGACAGTGCCTGGCGACTCGTCGGGGCCGGCGGCAAGCCGGTCGTGCGGGTCACGCTCGCGCCGGGAGGCGATCCGGTCACGATAGGCCGGGCCTCGGGCAATCGGCTGCACATAGATCACGACAGCGTGTCGAAGTTCCACGCGACCATCACGATGTCGGGAGACGGCCGCTTGCGGGTCTCGGACCTCGGCTCGACGAACGGGACATTCGTGAACGGCGAGAAAACCCCGATCTCGGGCTCACGCATCATCGTACCCGACGATACGGTCGCGTTCGGCGATGTGCCGTTCCGGATCGAGAAGCTCTGATGGCATTGCGTTGTTCGGACGGCGCCTGAATATCCGGCGCCGCACGGGGGAATCGAGCCGGTGGTCATCGTACCTTCAACCCTCTCGCTCATCGTCTGCGCCGCGCTCGTTCTGCTCGGCGCGCTCCTGCTGGCTTCCGCCTGGCGCGGCCGTCCGCCGCGCATGTCGGTTCCGGACGACGCGCCTGTGGATCCGTCGCGATACGGACCGGCGCTCACGAACCGGTGGCTGCGCGGCATCCGCACGGTCTTTCTCGCGGCCTGCATCGTTGCGCTCGGATTCCACGGATTCTGGGTCTTCGGCGCTCCGGGCAGCGACGAGTTCGACCGGATCGCCGTCCGCGACCAGCGCAATCGCCGCCTGTCGGAAGCGAGCCTACGCGGCTGGGTCTTCGATCGAACCGGCAGGCCCGAGCGCGCACTCGCTAAGTACCGGCTCGATGGGCGAAAGATTGTCCGTGACTATCCGCTGCGGGAGTCGGCGGCGAGCCTGACCGGATATTCGGACTTCGTCTACGGATCCGCCGGCTTCGAACGCGGCTTCGCCGATCTGCTCGCGAAACCGTCGTCTGCCGTCAACACCCTGTCGTCGCCGGCGCCGGTAGGGTCGGACCTCACCTCCACGATAGACATTGACCTCCAGAAGGAAGCCTTCCAGCTGCTCGCGGGTCGCCGAGGAGCGGTGGTCGTGCTCTCGGTGCCCAACTCCGAAGTCCTGGCGATGGTCTCGAGCCCGTCTTTCGACCCCGAGATCCCGCTGCGGGACGATGCCGCGTGGCGGACGCTCAAGGAGAACGCCGTGAAGGCGCCCGAACTGAGCCCGTTGACCGACCGTGCGCTTAAGACCTATTACCTGCCCGGCTCGACCTTCAAGGTGCTCGTGGCGATGGCCGCGCTCGAATCCGGGCTCGGAGAGGAGCGCTTCACCTGCAAGGGCGAAGGATTCGTCGCCCCGGCTTCCAGACGACCGATCGAAGACGACACGGGGGGCTCTCACGGCACGATCGGGCTCGACGATGCCCTCAAGTATTCCTGCAATCAGTACTTTGCGCAGATGGGACTCAAGCTCGGAGCCGCCCGGCTCGCGCAGGTTGCGCAGCGGTTCGGAATAGAGACCGGCGCTGCAAGAGATCTGCGCGACACCGATCTCTGGCACCATTCGCCGCTTGCCGATCACACGGACTTCGTCTCCGCGTTCGGTCCGCCTCCATCGCGGGTGTTCCTGCCGCCGACGTTCGACGACGATTTCACGCCGTACAGCCTCGCGATCGAGTCGTTCGGGCAGGGACCGAACCAGATGACGATGCTCCAGCTCGCGCTTCTGGCTGCGGGCGCGGCATCCGCGGACGGACGGCTCAACAGGCCCTCGATCGAGCTCGGACTCGAGCCTGAGGCACTGGGTCAGGTCTGCACGCCCGAAACCGCGGCGCACATCCGCCGGATGATGAAATCGGTCGTCGACAGCGGCACGGCGGCCGGAGCGTTCGGGCAGCTCCGCGGACGGATTGCCACGGGCGGCAAGACCGGCACGGCACAGCGCATCGTGACCGTTTATGACCCGAAGACGCTCGAGCCAAAGACGCGCCGCAATCGCGAAGGCGAGGACGTCGTCATACGCGACACGAACGTCGATGCGCTCTTCATCGGTTTCGCTCCGTATGAAAACCCGCAGATCGCCTACGCCGTCATAGTCGAGGACGGCGGCCACGGAGGCAAAGCCGCGGCGCCGATCGCCGTCGGAGTCGTCAGGAAGGCTCTGGAATTGAAGTTGATCACGGCCAGAACGCCGACCGAACCGGCGCCCGCACCAGCGCGCGCGCCCAGGGAGCGACCACGTGACAACGGCAACCGCTGATCGCCCGGTCGTTCCCGGAGAGTCCGCGCCGTCGATTGCGAAGGCCGCAGCCGTACAGCCGGCGTCGCATCGGCCGTCGCTGCACATCCTGCTCGTGGCTCTTCTGTCGCTCGTCGCGGTCGCTGCGCACGTCGGGATCATGTCGGCGGGCACGCTTCGCGGCTTCGACCCGAGCATCGTGGTCGCGATCCGGAATATCGCGCTCTTCGTCCCGCTCATCGGCGTCGTGCTCTGGCTGGGTCGCAGTCAACACTATCGCGGCTCGATGGTGCTCTATACAGCCGCGGTTCTGCTTTTCACGCTCGGTCTGTCGGTGCAATACCGGCTCTTCACGGATCCGGAATACGGCGCCCGTGGAGCGGAGAGACGCGAAGCGCGCGAGGCCAAGGCGCAGACGATCCGGTATCTGAACATCCAGACCGGCTACAGCGACGAGAAGAAGGCCGCGATCTTCGGAACCACCCAGGTGCCCGAAGCGCCGCCTGCCGATGCCCGGGCGTCGGAATACTCGCTTGGCGACATCCTCACGTCGACGAATACCTGGATTCCGCTCATCGGGCTGTTCGCGTTCTGTCTCGCCTTCCGGCTGTTCCGTAGCGACAACTTCCTGCTGTGGCTTCAGCGCCACACGATGATGATCGCGCTGGCTACGCTGCTGCCGTTCGCGCTGGTGGTGATCGTCTTCAGCTCCGACGGCAAGTTCCTCGGGCAGACGACACCGTGGGAGCCGGTCAAGATCGTCTTTCTCGTCGCTTACGCGGCCATGCTGGCCGATGCGTATCGGCACCTCGCGCGTACCCGATGGGGTATTCCGCAGGCCCGATTCACGCTGCCGTTTCTCGTCGTCGCAGCCATTCCGATGATCCCGTTCTTCGTGCTCTCGGATTTCGGCCAGATGCTCGTGTTTTTCGGCGTGTACGCGGTGCTGTACGCGATCGCGGTGCGGTCGAAGGTCCAGCTGGCGTGGGCCGTTGCGATCGTTCTGGCATTCGCCCCATTGCTCTATCTCGGTTTCGGCGTGCCCGGCCGCGTGAACCTGCGGTTCCATCTCTGGCTGTACACCTGGCAGGCGCCGCTCGAGGACACGGGCTGGTGGCAACCGTTCCTTGCCCGCAAGCGCGCCGACTATGGCTTCGCCGTCTCGAATGACGACGCGTGGTACGACCAGTCGTCGCAGCTCGCGCAGGGACTCTTCGGGATTGCCGACGGCGGAGTGGCCGGCCAGGGCCTTGGGCTCGGATATCCGGAGATCGTGCCGGTCTCGGATTCTGACTTCATCTATGCCGCGATCGGCGAGGAGTTCGGCCTTCTCGGCGGTCTCGCCGTGCTTCTGGCACTGGCTGCCTTCGTCTGGTCCGGCACGACCGTGGCGATCGGATCGCGGGACATGTTCACGAAGCTGATGGCGGCGGGGTTCACGGCCTTTGTCGGATTCCAGTCACTCGTTAATATAGGCGGCGTCATCCGGATGCTGCCGATGACCGGCATCACCCTTCCTTTCGTCAGCCACGGTGGCTGGTCGTTGATCACATCCTTCGCAATGCTCGGGATCCTGATGGCCATTGCCCACCGGAACGCCGTCGCGACCGGTCCCGAATGAGGAGGCTGTTGCAATGCTTTCCAACTCATCCGCTTCGCGAAACCGCCGGAAGGGACCGCGTCGCTACCTCAAACTGAAGATCGTCCTTTCCGGCAACGACGCCCTCGGCGAGTCATTCACGGAAACCACTGAGACTCGGGTCGTCACGAAAGACGGCGGCTCGCTCATCACCACCCGCCGGCTTCGCATCGGCTCGAGCCTTCGCGTGTCGACGCCGGACGGCAAGTTCAACGCGCCGGCGACCATTCGCAATGCGCGCCACGACGCCGCCTCCGGTACGTATCAATGCGGGTTCAGCTTCGAGGAGGACGTTCACGGTTGGGTTCTTCGCTGACGGTTCGACGGCCGGGCGTCGCCCCCACGCCTGGCCAGGTGTCCCGGTTCTACGCTCCCCCGCTGCCGCTCCCGCATTCGAGTTCGCACTATGACCACTGCCGTTGAACCTTCGACCGTCCTCGTCATCGACGACGACGAAACGATCTGCGAGCTGCTCAACGAGTCGCTCGCCGAGGACGGGTTCCAGGTCGAGAGCGCCCC
The DNA here is from genome assembly GCA_964591515.1 of uncultured Clostridia bacterium. Classification (GTDB taxonomy): domain Bacteria; phylum Acidobacteriota; class Blastocatellia; order UBA7656; family JADIYM01; genus JADIYM01. The sequence goes on from CAZQBW010000045.1 coordinate 8,463, forward strand.
GAATGCCGAGGAAGCGCTGATAAAGGTCCGCCAGATGCCGTACGACGCGATCGTCACGGACCTGAACCTGCCGGGACTCAAGGGCACGGACGTCGTCCGGCAGGCGCTGACGATCTACCCGAACGCGATCATCGTCGTGATGACGGGCGCGGGGTCGATTGCTGCGGCGGTCGAGTGCATGAAGCTCGGTGCGTACGACTTCCTGTCGAAACCGTTCGACATCGTGGCGCTCACGGACCTGCTCAAGGGCGCGATCAACGAGCGGATGGAGCGCGCGCGACGCCGGTCGCGATCCACGGGGCCGCTCGACATGCAGGCAGCACTGGCGGAGGCCGAGGCCGACACGACGCCCGAGAGCATGATCGGCATCAGCTCGGGGATGCGAGAGGTGTTCGAGCTCATCGAGATCGTCGCGCGCAGCAACTCGACGGTTCTCGTGACGGGCGAAACGGGAACCGGCAAGGAGCTCGTCGCGCGCGAGCTGCACCGTCGGAGCCGGCGTGCGAATCAGGCGTTCGTCGGGCTCAACTGCGCTGCCATTCCCGAAACGCTGCTCGAGGACGAGCTGTTCGGCCACGTGAAGGGCGCGTTCACGGGAGCGCAGGCGGCCCGCATCGGCAGATTCGAGCAGGCGCAGCGCGGCACTCTTTTCCTCGACGAGATCGGCTGCATCAACCTGCAGGTGCAGGCGAAGCTGCTGCGCGTGCTGCAGGAGCGAGAGATCGAGCGCCTCGGCGATTCCAAGACGATCAAGTGCGACGTCCGGATTATCGCCGCAACGAGCGCCGACCTCGAGGGCATGATCGAGGAGAACTCGTTCCGGCGGGACCTCTACTACCGGCTCAACGTGATTCCGATCAAGATGCCGCCGCTTCGGAGCCGGCCCGAGGACATTCCGCCGCTCGTGGATCATTTCGTGCGGAAGTACTCGGAGGATCTCGGGTTTGGCGAGCAGGTCGTCTCGCATCTGGCGATCAAGCGGTTGATGAGTTTTCACTGGCCGGGAAACGTCCGGGAGCTCGAGAACGCGATCGAGCGGGCGGTGGTGCTCAGCCGCGGACGGGGCGAGATCCTGCCGACGGATCTGCCGGCGGAGGTCGTTGGAGAGCGAATCCCGGACCTGATCAGTCAGATCCGCGTTCCCGAGGGCGGAATCAACCTCGAAGACGTGCTGGCGAGCGTCGAGCGCGAGCTGCTGAGGCAGAGTCTTCAGATGGCTGCTGGCAACCAGAGTCAGGCAGCGGAGCTGCTCGGGCTCAAGCGGACGACCTTCCTCGACAAGCTGAAGCGGTTGAAGCTCGAGGAAGAGTAGCGATTCCGACTCTGTGCTCTCCGTGCCTCTGTGCTCTCTGTACGGCAACGCCATTGCCGTTGGCATACAGAGAGCACAGAGGCACGGAGAGCACAGAGGGCTCGTGGTCCTAACCCCCTCCGAACGCTTCAATTGACGCCTGTTTGCGGCCCCTGCTACTTTACTCGTGCAGGATTGTTAGATTCTCCCGCACGGACCGTTTCCCTGTTCGTGCCGGAACGCGAAGGAGCTGAGTCACGCTGTAATGTCCGAACCCTACAACAACACCGCGAACAAGATCTTCTGGGCCGTATTTGCGACCATCGTTGCCGTCGGCATCATCTATGCCGCTTCGATCGGCAATCTGAAGACCTCCGAGACGTTCGTCGTCAGCCTCATGTGCGCCGTTTCCATCGGCGGACTCGCGTACCTCGACATCCACCCGGCGTTTCACCATCCGCCCGAATAGCGGGAACCGAACACGTCGCGCCGCGTCTACCGAGGCGGCGCCGTCAAACCAGTCGGAGTGAGCAAACGCGACGAGGTCCGGACGACTCTAATGCGTGGCGGTGAATCGCCGGTTTTCCGAATCTGGAGATGTGACGAAATATGATGTCGGACAAGATGATGTTTGGCGAGGCATTCGACCCGAAGGACAACTTCTTCTCGCGCCTCTTGAGTAACTTCAAGGCCGCCTGGGCAGCCAGCACGGGCGAAGGCGACGTTCCGGGGGATGCGCCGGTTCACTTCACGATGATTCGTGAAGAGATCGTCTTCAAGCGTCTCGCCGATCAGCTTGGATTCGCGTTCGGTGAGCTTCAGCGCGATCCGGCCGGGTTCGTCAAGGTGCTCGTGTCACCCGACGAGAGCAATCCCGACCAGCTGAAGACCCGCCAGGCTGCGTGGGCGCTCACGGTCATCGTGCCGCTCGGCGTCATCGGGGCCTTCCTGTTCGGCATCCTGATCTACTTCCTCATCTACGGTCGTCCGCTCACCGACGTCCAGGCCTCGGACGACGTGCCGCTCTACGACGTGACGATGCTCGACAAGCCGTACGACAAGCCGAAGCCGGCGGACAAGGACGGCAAGGCGGGCAAGCCGGGTGATGCTGGCGGCGGCGGTGGCGGCAAGAACGAGCCGCAGCCTGTAGCCAAGGGCGTTCCTCCGCAGACTTCGATGAAGCTGGATCAGCCGATCGCGGATCTGACGACCAAGACACTTCCTCCGCCTCCGCCGAAGCCGCTGAACCTGCCGAACTCGGTGATTGCGGAATCGGTGCCGGACCGTACGGACGACCTGGCGAGGCTCGGCGATCCGAATGGAAAGGTCGGCCCTGAATCCGATGGCTCGGGCAAGGGTGGTAATTACGGCTCTGGCGCCGGCAGCGGCGTCGGTGGCGGTGACGGCCGCGGCGAGGGCGCCGGACAGGGATTCGGGCGCGGCGGTGGTCCTGGCGGCAATGGCGGTGGCGGTGACGGCGGCGGTGCAAACTCGAGGGTGGTGGCAACGAAGGCCCGGGTGCTCAACAGTCCGCGGCCGGCGTACACGGAGCAGGCGCGCCAGAACAAGACGCAGGGCAACGTCGTCGTGCGTGTGACGCTCGGCGCCAACGGCCGCGTTAAGTCGGCGTCGGTGGTCAAGGGACTGCCGGACGGGCTCAACGAAAAGGCGATCGAGGCCGCTTACCGGCTGAGCTTCGAACCGGCGCGCAACGGTGCCGGCATACCGATTGACTCGACATTGACGGTGAGCGTGAACTTCACGATCAGGTGACCACGAGTACTCAACGCGATGTGACCGACAGGGGGGCTGCTGCAGGTGGCCCCCCTGTCGCCATTGCGACGAAGGAACATCAGTCACTGAAGGACGAGCTGCGAATCGGACCGCTGCCTGAGCCGACGCTTCTCGAGCGCTTGCGTTCGAGTTGGAGTATCGAGGCGCTGATTCCCTCGTTCGAGCCGGATCCGTCGATGCCGCCACGCAAGGGCTTCCGCATCGCGGGTGCCCTAGCGCTCGCAGTTCACGCGGTCATCCTCACCGGAATCGTAATCATCGGCCGGTACGCGATCTTCACGTTCATTGACGACCCGTCGAAACCGAAGGTTGTCATGCTCGGGCCGGATGAATACCGTCCCGTGACCGACGCCCCGGGCCGGGGAACGAACCCGGCCGACGGCGGGGGCCCGAACAGCGGCGCCCCGGCGGACGGTGGTGGCAGTAACACCGATACGAAGCCGGCAACGGCCGGCGTACTGCCAAAGACCTCGCCCGTCCCATCACCCGTACCGCTGAACCTTCCACCTCCTCCGACTCCCGTCAGCCTGCCGATGGATCCGACCATTCAGGGTCCGGACCTGCCGGTCCCGGCGCCCACTGGCCAGATCGGCCTGCCTGGCGCCCCTGACGCTCCCATCGATCCTTCAGCTGGAGCCAACGGAGGCAACGGCGTGGGCAACGGACCGGGCGGAGACGGAGCAGGAAACGGACGGAATGGGACTGGAGGCCCGGGCGGACCGGGCGGAAGGGGTCCGGGGGGGACGCAGGGTGGAGGTCCTCCCGGCGGAACGGGCGGCCCGGGTGCAGGCGGCCCTGGCGGCGGAGTGCTGGACCGGAACATTCGCCTCGTTTCAAAGGCCAAGCCGTCGATCCCGAAGAAGATGGTCGAGACCCAGACGTTCGGCACCGTGACGTTGAGTGTCACGATCGGCGCCGACGGCTCGGTTCTGCGAGTAGTGCCGGTCAACACGCTCTCCGGCGGCGGCACGCAGGCCGCGATCGACGCGGTCTACCGGTGCCGGTTCAGTCCGGCGATCCGCAACGGCGTCGCCGTGACCGAGACTACGGTCGTCCGCTTCGACATCCGGCCAAATTAGTCCACAGATCTGCACAGATGATCACAGATCAGATCTGTGTCTTATCTGTGTTCATCTGTGGACAATTTCTCTAGCTACGTCGGCACGCTCCACCAAGCGTTGCTCGCCGGTCGATAGGTCCTTGAGCGTCACTTTCTTTGCCTTGAATTCGTCCGGACCGACGATGGCGACGATGGGGTAGCCGCGGCTGTCGGCGTATTTCATCTGCTTACCGACCTTGTCGAGGTCGGGGAATAGATCCACACGCAGTCCAGCAGCCCGCAACTCACCCGCCAGCGCGATCGAGTCGCCGATCGACGCCTCGTCCCACACCGCGACCATCACGTCCGCGACCGTCTCTACGTCTCCGAACATGCCCCGCTCTTCCATCACGACGATGATCCGCTCGAGGCCGAGCGAGAACCCGCACGCCGGGATCTTGCGGCCCAGGAACATCCCGACCAGGTTGTCGTATCGCCCGCCGCCGCCGAGTGAGCCGGCCAGATCGGCCACCGCGACTTCGAAGATCGGGCCGGTGTAGTAGCTCAGTCCCCTCGCGAGGAACGGATCGATCCTGAAGTACCGGCCCGCCGCCGTGCCAGTTGCGTAGCCGACGAGTTTTCGTAACTCGTCAACGCCCGTTCTTCCAGCTTCGTTTTCGCCAACTGCGGCAGCGAGCCGGTCGAGCATCTCGTCCTGCGGCGACTCTGCCAGCGCGAGCATACCGACGAGGTGGTCGATTGCAGCTCCCTCGACGCCGCGATCGGCGAGCTCCTTCCGAACTCCCTCGACGCCGATCTTGTCGAGCTTGTCGATGGCGACGAGCGCCGTTCCCTCGAGCTCCGCAGGAATCCCGGCGGACTCGATCAGCCCGAACAGCAGCTTCCGGTGATTCAGCCGGACCGAGAAGTCCGTGAACCCGAGCTGCTCGAGCACCGTCGCCACCGCCGATGCAACCTCGACCTCGACGGTCAGCGATGACGAACCCACCACGTCGACGTCGCACTGGTAGAACTCGCGGAAGCGCCCCTTCTGCGGACGATCCGCTCGCCACACCGGCTGTATCTGATAGCGCTTGAAGTACTTCGGAAGCTCGTTCTGGTACTCCGCCACGACGCGCGCCAGCGGCACCGTCAGGTCGTACCTGAGCGCCATGTCCGCGACGTCGTTCTCGGCCGCCGTCCCGGAAGCGAGTGCCCGCTCGATCTTCTCGCCGCGGTGCATGATCTTGAAGACGAGCTGATCGCCTTCTTCGCCGTACTTGCCGAGCAGCACCTCGAGGCGCTCGCAGGCCGGCGTCTCGAGCGGTTCGAACCCGAACGACCGGTAGACCGACTTCACCGTGTCGATCACGCTCTCGCGCCTGAGCATCTGGCGCGGCAAGAGATCACGCATTCCCTTGGCCGGTTTGGTACTCTGCCGCACAAGCGGTTTCGTTGATTTCACAGCAGAATTCCTCCGGCCACCTGCAGATTCGTTCGGCCGGGAGAAATTCTCACGCAGGCCGATAGGCGGCCGGGCATTCTACTCGATGTCGGCCTGGAAACAGGCACGCGACCCGCAGCAGGCGTGCGGATGCGCGAGGCCCTCGTCTGGTCCGGCGCTCGCCATCGTCCCGAGGCACCAATAGACCGCCGTCGTCGAAACGCCCGCTTGCCACGGCGCCGGGTTCGACCTGTCGCCGACTAGCGTCCCGAAAGCGGTCTTCGTTCGCAGCAGCCGGCAAACGACAGGCGGCACGGCGTCGGCGCCCGTGCCCACACGATCCGTAGTCAGATCCGTCACTTCGCACCTCCAGCTTCGAGCAGCGCGCGCCGGACGACCGTCTCGAGCAACGTCAACTTGTAACCGTTTGAAGACAATGGAGTTGCACCCGCGAGCGCCGCCTTGGCCGCCGCCCCGGCCGACGCCGCATCGAGCGGCTTCCCAACGAGCGCTTTCTCGGCCGCTGTGGCGCGATACGGCACCGGCGCAGCCGCACCGAGCACGATCGACGCGCGCGTCACGCTGGCTCCGGATTTCTCGACTACCACTGCGACTTCGGCTATCGGCCAGTCGAACGATTCTTTCTCCCCTACCTTTATATATGCGGAGCGCGAGCCCGAGACCGGCGGCGGAACGACGATCAGCGTGACGATCTCGTCGGCCCCGAGACCGTTCTCGCGATCGACCGCAGCAGCCGGCAGCGTGAAGAACTCCTCCAATCGCACGACTCGCTGGCCGCGCGGCCCCGTCAACTCGAGCGAAGCGCCAAGCGCCACGAGCGCCGTCCCGAGTGCCGACGGATGCACGATCGCGCAGACCTCGTTGTGGAAGATCGCGTGATACTGGTTCTCACCCTTCTGCGCGAAACACGTCTCGCCTCCCTTCTTCAGGCAGTGGAAGTCCCGGGACCGGAAGTACCAGCACCTTGGCCGCTGCAGCAGATTTCCGCCCGCCGTCGCCATGTTGCGGATCTGCGGCGTCGCTGCGTGACCCGCCGCATCAGCCAGTGCCGTAAACGACTGACGGACAACGGGATGCGCGTCGAGCTGCGCAAGTGTCACGAGCGGGCCGATTCGCAGCCCGGTCGCGGCGTCGCCATCTATCCGGTCGAGTCCCTTGACGTTTCGGATGTTGACGAGCCGCTTCGGCGCGTCGAGCCCTTCCTTGAGCCGGTCGAGCACGTCGACGCCGCCCGCCTTGAGCAGGGTCGTCGACCCCATCTGCCCGAGTGCCTCGTCGACAGTCGTTGCGTTCACCCATTCGAAGGCATTCATGCTCGAGCCCCCTCCTTCCGCGCCGCGGCCAACGCTGCCAGCACTCGCGCGGGAGTCATCGGAATCTCGCGCATCCGCACGCCAGTCGCGTTGTAGACCGCATTCGCGATCGCCGCTGCCGTCGGAACGGTCGCCGGCTCGCCGATTCCGCCGGCGTCCGTGCTGCTCCGGCCACGGTACTCCTCGATGATGATCGATTCGATTACCGGTGTTTCCCGCGACCCGAGGATCTTGTACTGCTCGAGATTCGGATTCACCATCAGTCCCGTGTTGCGATCGAGCTGCCGGTTCTCGTAAAGCGCGTAGGAAATGCCCTGAAGCACGCCGCCGTTGATCTGGCTCTCGACGCCAAGCGGGTTTATCGGTCGTCCGCAGTCGTGAACGGCGACCACGCGCTCGACGCGGATGACACCTGTTTCGGTGTCGACCGCGACCTCGACGAACTGCACCCCGCCGTACTTGTCGAACACCCGCTTTCCATCCGAATAGTTGGCCGACCGAGTTGCAAGACTCGAGATCTGCTCCGTCTTCAGGTGCTTCGCGGCCTGCCGGAACGTCATCGACTTTCCACCGGACTTCGCCTCGACATTGCCGCCTCGCATGACGACATCGGCTGCAGGAACTCCGAGATCTGCGGCAACGAGCTCTGAGAGCTGCATCTTCACCTGGTACGCGGCGTTCCGGGCCGCCGGAGTGATCGAGTTCGTCGTGACGCTGCCACCCGACGCCGGCCCGTTCGGAAACGCCGTGTCGCCGATGCGGATCGTGATGTCGGAAGCCTTGAGGCCGAGCTCTTCGGCCACGACCTGCGCGAGGGCCGTTCTGATCCCGCCGCCGATGTCCTGCACTCCCGAGAGCAGCTCGACCGAACCGTCGCGCGTGATCCGCACCTCGCACGACGAATCCATGTCGGTGAACCGATACCACACGGACTGGGCCACTCCGATGCCGCGCTTGACGGGTCCGGCGTCGCTGCCGGGAGCTTTGCGTTTCGACCAGCCGACGCGCTCCGCGCCCAGCCGGCGCTCGGTCCGCCTTGACTCGTTCGAATCGATCCTGTCGCGCAGGACAAGCGGGTCGATGTTCAACTTCTCTGCAACCTCGTCGATAACCTGCTCGAGCGCGAAACAGCCCTGCGGATGTCCCGGCGCCCTGAACGCCGCCGCGGGGCCGGCATTTATGAAGACGTCCGCCTCCTCGGTCATCACCGCCGGGCAGTCATACATGTTCTGCGCCGGCCCGCCGGCGCCCGCGCCCGTGCCGACTCCGGCCGTGCCGTAGTTGAGCAGGTGGATCGCCGTAAGCGAGCCATCCTTCTTCGCGCCGATGCGCAGGATCTGGTGCGAGCTCGGGCGGTTGCCGGCCGACAGGTGTTCCGTCCGCCGGTCGAGCATCAACTTCACTGGAGCTCCAGCCTTCTTCGAGAGGTGCGTCGCGAGAACTCCCTCGTTTCCCGCGCCGAACTTCGCGCCGAAGCCTCCGCCCATGAACTCGGTGATGACGCGCACTTTAGTCTTCGGAATGCCGAAGACCGCCGCAAGCTCGTCACGAACGCTCGACGTGCCCTGCGTCGAGGCGTAGACAGTCAATCCGTCCGCCTTCCAGTCGGCGACGACGCCGTGCGTCTCGAGCGGTGCGTGCGTCTGCACCTGGGTGCGGAATTCGCCTTCGACCACGACCTCGGCTTCGGAGAAGCCCTTGGCGACGTCGCCACGCGGCGGTCCGAACATCCCGCCCTTTACCGGCCCGCGGACGTTGCCGGTCTGCGGAACTCCGGCCGGACCGCCACCACCACCGGCGGTTTCCGCCATATCGGCCGGCGCCGGAAACACGAGCGGAGCGTCCGCCTTTCGGGCGTCGTCGGCGTCGACGACGAACGGCAGCACCTCGTAGTCGATCTTAACGAGCTTCGCAGCGTCCTCCGCTGCCTGCGCGGACGCAGCGGCAACGGCGGCGATGGGCTGGCCGGCGTACCGCACGATCGGGTAGTTCGAGGCGAGCTCCTTCGACTTGTCACTAACGACGGCGCTTCCGAGCAACCGCTCGAGCACGTGCACGGCACGCACGCCGGGAGCCTTCTCGGCTGCTGAGACATCGATCGAGCGGATTCGAGCGTGGGGAACCGTGGCGCCGACGACCCGGGCAAAGAGCATGCCGGGCAACCGGACGTCGGCCGTGTACCGTGCGGCCCCCGTAACCTTCAACCGGCCGTCGAGCCTGGGAGTCCGCTTGCCGATCACCGAAAGCTCGGCGTTCGGCGGCAGCGCAGGCGGCTCGCTGGCCGGGATCTCGAGCTCCACCTCGGTCATCGGACCGCCGGCGATTCCGGTCTTGAACTTCTCTTTCCGTGTAGGTTTCGTGGCGTCTTGCATCGGATCGATCTCCCCGCGCCTAGCGGCGCGACACCTTGGCCGCCGCGAGCGTCGCGTCGAAGACCTTCGGGTAAGTGCCACAGCGGCACAGGTTGCCGCTGACCGCATCGCGAACGTCGTCGAGCGTCGGCGACGGATTGCGATCGAGCAATGCGGCGCAGCTCATCACCATTCCGGGCGTGCAGAACCCGCACTGCATAGCGTCGTGCTCGATGAACGCCTCCTGGACCGGGTGCAGGACGTCGCCTTTCGCGAGCCCTTCGATCGTCGTGACGGCGCGGTCACCGACGTCGATTGCCAGTGTCATGCACGAGACGACGAGAGTCTTGTCGAGCATCACCGTGCAGGCCGAGCACGAACCGCGGTCGCAGACGACCTTAGTGCCGGTCAGGCCCAGATCGTCGCGAAGGGCCTCGGCGAGGGTCGTGCGAGGCTCGATCTCGAGCTTTCGCTGCGAGCCGTTCACGTTGATCGTGACGGCGACACGGCCGGGTCCGCTCACGGCAGGGCCTGCAAGGGCCGTCGACGCCTCGGTCACGGCCGACAGGCCGGACTCGAGGATCGCGGCACCTGCGGCGCCGAGCCCGGCGCCCCTCAGGAATCCACGCCGCGAGACGTTTCCGCTCGCGACAGGCGAATCGGTCGGTACTGGATCTTCCGGCATCGTGCCTCCTTGGGGGATGTGCAAAGTACGGTCGCGGGTCGAAATCGTTTCAGTCCGGACACTGCGCGAAGCGCTTTGGAGTGCGGCGTGAATCGCCGCTCTGGACTTTGTCGGCTCCAACCCGTCGCGATGGAAATCCAAAGCGGCGATTCACGCCGCACTCCAAAGCGCTTCGCGCAAAGGCCGCTGGACGTCGCCTAGTCGCCCTTCGCGAAGACGAAGAACCACACCGCAAACGCCGCCACGGTCAGCAACGCGAGCAGGATCAGCATGACTCCCACTCCGATGAGCACCTTATGTCCAGCGGACTTGCCGGCCTTTCGGGGCGGTTCCATGTCCAGCGTTGCCGTGGGTGGAACCGGGGCCGCCTGTGACGGCCGCGGCGCGGGCACTGGAGCCGGCGGCGCTGGAGGAGCGGCTTGCGGTACCGGTGCGGCGGGAGGCGGCGGGGGTTGCGGCGGAGCTGCGTGGTGAGCCGGAGCCTGGGGTGGCGCGGCGAACGCCGGAGGAACCGCCGAGGCCGGCAAGGAGCTGAGGGGCACGGTGGCCGAATTCACGGCCGGATCATGAGCTGCCGGCGAAGCACTCAGCGGCACGGTCGCCGAATTCGCGGCCGGATCCTGCACCGCAGGCGAAGCACTCAGTGGCGCTGTCGCCTCAGCTGTCGCAGGATCGTGGACCGACGGCGGGATGACGACGTCGGGAGCATCGGCAGGCGCCGTATGCGTGGACTGTTGAAGACGCGGAATTGCGACGCTCGTTACCGAGGCGTCGACCTGAGCCGGATTCGTGCCCGGCTGCGTCGCGATGAGCTGCATGCCTAGATTGTCGAGGACCCCGTTGACGCTCGGCGGTCCCTGTGAGGCCGCAGCCGTGTCCTGGTAGTAATCGAGCTGCTGACCGCCAATCCTCAGCAGATCGTTCGACGTCAGCGCGTGCATGCTGCCCGTGATCGAGAACTGCTCGGCCGAGCTCTGCAGCGACGAGCCGTCGAACTGCGCGATGAGCGCCGTGATGTTGTCCTCGCCGCCTCGGGCGTTGGCCAACTCGATGAGCCGGCGGCACGCTCCTGCAAGGTCGGGCAGGTTCTGCACGATGGCATCGCGCATCTCGTCGGCCGACATCTTGTTAGAGAGTCCATCCGAACAGAGCAACATCGCGTCGCCCGCGCAAAGGTCCACAGCGGTGACGGCCACAACCACGTCCGGCCTCGTGCCCAGAGCCTGCAGTATGACGTTGTTCGGCACCTGATTGGCCTGATCTGGTTGGATGGCCTTCGCGTCGACGAGCAACTGGACGAGCGACTGGTCCTTCGTGAGCTGCTTGATGCGCCCGGCGCGAACCAGATAGGCGCGTGAATCTCCAACCTGGCCCACGTAGGCCTTGTTGCCGTGACACAGGACGGCAGTAAGCGTGGCTCCCATGCCGGCAAGGTGCGGATTGTCCTGGGCATACTGCCAGACCGTCCGATTCGTCCGTTCGACGGCGATCTGCAGCCGCTGCGAGACGTCGAGTGGCGTCGAGCCGGGCTTCAGCATCTCGTCGCGGACGCCGTTGACGGCGAGATCGCTCGCAATTTCGCCCGCCACCGCACCGCCCATGCCGTCCGAAACGACCATCAAGCTGCCCATCGAGCCCAGTCGATGATGGCTGACCTCGGGGGTCAGACCCGTGTTTCCGGTCGTCAGGTCGGCGACGAGGAAACAATCCTCGTTCCCACGCCGGATCATCCCGACGTCGGTCCGCGCCGAAACGCGCACCAGTACATCGCCATTCTGCGACGCGCTCACGCGAGGGGCTCCTTGCTGCCGATGTCCACCTTCGTCGTCCTACTCATCGGCCTCGAATCGGAACAGCTGCTTTCCAATGAGAACAACGTCACCCGCGTGCAGTTCCACCTCCTGGTGGATCTTCACGAACGTCCCGTTCCGAGAATTGTTGTCGATCAGGAAGAACCTCCCGTTTCGCTGAAGGATGCGCGCATGCCGGCTCGACATGTAGCCGTCGTGCGGGAACTTGATGTCTCCGTCAACGCGTCCGATGCCGGTTTCCGTCGGGCGAAGCGGGAAAGTCTCACCCACGTCGCCGCCTTCCATGATCAGCAGAAGCCGGCCCGTCTTGGGAGGCGACGCGACCGGCGTCGACGACATGACTATCGTGTGCTGATCCGGCGGAGCAGCAGCGGCCGGCTGGACCGGCTGGCCGATGCCGGCTGTCGGCGTGGCGGTGGGTGTCGTAACGTAGGACGGCTCCGCGTGCACGACAGGAACGCCAGCCGTCGCGACGTCGTCGGTAGCGAATCCGGTGGTTCCGCCCGGACCTGCCTTCGGTTCCTCGGGGTCGACGATCGTGTCGAGATACGCGGACGGTTCCGGAGGCGGCGGGTTGAGAACCGTCGGAATGTTGTCCGCGGCCTGTGGCTGAAACGGCGCCTGCGGCGGCGTCACGACGGTCGCCGCACCCCAGGCCGGTGCCGGTGGCGGAACGACCTGGCCGAAATCCGGACTCGGCGTGACGACGGTCTCAGCTCCCCATTGCTGGGGAGGAGGAGGCGCGGCCTGCGGAGGCGGCGCGACCGGTGCCGGAGGAGGCGGCGGCTGAGGTGGCTGGGGCGGAGGCGCGAACTGGCTCAGGTCCGGGGCCGGCGTGATGACCGTCGGCGCTCCCCACGCAGGCGCGGCCGGGGGAGGAGGAGGCTGCGGGACCGGAGGCGCCGAAAAATCATGTTGCGGGCTGATAACCGTCTGCGCTCCCCACTGGGCCTGTGGCGGAGGCGCTGGCGGCGGCACGGCTGGAGGCGGCGCGGTAGGCGGCAGGGGTGGCGGTGGCGTCACGACCGTCGGCGCACTCCACGGCTGGGCCGGAGCGGCCGGAGCCTGGGCGGCTGCAAGTCGCGACCCGCATTGCTGGCAGAAGGCCCAGTCCGCGTCATTCGTTGCACCGCACGCAGGACAGATGGCCTTCCCAGCCGGAGCCCGCCCGCCTGGCGCCTCCAGTCCCGGGGCTCCGGGTGAAGGTATCAGCACCGTCGCCGGCATGTCTGGCACGGCGGGCGCGGCAGGTCGAACCGGTGCGGCGGCAGCGGCATCGAGCGGCGTCGCGCACATCCGGCAGACCGGCGCATCGTCCTTGTTTTCCGCTCCACATCGAGGACAGGTGATCATCGCAGGCTACTCCTCAGGTTGGCCCTCCCGACGGTCGAAAGCAACGTGCGGACAAACGGCACCACGAGTGTTTCGGTCGGTCGTATCTGACAGGATGAGAACGAGCTGAGCGGCTCTCGGGCGAGGATACAACGAAGGCCGCGGAAAAGGCAAAAGCGACATCCGCGCCGCGCCGAAGTCGTTCGGTTCCAGTCGGGTCAAACGACGTCCCGGCCGCACGTGAGCGCCACCAATCGCAGGGCTACGACAACGACGCGACCGTCGCCGACAGTCGCGACGTCACTGGTCCGGGAGCAGTGAACCGATGGATGTCGAGCTCGGCCACCGGCTGGATGCCGCGAGTCGAATTCGTCAGGAACACCTCTTGCGCCTCGTGAAGCGCGTGCGTGCCCGCCGCCCCTTCGACCGCTCGAATACGGAGCTTCGACGCGGATTCGAGGACGAGGGCGCGCGTGATGCCCGCGAGGCAGCCGGTACCGAGCGCGGGAGTCCAGAGCTCGCCGTCGCGAACCCAGAAGATGTTCGAGGAGGACGTCTCGACGACCTCGCCCCGCTCGTTGAGCACGATGGCATCGTCGAAGCCACGTCGCTTCGCCTCGTCGAGCGTCAGGAGCTGACTGACATAGGCCGTCGATTTCACGCCGGCCAGCGGCGACGCCGAGTTCACACGATGTGGCGAGACGGTGATGTTGAGAGGCGGCCGCGCCGCGCTGTCTAGGGCCGCGGCGAGCATCCACAGATCGGACGGCCGTGCGTTCTCGTCGCGCCACGGACCGGCGGCTCCGCGGGCAACGGTGATGCGTGCCCTGCCGGAGATTATTGCGCCAGCAGTGACTAGCCCGGCGAGGCCGGCTTCGATTTCGTCGAGCGCGAAATCGACCGGCACGCCGAGACGTCCCGCGTGCGCCGTCAGCCGCGACCAGTGACGGGCGATGTGACGGGCGCGTCCGTCGGCGATGCCGAGGGTGGTGAAGACGCCCCAGCCGTAGAGGAGGCCCGCCGACAGCGGCGAGACGGGCGCTTCGTCGAGGGGTCGAATCGAGCCGTTGAACCAGACGTGCGGGATCACGAGGCGATCATGCGCCGCCGGGCACGTGAGACAAAGCGTGTCATTCGTATCTTTGCGTCTTTGCGAGTCCCTGGCGTCTTTGCGAGAAAATAGACTCGAGAACGGTTTTCTCGCAAAGACGCCAGGGACTCGCAAAGACGCAAAGTCAGAACTGGAATGGCGGGAACCCGCAGATCCTCACCCCCGCAGGTGCTCACCCCCGCAGCGCCTCGAGCAGCGCCCTCGCCTTCCACATCGACTCCTCGTACTCCTGCTCCGGATCCGAGTCCGCCACCACCCCGCCCCCGACGTTGAACCGCGCGACTCCCTCCACGACCTCCATCGTCCGGATCGCGACGCTCCAGTCCATCCGTCCATCGAACGCGCAATACCCGATCGCACCCATCGAAACCCCGCGACGCACGCCCTCGACTTCCTCGATGATCTCCATCGCACGTATCTTCGGCGCCCCCGTAATCGAGCCGCACGGAAACGCCGCCCGCAGGACGTCGCATCCTCTGGCGTCCTCCCGAAGTCGCGCGGACACACGCGAAACCAGGTGATGCACGGTCGGCAACCGCCTGTGACCGAACAGCTCGTCGACGACGACGCTTCCAAACTCCGCGACGCGTCCGAGGTCATTTCTGACGAGGTCCACGATCATCAGGTTCTCGGCCCGATCCTTCACGCTCTCGACGAGCTCGGCCGCAAGCCGCTCGTCGTCCTCCACGGTCTCGCCGCGCGGTCGAGTACCCTTGATCGGCCACATCTCCGCGTCGCGTCCGCGCACGCGAAGGAACCGTTCAGGCGAGGCGCTGACGATCGTCCTCCCCGGCTCCGCGATCAGGGCGCCGTATGCTGCAGGATTGCGCTCGCGCAGCCGCAGGAACACCTCCGCCGCCGCGAGCTCCCCCATCGAAACCGAGAACCGCTGAGTGAGGTTGGCCTGGTAGATGTCGCCCGCCGCAATGAACTCCTGCACGCGCCTGACGGCCTCTGCGTAAGTCCCCGAGGTATGGCTGGAAAGCACCTGGCCCGCACAGTGCGACGTCCGGCCGATTTCCGGGCCGAGGTCCAGCAGTTCGACTGCCTCACGGGCACGCTCTCGCGCCCGCGCGTCAGCCGCTTCCGCGAACGCCGGCAGCCCTGTCGAGACGATCCATGTTTCCGAGCTGCGATAGTCGTGCAACACCAGCCGGTCGTAGAGTCCGATCGAGGCATCGGGGCATTGCGCGTCCGCGAGTGCCGTAGACGGCAGCCGCTCGTAGCGACGGCCGAGGTCGTACGACAGCGATCCGATCGCCGCACCCGGCAGGAGGCCATCGACGCCTGGAACCGACTCGAATTTGCGGAGCGCCTCATCGAGCTCCGCAAGCGGATCAGTGCTCGAGTCGCCTATCGTCTCGAACGGATCCCAGCCTGCGATGAGCCACCGCGCGTCGGCGTCGTCCGCGTCGGAGCTGTCGAGTATGACGGGACGGAGCGCAGCCGGGATCGCCGCGACCACACCGACGACGCGATCCGCAGTTGCCGAAACGCGCTCGACGATCAGCGGGCCGACCCTCCGGCGAAAGCACCGCCTCCGCTCAGCCTGCCACCGGTCATCAGCCGCGAGTCGAAACCCGGCACCGGTTGACGTCCGTCGAGGACCCGGGCCCGTATCAGCTCGAGCGGCATCTTTGGATTCGAGCTCGCGACGAGCGCCGCCATTCCGGCCACGAACGGCGAGGCCATCGACGTCCCCGAAGCAAATCCGTAGGCGCCGTCCGGCAGAGTGCTGAGGATGTCTACGCCCGGTGCGGCAATGTCGACCGACAGCTCTCCGTAATTCGAGAACGGAGCGAGCGATTCGTTAGGCGAGAGCGCAGCCACCGAGAGGATTCCCATGTTCGGGTACGAAGACGGGTAATGCGGCGTCACATCGGTGTCCATTCCGTCATTGCCGGCAGCGCAGACGAACAGGACTCCACTCTTGATCGCGCGGTTCATGGCTTCTTCGAGAGCGTCAGAACGCTGGGTGCTGCCCCAGCTGCAGTTGACGACGCGAACGTTTGCTCCGCGCTCGTTCATCTTCACGATGTAGTCGATGCAGGCGATTGCGTCGCTCGTCTGTCCGCCGCCCGTCGCGCCGAGGAACCGGAGCGCCATAAGGCGCGTCGACCAGTTCACACCCGTCACGCCGCGGTTGTTGTCTCCAATGGCTCCGATGATCCCGGCGACGTGCGTGCCGTGGCCAAGGTCATCGTCCGGATCGCCCGAATTCGCAATCGCGTTGTACCCGTGGACGTCGTCGACGACGCCGTTGCCGTCGTCGTCGATTCCGTTGCCAGGCGTCTCGCCCTCGTTCACCCAGAGGTTCTCGGCAATGTCCTCGTGCTTCAGGTCGATACCGCTGTCGATGACGGCGACGACGACGTCAGAGCTCCCCGACCCGTGCTTCCAGGCGCCAAGCGCGTCGATGTCGACACCGTCCTTTCCGCCCGGATGACCGTTCACCGGCTGTCCCGTGTTTCGCAGTCCCCACTGCTCACGGAAACGCGCGTCGTTGGGCTGAGGGCCAGCCTGGTCCACGTGCCACGTGGCATCGAGCTCGGCGTAGGCCACCGACCTGTCGCGGCGATAGGTGAGGAGTGCGCGCTGGGCCGTCGCCATGTCACCGAAGCCGAGGACCGCCAGCCCGGGCATCGACGCAAAGCGCTCGAGGCCGACGCCTTCGCCGGGACGCTCGGCCTGGGCGATCGTCGCTCCCGAGAGGATCTCCTTGACGATGCGCTCCGGCAGCGACTCGGTCCGGTACTTGACGATCACGCGCACCGGCCCATCGGTGGCTCCCGACAGCTTCCATGTAGGCGCCACCGGCGCCGACGACGGGTACAGGACGCACGGCTCGTGGTCCTTCTTCGCATGGCGCGAGATCGAGAATTGGGCGATCTGTCCAGCCACGCCCGCGAGAAGTATCACGAGCACTCCGACGACGATGTGCGGCAAGGGATTACGGGTCATCGGGACCTCCGCGGCGCGGACCTGGCGGCGTCGAACCGCCGAGCGGGCGTCAGACTGGATAAATCATGATCACGGAGCCGTCGTCTCCAAGATGACGGACCTGACGGGCACTCGCTCGGTAAACGAACGCCTGACCGCCCGCGTTCGCCCGGATTTGCCAGCCCGGGGTCATGACGTCAGCGCTCATCTCGCCGGGTCGCGGCGCCCCGAGCGCCGAATTCGTGAATGCTTCGTCGTCGACGGAAGACGCAACGGCAGGAACACCGGCTCGCGACTCGGCGTCGGCCAGGGCGAGCCGGACTGCATCTTCTCGGGTGAGCGTAGCGGCCATACCCGGCAGTCTACCACCGCGCGCCAGACCCGTCGGGCAGCGCTCGAACTTCGTGCTTGACGCACTACAGTTCCCGACGTATTCTCCGACTTGGACAATTGTCCAATCATGCTTGTCGCGCCGGGAGCGGGCCGCGCGAATCCACTGTCGGCCTCTCGGAGACTCGCCGCCCGCTCCCGATCGCGACCGATTTCACAGCCCGCTTCGGCGGGAGGCGCTGCGCCGGCGATGAGGCAAACTGGCCCGGCAGCACGGCCTCTCGCTGGAGTTGGCTCGATATGAGTCCACAGATGAACACAGATCAAACAGATCAGAGATATCTGTGTTCATCTGTGTTGATCAGTGGACCTATTTGCCGACGGCCATCGCCGCGGCGATTCGCGAGCGCCAGGCTCGTTCGAGGACCGAAAGGTGCGCATCGATCGCCGTCGCGCCCCTCACCTCGATCCTGAGACGGTCGCCGCCGATGATGCCGATCTGACGGCAGGCCACGCCATTGCGTCTGCAGATCTCCGCGATCTTCGCGACGGCACCGACTGGCGCCGACGCCACCACGCGTGACGGAGCTTCGCCAAACAGGAGCGTGGTCGCATCGAGATCGAAATCCAGATCCACAGTCGCGCCGACGGCCGGCCGCCTGTAGCTCGAGAAACAGCACTCGGCGAGCGCGACGGCCAGTCCGCCGTCGGAACAGTCATGCGCCGACGCGACCAACTCATCCGTGATCGCCGTCCGTACGGCCTCCTGAACGGCCTTTTCGCGCTCCAGGTTCAACTCCGGAAGCGGTCCCGTCAGCACTCCGCGCACGGTTGCAAGGTACTCGCTGCCGCCAAGCACCGGCGTGTCGTCACCTATCAGCAGCACCGCGTGGCCCTCTTTCGCGAACCACTGCGTCGTCACGTGCTTCGGGTTGTCGATCAATCCGACCATTCCGATCACCGGCGTCGGGAAGATCCCCCGTCCATCCGTCTCGTTGTAGAAGCTGACGTTGCCGCCCGTTACCGGCGTTCCGAACGCAATGCACGCCTCGGACATTCCGTCGATCGTCTCGCTGAACTGCCACATCACCTCGGGACGCTCAGGCGACGCGAAGTTCATGCAGTTCGTGACGGCGAGCGGCCGGGCGCCCGTCACCGAGAGGTTTCGCGCAGCTTCAGCGACCGCGTGCATCGCGCCGAGCCGCGGATCGATCTCGCAGTATCGCGCATTGCTGTCGAGCGTCATCGCGAGCGCCTTCCGGGTCTCCTTGACCCGTAGCACCGCTGCGTCCGAGCCCGGCAGGACCACCGTATTCGTCCGTACCATGTGGTCGTACTGATCGTAGACCCATTCCTTCGACGCGATGTTCGGCGAAGCGAGCAGCGCCTCGAGCGCGCCATTCGCATCGACGTCGATCGCGTTGTGGAGCACCTCGAGAACCACCCCGCCCTCCGGCTTCGCGAGCGGGCGGTGGTAGACCGGAGCCTCGTCGGTCAGGAAGACGTTCGAGATTTCCGCGACGACTTCGCCGTGCTCGAGCACGCGCATCTTTCCGTCGTCCGTGACCTTTCCCACGACTACGGCATCGAGCTCCCATTTGTGGAAGATCTCGATTACCTCCTTGGACCGGCCGTGCGAAGCGACGAGCAGCATCCGCTCCTGCGACTCGCTGAGCATGATCTCGTAGGGCGTCATGTACGTCTCGCGCTGCGGCACGAGGTCGAGCTCGATCTCGATACCGGTGCCGCCACGGAATCCCATCTCGCACGTCGAGCACGTCAACCCGGCGGCGCCCATGTCCTGGATGCCGACGACCGCACCGGAGCGCATCGCTTCGAGGCAGGCCTCGAGCAACAGCTTCTCGAGGAACGGGTCGCCGACCTGCACCGTCGGGCGCTTCTCGAGCGCTTCGTCGTCGAACTCGGCCGACGCCATGGTCGCTCCGTGAATGCCGTCGCGCCCGGTTTTCGCGCCGACATAGATCACAGGATTGCCAAC
>CAZQBW010000046.1:0-27723 GCA_964591515.1 uncultured Clostridia bacterium
GCGCCTACGCGAAGGCAGAGCCGCTGTATGTGCGCTCGCTGGCGATCCGGGAGAAGGCGCTCGGCCCGGACCACCCCGACGTGGCCACGTCCCTGAACAACCTGGCGGCGCTCTATCAGGCTCAAGGCGCCTACGCGAAGGCCGAGCCGCTGTTGGTGCGAGCGTTGGCAATCAGCGAGAAGGCGCTCGGGCCGGACCACCCGTTCGTTGCCAAGTCCTTGAATAACCTGTCAGCGCTTTACGTCTCCACGGGGGACGTGGGGCGTGCCGTGGAATTCCAGGGTCGCGGCAACGAAGCCCGGGAACGCGAGCTCGCGGTGAACCTGGCCGCGGGCTCGGAACGCGGCAAACTCCAGTACCTTCAACTCACTGCGGCAGAGCTCGACTGCACCGTTTCGCTCCACGTCACGCGTGCACCCGACAATCCTGCCGCACTCCGTGCCGCGCTCGAGATCATCTTGCGACGCAAAGGCCGTGGGCTCGACGCGATGACCGACCAGATCGCGGCAGTGAAACGCGTCGCTTCGCCGGAGGACCGGGCACTGCTCGACGAACTGGCCTTGGCCCGATCGGAGCTCTCGCGCCGCACGCTGGCCGGACCGGGTACGGCCGGCGTCGAAGACCACCGCGCTCGTCTCGACGAGCTCGACAAGCGCGTCGAGAGCCTGGAAGGCAAGATCGCCCAACGGAGCGCACAGTTCCGTGCCGCGTCGCAACGCGTCTCTCTCGAGGCCGTCGGCAAGAGCATTCCCGCCGGGACATCGCTCGTCGAATTCGCCATCTACCGCCCCATCGACCCGAAGGCGGTGACAGGGAAGCAGTTCGGTTCGCCGCGATATGTCGTGTACGTGCTCGGACGCGATGTCGACCCGCGCTGGGCGGACCTTGGAGAGGCGGCTGCGATCGACGCGGCGGTCGGGAAACTGCGTGAAGCGTTGCGCGATCCGAAGCGGCGCGACGTGAAAAGGCTCGCCCGCGAGCTCGACGAGCTGGTGATGCGCCCGGTGCGAGGGCGCGCGGGATCGACCCGGCACCTGCTCGTCGCGCCGGACGGCGCGCTGAACCTCGTCCCGTTCGCCGCGCTCGTCGACGAGCGGGGCCGTTACTTGGTCGAGACGTACGAATTGACGAACCTGACGAGCGGGCGCGACCTTCTGCGGATCGGGGCTGGCGCCCAGCCGCGCGAAAAGCCGCTTGTCGTGGCGGATCCAGACTACGGAGACATGTCGCTTGCACGGGGTTCCGGCACGAGGGCGATCGTGCAGAAGCAGGCCCAGTCGGGAGCGGCGTCGGTGGACTTTGGCGACATCGGATTTCCACCGCTCGCGAACACCGAGGCTGAAGCGCGCGAGGTTGGGGCGCTGCTCGTGGGGTCCCGGGTGCTGACGGGCGACGAGGCGACCGAGGTAGCGTTGAAATCGGCCCACGCTCCGGAGGTCCTGCACGTCGCGACGCACGGGTTCTTCCTGCCGGACCTCGAGATCCGTCCCGCGGCCGGGGCGGCCGACCGCGGGTTCGGCTCGACCGACCTGGCGCAGGCATTCGCGGGGGTGAAGATCGAGAACCCGCTGTTGCGGTCGGGGCTCGCGCTGGCGGGCGCCAACGCTCGGAAGAGCGGCGAGGACGATGGGATCCTGACGGCGTCGGAAGTCGCCGGACTCGACTTGTGGGGGACAAAGCTGGTGGTGCTGTCGGCGTGCCAGACGGGCGTTGGCGAAGTGAGGGCGGGCGACGGGGTGTACGGCCTGAGGCGGGCGCTCTTGCTTGCGGGCAGCGAAAGCCAGGTGATGAGTCTGTGGAGGGTGGCGGACCGTGAGACCCGTGAGCTGATGAGGGCGTACTACACGCGACTTCGCGCCGGAGAAGGACGCTCGGCGGGTCTGCGTCACGTGCAACTCGCCATGCTGCGCAACCCGCGAACCCGACACCCGTTCTATTGGGCCGCGTTCATCCAGTCCGGCGCCTGGGGACCACTCGGCGAAGTCCACGAAAGCAGACACTGAGTTGAACGATCTGGCAGAGTAATGTCGATAACGACGCGACACCGGTCGCTACCGCCGTCCGTCAAGTCCCTGGTCAAGCCACGTTACCGCGACGCCGACTCATCGAGGAGCTTCCCCCATGCCAAGACAGTGCGAGATCCTCGTGCTCGTCACAGCGATACTCGGCGTCCTTCTGTTCGTGTTTCCGGTGTGCGCGCAGTCTCGAGCACCGGATAGCCCGACCGCAGACCACGCCATCGCGCTCGAAGTCGGCAAGCCAGTCGAGCGCGAGATCGGAGGCGGCGCGACGCACCGCTACTCGATCCGGCTCGAGCCAGGCCAGTTGCTCGACGCGACGGTCGAGCAGAAGGGCGTTGACGTTGAGGTGGTCCTGCTCGATTCGGACGGAAAGACCGTGCTCGCGGTCGACAGCCCGAACGGCGCGAACGGTCCCGAGCCGGTACTGTTCGTTGCGGAAACCGGCGATGTAATCACGCTCGTGATCCGGACGCTCGAACCGGCGCAGAACAGCGGCCGATACGAGGCGCGCATCAACGAGATTCGAACGGCCACGGAGAAGGATCGTCAGCTCGGAGAGGCGACGAGGCTCTTCGGGCAGTCGGTACTGCTCTCGAGCGCGGGCGAGTCCGGGTCGGCTATTCTCGCTGGCGAACGTGCCTTGACACTCTACGAGCAGGTACTCGGGCTGGACCACCGCGACATAGCCACGCCCCTGAACAGCCTCGGAGCGCTCTACCGGAATCACGGCGATTACGCGAAGGCAGAACCGCTGTTTGCTCGCTCGCTTGCGATCCGAGAGAGAGAGTATGGGCTGGATCATGTCACCGTGGCCGAGTCACTGAGCAACCTGGCGCTGCTTTACAAGCTCCGAGGTCTCTACGCGAAAGCCGAGCCGCTGTATGCGCGTTCCCTCGCGATCTATGAGAAGGCGCTTGGGCCGGACAGTCCCATCGTGGCCACGGTCGCGATCAACATGGCGGGGCTTTACCGGGATCAAGGCGCCTACGCGAAGGCCGAGGCGCTCCTCGAGCGAGCGCTTGCGATCCGGCAAAAGGCGCTTGGACCGAACCATCCTGAAGTGGCCGGGTGCCTGAACAACCTGGCAGTGGTATACCGGGATCAAGGCGCCTTCGCGAAAGCCGAGCCGCTGTACACGCGCTCGCTTGCGATCTTTGAGAAAGCACTCCGGCCAGACCACCCCCACCTGGCAATGTCCCTGAACAACCTGGCATCGCTCTATCAGGACCAGGGCTCGTACGCGAAGGCCGAACCGCTCTTCGTTCGAGCGCTCGCCATCAACGAAAAAGCGCTCGGGCCGGACCATCGCGATGTGGCCCTTTCCCTGAACAATCTGGCGGCGCTGTACCAGGTTCAGGGCGACTTCGAGAGGGCCGAGCCGCTCTATGTACGCTCGCTTGCGATTCGCGAGAAGGTGCTCGGACCGGACCACCCCGACGTGGCCTACTCCCTTAGCAATCTGGCGGCGCTCTATCAGGATCAAGGTGACTACGCGAAGGCCGAGCCGCTCAATGAGCGAGCGCTCGCAATCCGTGAGAAGGCGCTTGGGCCCGAGCACCCCGACGTGGCCGCTTCGCTGAACAACCTGGCGGGTCTCTACCAGTATCAAGGCAACTACCTGAAGGCCGTGCCGCTGTATGCGCGAGCGCTTGCGATCTGGGTGAAGGCGTTCGGGCCCGATCACCCCCTCGTCGCCCGACTCCTGAACAACCTGGCGTTGCTCTGCCTCGCCGTAGGGAGTGTGGATCAGTCCGTGGAGTTCCAGGCGCGCGCCAACGAGGCCCGAGAACGCGAACTCGCGGTCAACCTCGCCTGGGGCTCGGAACGGAGCAAGCTCCAGTACCTCGAAGTCACGGCCGACGAGCTCTACCGGACCGTCTCGCTCCACGTCCAGAGCGCCCCCGCCAACCCCGAAGCCCGCCGTAACGCGCTCGAGATCATCCTGCGGCGAAAGGGCCGGGGACTCGACGTGATGACCGACCAGATCGCGGCGGTGCGCCGCCTCGCTTCGCCGGAGGACCAGGCGTTGCTCGACGAACTGGCCCTGGCCCGATCGGAGCTTTCGCGCCGCACACTGGCCGGACCGGGTAATGCCGGAGCCGAAGCCCACCGCTTCCTTCTCGACGAGCTCGACAAGCGCGTCGAGGCCCTCGAGGGCCGTATCGCCGAGCGCAGCTCGCAGTTCCGTGCTGTTTCCCAACGCGTCTCTCTCGACACCGTCGCCAAGGCCATTTCAGCCGGGGCATCGCTAGTCGAGTTCGCCGTCTATTGCCCATTCGATCCGAAACCCGCTGCGGGGAAAAAGTACGGTTCGCCGCGATATGTCGTGTACGTGCTCGGACGCGATGTCGACCCGCGCTGGGCGGACCTTGGAGAGGCGGCTGCGATCGACGCGGCGGTCGGGAAACTGCGTGAAGCGTTGCGCGATCCGAAGCGGCGCGACGTGAAAAGGCTCGCCCGCGAGCTCGACGAGCTGGTGATGCGCCCGGTGCGAGGGCGCGCGGGATCGACCCGGCACCTGCTCGTCGCGCCGGACGGCGCGCTGAACCTCGTCCCGTTCGCCGCGCTCGTCGACGAGCGGGGCCGTTACTTGGTCGAGACGTACGAATTGACGAACCTGACGAGCGGGCGCGACCTTCTGCGGATCGGGGCTGGCGCCCAGCCGCGCGAAAAGCCGCTTGTCGTGGCGGATCCAGACTACGGAGACATGTCGCTTGCACGGGGTTCCGGCACGAGGGCGATCGTGCAGAAGCAGGCCCAGTCGGGAGCGGCGTCGGTGGACTTTGGCGACATCGGATTTCCACCGCTCGCGAACACCGAGGCTGAAGCGCGCGAGGTTGGGGCGCTGCTCGTGGGGTCCCGGGTGCTGACGGGCGACGAGGCGACCGAGGTAGCGTTGAAATCGGCCCACGCTCCGGAGGTCCTGCACGTCGCGACGCACGGGTTCTTCCTGCCGGACCTCGAGATCCGTCCCGCGGCCGGGGCGGCCGACCGCGGGTTCGGCTCGACCGACCTGGCGCAGGCATTCGCGGGGGTGAAGATCGAGAACCCGCTGTTGCGGTCGGGGCTCGCGCTGGCGGGCGCCAACGCTCGGAAGAGCGGCGAGGACGATGGGATCCTGACGGCGTCGGAAGTCGCCGGACTCGACTTGTGGGGGACAAAGCTGGTGGTGCTGTCGGCGTGCCAGACGGGCGTTGGCGAAGTGAGGGCGGGCGACGGGGTGTACGGCCTGAGGCGGGCGCTCTTGCTTGCGGGCAGCGAAAGCCAGGTGATGAGTCTGTGGAGGGTGGCGGACCGCGAGACCCGTGAGCTGATGCGCGCCTTCTACACACGGCTTCGAGCCGGCGACGGACGAACGGCGGCTCTGCGGAAGGTGCAGCTCGCCATGCTGCGCAACCCGCGAACCCGACACCCGTTCTACTGGGCCGCGTTCATCCAGTCCGGCGCCTGGGGACCACTTGAGTAGCAGAATAAGAGGGTGTCGACAACTTCCGGTGACGTGAGACAGTCGGGTGGCTCCCTGGCTCCGTTCGTACTCGAATCTTCGAGCGACGGTGGAAGTTCTCGAAACGACTCACGGCCGGCTCGCTACCTCTTGGAATTCCGGTTCAGCTGCTCGGTTACCAGCCGAACATCCTGCGCTCGATCCGTCGCCGCGATGAGCAACCCGTCCGGCGCGTCCACGACAATGAGGTCCCGCACTCCAAGCAGCGCGACCGGACGGTCACCTTCCGAAATTACGAAGCACGCGTCTGCATCGATAGCCACTGAGCCGTACGGCACTATGTTGCCGCGATCGTCGGCCTCGTCCGCGCGCAATTCGGCAAGCGCCGGCCACGATCCAAGATCGCTCCAACCCACCGACGCCGGTATTACGAAGACTTTCGCATCTGTCTTCTCCATCACGCCGTAATCGATCGAGATCGACGCGAGTCCGCCGTAGACCTCGGCGATGGTGTCGCGTTCGCGCTCGGTGCCCAGCGCGGCATCGATCCGCTCCAGTCCCTTCGACAGCTCCGGCATGCACGTTGCGATCTCCGCAAGGATAGTTCTTGCCGTGAAAACGAAGATCCCGGCGTTCCAGTAATGAGCTCCCGACGCGAGGTATTCGAGTGCGATCTCGCGCACCGGTTTCTCTACGAATCGACGGACAATGCGCCACGCGACGCCATCGGCTTCTCCACAGTCCTCTCCGGCCTCGATGTAGCCGAATCCGGTCTCGGGA
This sequence comes from uncultured Clostridia bacterium, assembly GCA_964591515.1. Taxonomy (GTDB): domain Bacteria; phylum Acidobacteriota; class Blastocatellia; order UBA7656; family JADIYM01; genus JADIYM01. The sequence goes on from CAZQBW010000046.1 coordinate 6,247, forward strand.
GCCGTTGGTACGACTCCGATGGTCACGATCCCTCCAGCGCGCGCGAGAGTTGCTCCAGCGGCAAGCACCCGGCGGAAACCCTCGACATCTGCAATGAAGTGATCGGCCGGCAGCACCGCTATCGGCTCGTCCGGATCGAGGTGCCGAAAACGAAGCGCCGCCAGTCCGATGCAGGCGGCCGTGTTCCTGCCGACCGGCTCGGCCACGACGGCGATGTCGCGTCCGCCGACGAGTCCCAACGCGGTCGCAGCCTGATGCTCGCCGCATACGATCGCGATCTCCGAGTCCTTTGCCAGTCCCGAAAGCCGATCGATCGTGTGCTCGAGCATCGTCCGGTCGCCGAAGAGCTTCAGGAACTGCTTTGGACGGTCTGCCGTACTCGCCGGCCAGAATCGGGTGCCGGACCCGCCCGCCATGATCGCTGCAAACATCAGCGCCTCCTCCATCGTGAATGCCGACTACCTTGCCAGAGCGAAGTCCGCCGAGAAAGACGGATTTGAGAGGCGCGGCGACCGACGGTCTCGATCTGTTCCTGGTCTATAATCGCCCCGCGCTCCGGCGCGCGCTATGGACTACCTCTGGATCGTCTGGCTAATAGCTGGCGTGGCATTTGCGATCGCGGAAGTCTTCACGCTTGGCTTCGTGTTGCTCTGGTTCGCGGTCGGCGCGGTGGCGGCGAGCCTCGTCGCGCTGGCGGGTCTCGGCATCGGCGCGCAGGTGTTCGTATTCCTGACGCTCTCGATCCTGCTGACGATCGCTTCGCGAACGATCCTCGAGAAGACGCTCTTCCATCATCGAGGCGCGGGGCTGAAGACCGGGATCGCTTCATTGCCGGGCCAGACGGGCACGGTCGTCGAAGCGGCCAATGGCTCGAACGAAGGGGCGGTCAAGGTCTTCGGTTCGACCTGGACGGCGATTCCCGTCGATGGCGAGGAGCCGCTCGAAGTCGGAGAACGCGTTACCGTCGATCGCATCGACGGTAATGTCATCTACGTCCGCCGGGACCGGTCGCGCGAGGGCTCGTGGCGATCGTGACCGACTGACGGCACACTTCCCGAAGGAGGCTGCATGGGTCCGTTTCTCGTCGTACTCTTTTTCGTCGTCCTGGTGGCGATGTTGATCGTTGCGGTGAAGACCGTGCGGATCGTGCCGCAGGCGACGGCGCTCGTCATCGAACGGCTCGGCAGTTTCAGCCGTCTCGGAGATGGCGGACTGCACATCCTCTTCCCGTTCGTCGACCGGGCGCGCTCCGTTTACTGGACGGGAGTGCGGCCCGGAATCACGTCGATAGACCTGCGCGAGCAGTTCACCGATCTGCCGCTCCAGCCGGTCATCACCAAGGACAACGTGACGATCGCGGTCGATTCCGTCGTCTATTGGCAGATCACCGATCCGGTCAAGGCGGTCTACGAGGTCAACGACCTGACGGGCGGCATCATGCAGCTCACTCTGACGGCGATGCGATCGGTCGTCGGTGAGCTCGAGCTCGACCACACGCTCTCGTCGCGCGAGATGATAAACACGAAACTGCGTCAGATTCTCGACGAGGCGACGCACCGATGGGGCGTGAAGGTGACTCGCGTCGAGGTCCGCAACATCAATCCTCCTGAGGACGTGCGAGTCACGATGGAGAAGCAGATGACGGCCGAGCGGAATCGGCGGGCGCTCGTGCTGCAGGCGGATGGTGAACGGCAGGCGAACATCACTCGGGCCGAAGGCGAGAAGCAGGCGGCGATCACGCGCGCGGAGGGCGAGAAGACGTCTGCAGTCCTGCGGGCCGAGGGCGCGGCGCTGTCCAGACTCGCCCAGTCCGAGGCGGAGGCCAAGGCGCTTAACCTGATTGCGACGTCCATCAGCGGCGCCGGCAACCCGGCGCATTACCTGGTGACGATGCGCTACATCGAGTCGCTCAAGGAGATGGCCTCGGCCCGCAACTCGAAGATCGTCTTCATGCCGTTCGAGGCGAGCGGCGTGCTCTCATCGCTTGGCGCGCTCAAACAGGTGTTCAACGAGCAGGTCGGGGACGCGGAGTCCGACGATCCGCAGGCGGTCGTGATTCCGCCGGAGCCGATGGGCGTTCCGATCCGGCCGCGGACGAAGCCGCTTTAGTCGTCAAAGTACACCTTTAAAGCCTTTGCGCCTTTGCGAGTCCTTTGCGACTTTGCGAGAAACACCGGTTCGAGTTGGTGTTTCTCGCAAAGTCGCAAAGGACTCGCAAAGGCGCAAAGGTTCGGACTGCTCCGACGGAACTACTTGCCCTGGAACGCCAGAAGGAACGTGAAGAGCACGAGCGTCTCGATGAGGACGCAACCGAGCACCATCATCGTGAAGATGCGGCCGCCGGCGCCGGGATTGCGCGCCGTGCCCTCGCACGCCGCGGCAATCGCCTTGCCGTCGCCGAGCGCACCGCCCGCCGCCGCAATGGCGACCGCGAGCGCACCCGTGATCTTGATGAGCGAACCGTCGTGCGTTTCACCCGCACCGGCCGTCTGGGCGAATACCGGCGCGGCCATGAAGAGCACGCCGAGAACCGAGAAAAGCATCACTCGAAGCTTCGTCATTTGGTTGTCTCCTGTTGTGTCGGTCTTTCTATCCTGACCGAGGTTCGTCCGGTGCCCGCTTCGAATGAGTGCCACGCCCGGGTATGCCCTGCCCCACGTACAACAGACGGCATCAGCAGCGTTGCGATCGTTGGAATGCGGTGAAGCGTGCTCCGGAGACCTCCTCGCGTCGTCCAAAAAACTCTAGTGCGCCGCGGCCGGCTCGCCGTGATGATGTTCCTCGTGATCGTGCTCCTCGTGCGGAACCGTCTCGGCGAGGTAGATCATCGACAGCATGATGAAGACCATCGTCTGCACAATGGCGACGAAGGTGGCCAGCGGTAGCGGCAGGATGATCGGCAGGATCCACGGCTGGATCTGCTCGAAGGCGCCGCCAATCTGGTGATCTGCAAAAATGTTCAGAAAAAGACGAATACCGAGTGTGAACGGACGGACGAAGTTCGAGATCATCTCGAAAAAGAACACGACGACACCGACGAGGACCAGCGGTCCGCTCGTCAACCCGTTCATGAAGTGCTTCAGATAGCCGATTCCCTGCTGCTGGAATCCCTTGAATACGTAGTACCCGAACGACAGGATGCCGAGCGCGAGCGTCACGTTGATGTTGCCCGACGGCGCGCCAAGCCCGGGAACCAGGCCCATGATGTTGCTGACGAAGATGAAGACCGCGAACGCGCCGATAAGCGGCAGATAGCGCCGGCCGTACGGTCCGACGATGTCGTCCAGCATTCCGGAGATGCCGGTCACGACGACTTCGAGCAGTTGCTGGCTGTTCGACGGCCTGTCGACCGAGAGCTTCCCTCGGAAGAAATACAGCCCGACGGTGCAGATGAGCAGCGATATGACGGCGAGCACCACGTGCTCGGGCATGTGAAGCCCGGTGACCTTGTTGAGCGTCTCGACGAGCAGCGAGCCGCCGTGTCCCCCGCCCTCTGCACCACCGTGTGCGCCTTCTGCAGCGCCTTCCGCGAAAGCAAGCCAGAGATTCATGACGTCGAAGTCCTTATCGCACGCCGGCGTCGCCGGCGTCGTTCAAGTGTCGAAGCGTGTGGGTCACCTGCAGAATCGCCTCGAGGCCAATCGCGACCGCCGGAGCGAACAGCCCCGCGAAGACGCCACCGACTGTGGCCACTCCCGATGTGAGGATCGCGTAAGCCACGGTCCCGACGATGATCCACCGAAAGACGAACATCATGGTTGTTCCCGGAGGCGCCGTTTCGTGGCCGGCTCCGAGAATCGCCCGTAAACTGTTGGAAAGAAAGCGGAAATTGATGACTGCGAGCACGGTGCCAATGGCGACGCCTACCGCGTCCAGCCAGCCCGCCCAAACGATGGCGACGATCGCCATCACGACGCCGACGGCGGGCACGGCCACCTTCATGCGTCGAATCACGGCGTCGGGCTCGTCAGCGGCCCAGAGCGACGTGGAGTGAGGATTGTCGGTCACGGTTTCCATGAAAGCTGGCCATCATAGCGAAGCCGAATGTGCATGTCCAGTCTTTCACAATCGGCTGGAGAGTCAATGGATGGGCGGGGTTATGGAAAAAGCCACGCCTTGTTCAGCCAGTCTTCCCTTTGCGCCTTTGCGAGTCCTTGGCGTACTTTGCGAGAAAACAGATTGCGGGTCGGATTTCTCGCAAAGGCGCAAAGGACTCGCAAAGGCGCAAAGGAAGACACCAGATAGACGTCACTAGGGTCGGTCATCGCGCGCTCCTCGGTTCGAACTCGAGCGCCGCCGACAGGATGCAGTAACGCCATCGGGCATCGGAATGCGTGTCCCCTGTACGATCACCGTCCTCGAAAACGTGCCCAAGGTGCGCATTGCACTGACTGCAAAGGACTTCCGTTCGATCCAATCCGTAGGAAGAGTCGGGACGCGTCACGACGGCTTCCGGAACCGACGCCCTGAAGCTCGGCCATCGCGTCGCCGACTCGAACTTGTCCTCGGATCTGAACAACGGATGGCGGCAAGTCGCGCACACGTAAAGACCGGCCCCGGTATGCTTCGCGAAGCTGCGCTCGGCGGGCCGTGTGACCACAGATGCAAACGCCACAGCGACGACACCCGCAATCGCAGCCGCCACAACGATTGAAACGAGGCGCGGATTCACCCAGTCCCCTCCAGCACTCAACTCATCAGCTTCACCTTCCGGAGGATCAGGAAGATGTTGTACACGGTCGCGATGAAACCCATCACGAGCAGTCCCAGCGTGAACCACGGCGACGTCCCCAGATATTCGTCCAGATACATCCCGAACACCGGTGGTCCAAAGAGCATTCCCGGAAGACTGATGGCCAGACCGCCTACGATGACCGCCTGATTCCACGACATTTCGCCGCGACGCTGCCTTGACGCCTCGTCGTCCGGCTCGGGGGACTGGCTACCTTTGTCGCTCTCTTTCACCAGGTACCGCTCGCTCCCCGGCTCGTGTTTCCGCTGCCTTCGGATCCGGCGCGAGGCAGAGCCTCTCGGCGGCCGCGCTCGATATCGCAATGACGGGTTGAGGATACACGCCTATGGCCAGCGTCAGCACTCCCGACACGACCAAAGCCGCAATGAGGCCGGGAGAAGTCGCAAGCGCCGGCGCCGTTTCGTCACCGGCTTCCGAGTACATCTCCTTCACGAAGAGAAGGTAGTAGTAAGCGGAGATCGCCGTATTGACGAGCGCCAGCGCTGCCAATCCGATCATCCAGCGATCGCCGCCTTCGACGAGCGCCGCGAACAGATAGAACTTGCCGACGAACCCGGCCGTCGGCGGGATGCCTCCGAGTCCGAGCATGAAGACCGTCATCAGTGCGGCCATCCCGGGCGCGCGAGTGGCCAGGCCGCGGAAGTCGACGATGTCGTCGCCTTCGATCGCGCCTCGCCGCAGCGCGATGAGCACGCCAAAAGCTCCAAGATTCATCGCCACGTACACGACGAGATAGAGGATCAAGCCGGTGTAGCCCAGGCGGTTGCCGGCGACGATGCCGAGCAGCGCATAGCCCGAATGCGCGACTGCGGAGTATGCGAGCAGCCGCTTCGCGTTCTTCTGCGTGAGCGCCGCGAGGTTTCCCCACGTCATCGCCACGGCCGCGAGCACGCCGAGAGCGACTTCCCACCCGGGCCAGCCGCCATCGACCGAGACGCGAACGGTACCCAGTCCGTCGATGAATATCCGGACGAGCAGCGCAAAGCTCGCCGCTTTCACTCCGACCGACATGAACGCCGCAACAGGTGTCGGCGCACCTTCGTAGGCATCCGGCGCCCACACATGGAAGGGCGCTGCCGCGATCTTGAACGCGACCCCCGCGACGAGAAGCGCCACACCGACTGCGACGAGCATCGTCGCGTCCCCGTCACCCGAAAGCGCCTCGGGCAGCGCGACCGAAAGATCGACGAGTCGGGTCGATCCCGCGACGCCGTAAACGAGCGACATTCCGTAGAGCAGCACTCCCGATGAGAATGCTCCTAGCATGAAGTACTTGATCGCCGCTTCATTGGACCGCCTGTCGCCGCGCAGGTAGCCGACGAGCACGTAGACCGAGAGCGACATGAGCTCGAGCGAGATGAAGAGCGACAGCAGGTCGGCGCCGCTCGGCACGAGCATCATTCCGACCGTCGCGAATAGAACCAGCGCGTAGTACTCGCCGCGCTCGTTGTGTTCCTCGTCGAGAAACCGCATCGACAGCGCGATCGTCATGCCCGACGCGACGAGGGCGATGCACTTGAAGACGAGCGACAGCTCGTCGACGACGTACATACCTGCGAGTCCGATTCGAGGCAGCGCCGCACCCTGCACCATCCAGATCGACACGACCGACACGATCGCCATCACGATTCCGACGAGCGACGACCATCCGGCCACGCGCTGGTGCCTGGGGCCTATGCCGGCAGCGACGAGCAACGCGAGGCAAGCGAACACCGAGAGAATGAGCTCCGGCATCGCGAGGTCTCGCACCTCGGCAAGCAGGTTCGCTGCCGACGGCACCGCTGCCGCAGTCAAATGCATGACGCCTGGGATGGCATCGATCACGGGCGATTTCCTCCCGCGGGCGGTGCCGGCAGCGGCTTCTGCTCGGGTGTGGCAACCGCTCCAGGGGTCGTTGGCAGTGCTCGCAGCTCGGATGTCGGCGCCGCAGGGCCGGACGGCTCCGGCCCGAACTGCGCCGGATCGACGGCCGGCGTCGCTTCGGCAGCAGACCGGGCGGCGCGCTCACGCGCGAGCTTCTCCTGCGCCTCAGGCGTAGGCGCGTATCGGTCTTCCACTCCCGGACGGTGCCAGACCTGATACGCAAGCATCTGGGCCGGACGCTCGAACAGGTCGAGGACGGGCTTCGGGTAGATACCTATCCAGAACGCGAGAACGACGAGCGGAAGCATGTAGCCCCACTCTCGCCGCGACAGATCAGGCAACGCACGGTTCGCGTCTCGATCCACCGTCCCGAACATCAGCCGCTGGTACAGCCACAGGGTGTATGCCGCGCCGAGCACGATGCCGAGCACGCCGGCGGCGGCCCACCACGGACTTGCCTCGAACGCGCCCCTGAGAATCAGGAATTCACCGATGAAGCCGTTGAGCAGCGGCAGGCCGATCGAGGAAAGCGCGATTACGAGGAACACCACCGCGAGTCCCGGCGTCACGGCCGACAGTCCGCCGTACTCCGAGATGATCCGCGTGTGTCGTCGCTCATAGAGAATGCCGACGATGAGGAACAGTCCGCTGGTCGAGATGCCGTGGTTGATCATCTGCAGCGTCGCGCCGGAAATGCCGTTCGGATTGAGAGCGAACAGGCCGAGCACGACCATGCCCATGTGAGACACGGACGAGTAGGCGACGAGCTTCTTCATGTCGCCAAGCGTGGCGACGTGGTACATCGAGCAGAGGGCGCCGTAGATGATGCCGACGATGGCCAGCGTAACGACGACCTTCAGGACGTCAGGGTCACTGCTGGCGTCAGGAAGGACCGGCAGGCTGATGCGCGCAAATCCGTAACCGCCGAGTTTCAGCAGCACGCCCGCAAGGATGACGGAACCGGCCGTCGGGGCTTCGACGTGGGCGTCGGGCAGCCAGGTGTGGAACGGAAACATCGGGACCTTGAACGCGAAGCCTGCGAAGAAGCCCGCGAACAGCCAGATCTGCACCGTCAACGGAATGAGCGCCGCTCCGGTGACGAGCCGCGCTCCGCCAATAGCGTGCAGGGCAGGCAGGCTGAACGTGCCGTCGCCTGAACGCATCGACGAGATGGCGCCGTCGACTAGCGTCTGCATCGCGGCGTTCGATCCGCAGAGCGTCTTTGCGGCTGCCTGTACCGACGAGAGGCTCGCGATCGTGGCCGGGTCGATCGTGATCGCGTAGAGCTTCAGGATCGCCAGCAACATGATCACCGATCCGACGAGCGTGAAGAGGAAGAACTTGATGGCCGCATACAGCCGTCGCTCGCCGCCCCAGAGAGCGATGAGGAAGTACATCGGGACCAGCGAGATTTCCCAGAAGACGTAGAAGAGGAAGAGGTCCATCGTCGCGAAAACGCCGATCGTTGTCGCCTGCATGAGGAGCAGGAAGACGTAGAACTCCTTCTCGCGTTTCGTGACGGCGTTGTATGCGCTGCAGCACGCCACGGCGCCGAGCAGCGCCGTCAGCACGATCAGTGCTATCGAGATGCCGTCCACGCCAAGCGCGTACCGGGCACCGATTGCCGGAATCCACGTCGCGTCTTCGATGAACTGGATTCCACCGAGCGACCGATCGTAGGCGATCGCGATCGGAATCGTCGTGACCAGCGACACGATCATCGCAGCGTTGGCGACCAGCTTGATCGCTCGGGTCTGCGCCGCGGGAATCAGCATCACGGCGAGCGCGGCGGCGATCGGTAGCCACACCACGATCGATAGCCAGTGGATGTCAGCGAGCGCGCGCTCCGTCATTGACCACCTCCAAACAAGTGTCCGAAAACGGCAGCGAGTGCGTTCCACCCGAAAGCGAGAACGACTAGAGCAACCGCAAGCGCGAGTACGAGAGCTGCCGCGGCAAACCTGCCGGTCTGCACTGCGCGAAAGACGAGCGAGCCCGAGAAGGCGGCATCACCAGTGCCGCGTACTACTCCGTCGACGATGTGTCCATCGGTCCAGTTCGAACCAAGGGCGCCGTTCACCGTGCCCGAAGCGGTCGAGTTCACGGCCCGGTCAACGACTTCCGCATCGGCAAGCATCGCGGCGCGCGCAAGACTGAGGGTCGCACCAATCGGAATGATGCGTGAGAACGCATCGAAGCCGAACGCGTTCGACGCTGCAACTCGGAACGGGCCCAGGCGCTCGGCGATCCTCCGTCCGGACCCTGGACGCGAGACCGTCAACCACCATCCAAGTGCAATGCCCGAGACTGCGGTCGTCGATGCCAGCACCGGCACCAGCCATCCGGAATGCGCCGCCGGTGCCCCGATTCCGAGCCAGTGGCCGATGTCGAAGAAACCTCCGACTACCGACAGCACCGCCAGGACGACCAGCGGCACCGTCATCGCCTTCGAAACCACTAACGGTCCGTCGTGGCTCTTCTGATGATTCTCTGATCTCTGTGCCTCTGTGTCTCTGTATGCGAAGCCTTCCCCGTCTCCCTTCACGAAGAACGCCATCCCAATCAACCGTGTCGTGTAGAACGCCGTCAATCCCGCCACCACGAGCCCGACGAAGAACAGCGCGGTTCGCAGCTCGAGGGGAAGCACCGTCGACTCGAGCACTCCGGCAAGCATTGCGTCCTTCGAGAAAAACCCCGACATCGGCGGCACGCCCGCTATCGCCAGCGCGCCGATGCACATCGTCGCGCACACGACCGGCATGCGACGCGCAAGGCCACCCATCTTGCGAAGGCTCTGCTCGTGGTGAAGCGCGATGATGATCGCGCCGGCACCAAGAAAGAGCAGTGCCTTGAAGAACGCGTGCGTCATCACGTGGAAGATGGCCGAGCCGAATGCTCCGGCGCCGCAAGCCAGAGCCATCAGACCCAGTTGCGACACGGTCGAGTACGCGAGAACCTTCTTTATGTCGTCCTGCGCCATTGCCGACAGGCCAGCGACGAGCGCCGTCGCGGCGCCCACGCATGCAACGACGACCATGGCCGACGGAGCCGCCATGAACACGGCGCTTACGCGTGCCATGAGGTAGATCCCTGCCGTGACCATCGTGGCCGCGTGAATCAGCGCCGACACGGGAGTCGGACCCTGCATCGCATCCGGAAGCCAAACGAACAGCGGAATCTGTGCGCTCTTTCCGGCGACGCCGACGAAAAGCCCGAGCGCGATGAGCGTCAGGACGCCCCACTGGCCCAGGGCGTCGGGGGCGATCGAGCCGTCGCCGAGCGCCTTCGCGATGCCAGTAAAGTCCAGCGATCCGAAGACCGCGAAGGCTCCGAAGATACCCAAAAGGAATCCGGCGTCGCCGATCCTGTTCGCGACGAACGCCTTCTTCGCCGCGTCGGACGCGGCATCCCGTTCGTACCAGAATCCGATGAGCAGGTAGCTGCACAGGCCCACCCCTTCCCATCCGACGAACAACACCGGGAAGTTTGCGGCCAGCACGAGAACGAGCATCGAGAACATGAAGAGATTCAGGTACGAGAAGAACCTCGCGTAACCGCCGTCACCCTTCATGTACCCGGTTGCGAAGATGTGAATGAGAAGGCCGACGCCGGTCACGACAAGCAGCATCACGCACGTCAGCGAGTCGACGGCGTAGCTCCAGCGGATCGAGAGACCACCGGCCACCGGCGCGTTCGCATCGCCCGGACCCGACGTCCTTGCGGCGCCGCCGGGAATCCAGTCGAACGAGGCGGGAAACGAATCGCCGACGGAAACGGCTGCGGAGCCTTCTTCGTGGCCGCTCCTGTGATGACTGACGTAGTCGTAGACCACGCTGGCCGACAACAGGAACGAAAGTGCCACCGCACCTATCGCGATCGCACCCACGGCCCGTTCGCCGAGACGGCGTCCTACAGCGCCCAGAAGCGCGGAGCCGGCAAGCGGAAGCAGTGGAATCAGCCAGGCGAGTCGAATCATGTCACCACTTGAGAAGTCGGATATCGTCCACCGAGGTCGTACCCTGGTTGCGATACAGCGCAATCACGATGCCGAGGCCGACGGCCGCCTCGGCCGCAGCGACGACCATGACGAAGACGGCAAAGACCTCGCCGGTGTGCGGAGCAATGCCACCCGCCGCAACCCAGTGGCGCGAAAACGCGACAAAGTTCAGGTTCGCGGCATTGAGGATCAACTCGATCGCCATGAAGATGACGATGATGTTGCGACGAGTGAGCACGCCCGCGACTCCGAGCGCGAACATCAGGCCACTGATTGTCAGGATTGTCGTGAGCATCTGAAAAACCCGGGATCTAGCCTTCCGTCCACTTCTGCGACTCTGCGAATCCTCTGCGTCTCTGCGAGAAACCAGTCTTGCGCCAGAAGGATTTCCCGCAGAGACGCAGAGTCCTCGCAGCGTCGCAGAGAAAACCAGCCATTCAGTCCTCCTGCTCCACCTTCCTGCCCTTCGCCAGCACGACCGCGCCCACTATCGCCACGAGCAGCACCAGCGACGCCACTTCAAACGGCAGCGCCGCCCTCGAATAGAGGTCCGTCCCGACGTCCTCGGTATTCCGGGAAAGTCCCGCGCGTTCCCTTCCAGTCACTACAGCCGCCTTCGGCCCTGGCCGCAGCTCGAAAGCAGGCTGCGCCATCCTGGCTCCCAGCACTATCGCCCCACCGATCACGAACACGATGACGGTCGCCGCCAACATCCTCGGCGCCGATGCCGGTTTGACGTCGTCCGTATTGCGTCCGCCGCCGACGACCATGATCACGAACACGAAAAGCACCATCACGCCGCCGACGTACACGAGCACCTGCGCGCCCGCCAGGAACTCGGCACCAACAATGGCGAAGAGTCCCGCGATTGCCATCAGCGCCGAAACGAGCGCCATCGCCGCGTGTACCGGCCGACTCGCCGTGATGACTGCCGATCCCGTCACGACCGCCCAGAGTCCAAATGCGACAACGGCGTACAGAAGCCAGGCGTTGGATTGAAGTTCAGGGTTCATTTCGAGAGTGACGGCGGTCCGAAGGACGGCCTCCGTTCATTTCTTGTAAGTGACGACGTTGATGCCCTTCTCGAGCATCTCTCGATCCCAGACGAGTCCGGCGCGGGACTCGACGGCGAGCTCGAATTCCTGGGTGAGCTCGAGACAGAGAGTCGGACAGTTGTCCTGACACAATCCGCAGAACATGCAGCGCGACGTGTCGAACACGAACGTGGTGAGGACCTTCTTCTTCTTTACTTTCTCGCCGTCCCGATACTCGCGACTGCCGTGGTTGACCTGTATGACGTCAACCGGACATACCAGCGCGCAGATGTTGCAGGCTGTGCAGAGCGACTCGCCCGTCCGTGGATCGTTGTTCAGCTTCGGAGCGCCCCGCCATCGCTCGGGGATGTCGGGTCGCTCCTTCGGGTATTGCTCGGTGTAGATGGACTGGAGCGGGTTCGCACCGTCGCGGGGCTCGACCAGGGCTCTGGCGCTGTACCGAAGCGTGACCGCAAGCCCCTTGAACAGGTCCACGAGAAAGAGCCTGCGAAGAATGGCTCCAACAGATCGTCGCTCGCTCATCGGGCTCCCCTTTCGTCGGCAATGGCGAGTCGCTTCGTGCGACGCAGCGCTTCGGCGCGACGCAGCGCGTCGATATCTGTCGTCCAGGCCGTCCGGTTGAGTTTCGCCAGCAGCCACGCGGCAACTGCGAACGTCGCGGCGCTGACCGCGACAAAGAACGCAGTGCCCGTCCACCCGATCCACAGGCCGTTCTTCGTGACCTCGAGCAGTCCGAACACGCCGCCCTGGTCCGGGCGCATTGCAAGCAGGAATGCCAGCGCCGTGATTAGAATGTTCGCAAGCGCCACAGGGATCAGCCACTTCCAGCCGAGGTCCATGAGCTGGTCGTAACGGTAGCGCGGCAGCGTCCAGCGAATCCACATCACGACGTAGATGAGCACAGCCACCTTGAAGGCGAACACACCGAACGAGGCCAGGGTAAACGTCACGGAATAAAACGGCGTCGACGGGTCCGTACCCGCGATCAGCGTCACGACGGCCTCGAGACCGGGAAACGACCATCCGCCGAGGAAGACCGTCACCGCGATCGCGGACGTGATGATGATGTTCGTGTACTCAGCCATGAAGAAGATGGCCCAGCGGAACCCGGAATACTCGACGTGGAATCCGGCAACCAGCTCGGATTCGGCTTCTGGCAGGTCGAATGGTGCTCGATTCGTCTCGGCGAGCGAGCCGATGAAGTAGATCGCGAATGCCAGCGGCTGAAGGACGATGAACCAGAGTCCGGTGAAGCGCTGGGCTTCCACGATTTCCTGCATCGACAACGATCGGGCGAACAGAAGCGGTCCGACGAGCGCCATTCCGACCGCAACTTCGTAGGAAACGAGCTGAGCGGACGAACGCATTGCACCCATCAACGCGTACTTCGAGTTCGACGCCCATCCGGCCAGGACGATTCCGAAGACGCCTACCGACGCCACGGCCAGCAGGAACAGCAGTCCGATGTTGATGTCCGTAACCGTTCCCCATCCGGCACCGAACGGAACGAGGACGAGCAGTCCGAGCGCGGCCGTGATTGCGATCACCGGCGCGACGAGAAACACTAGGCGGTCAGCGCCCGCCGGGACCAGATCTTCCTTTGCAAGCAGCTTCAGGCCGTCGGCAAGAGGCTGAAGCAGGCCGATCGGGCCGACCCGCATCGGGCCCAGGCGCGCCTGAATGAAGGCGGCGACCTTGCGCTCGAGGTACACGAGATAGGCGACTGCGGTGAGGACGATTACCAGGATGATCGCAAACTGGATCGCCGGCCAGACGACGTACTCGGCGAGACCGTGGGGAACGCCGAGCGACTCGATCAGTTCGACCGGTGACCAGGTCGGCAACACGGGAGGTGGCGGCGGAGGGGGCGCCGGTGTCTGTGCCTGGGCGAAGACTTCACGCAAGGGCGCAAAGCTGCAAAGGAAGAGCAGGCTGGCAAGAGAGGCGAATCCGCGACGGCCGATACTTCTGACCTTTGCGCCCTTGCGTCTTTGCGCCAGGTACTCCGGTTCTCCTCTCACCGATCCACCTCTCCCAACACGATGTCGATAGTGCCGATCAATGCGACCACGTCGGCCACGAGATGCCCGACAGCCAGCTGCTTGAGCGCCTGAAGATTCACGAAGCACGGCGGACGCACCCGCAGCCGATATGGAGTGTTCGTTCCGTCGCTCACGAGGTACACCCCGATCTCGCCCTTCGGGCTCTCGTTGGTGTGGAAGACCTCTCCGGCGGGCGGTTTGATGACGCGGGGCACGCGTGCCGCCATGATCTCGCCCTCGGGCAGACCATCGATCGCCTGCTGCACGATGCGGATCGACTGCCGCATCTCCTGCATTCGCACCAGATACCGGTCATAGGTGTCGCCAGTCTCGCCGATCGGGATTTCGAAGTCGAACTCCGGATAGGCGGAGTAGGGCGCGGCTCGCCGCACGTCGTACTTCACACCGCTTCCCCGCAGCACCGGTCCCGTCAACCCGATGTCGACGGCATTCTCCGCCGAAAGCACACCGATTCCGACCGTGCGGGCGAGCCAGATCCGGTTCTCCGACAGGATCGTCTCGTACTCGTCGATTCGTCCCGGAAGAAGGTCGAGAAACGCCCGGACGTCACGCTCGAACTCGGGGTTCGCATCCCACTCGAATCCGCCGATGCGGAACGCGTGCGCCGTGAGGCGGGCTCCGACGAAGTTCTCGATGATCTTGAGGATCTCTTCGCGTTCGCGGAACGTGTACAGGAAGATGGTCGCAGCGCCGATGTCGAGTGCGTGCGTAGCAAGCCAGAGCAGGTGCGATGCTATCCGCTGCAGTTCGGCGAGGATTACGCGCAGGTACTGGGCCCGGCGCGGAACCTCGACGCTCATCAGTCGCTCGACGGCCTCGACGTAAACGAGATCGCCGTTGACCGCTGCCACGTAGTCGAGCCGGTCGAAATAGGGCGTGATCATCGGATACGTGTCGTGCTCGCATATCTTCTCGACTCCGCGGTGCAGGTATCCGATGTCGCAGTCGAGGTCGACGACAGTCTCTCCATCGAGTTTCAACAGGACCCGAAGCACTCCGTGAGTCGACGGATGCTGCGGCCCCATGTTGAGGAGCATCTCGGTGTGCTCGAAAACGTGAGCGGATGCGTTGGGCGCGTCGGAGGACATCAGTTCAGATCTCGACCTTTCCCGAAAAATCCGCGTCGTCGGGCAGCGCGTGGATGTTCAGATTCTCGGCGATCCAGCGGTTCTCGCGAAACTCGACCGGGTAGTCCTTCCGCAGCGGATGACCTTCCCAACCGTCGGGCAGGAGAATCCGTCGCAGATCGGGGTGGCCTTCGAACACGATTCCGAACATGTCGAAGCACTCGCGCTCGAGCCAGTCCGCGGTGCCCCAGATGCCGGACACGGTTGGCGCGGCGGCGCCGTCAGCCAGACCGATCTTGACACGCACGCGCTCGAGCGTCGACGTCGAACAGAGCTGATAGACGACCTCGAACGGCGGATCCTCCGTCGGACGGTGAACCGCCGTGACATCGAGGAGCAGGTCGAACCGGCACTCGTCGTCTCGCTTCAGGTAGGCGAGGGCATCCGAAATGATCGACCTGGACAAGGTGACGATCCTCTGCCCGACCATCGTCACGGCGGATTCGACACCGTCGCCGAATCGTTCGCGAAGCCGCATAACGAGTTTGTCGTCCGCGGCATCGACAACGTCGACGCCGCCTTTCGCCCGCTTTGGCGGAGGTTTGGCAGGAGACTCGCCCGACGTTTCGCTCGATCGATCGTCGTTCGCCATTGTTCAGTCGTCGCCCGGGTCGCTGAGGGTGTTTGGTGAGGCTGGCGCATTGTACAACGGAATCGTCGAGACGCAGCGAGTGTTGTCGCGAACTCGAATATGCGGGGGAGTCCGCCACGCCGCCCACGCGCCGGGCCGTTGGCCAGGCCAGACGGTGGCGACTCGCCGGTGCGTCGAGTATCGTCTGCGCCGTGGCGGACCCGAAACCCAATCCCCTTGTTCCTCTCGCCGCGTTCGGTCTCGCGGCGCTGGCGTTGCGGCCCACCAGGCGCGACTTCCCGCTGCTGGGCATCACGATTGCCGTCACTCGCGACACCCGCCACGCATCCGGGCTTTCGCAATCGCTGCAGGCGCTTGGGGCGTCCGTCGTCCCGTGTCCGACGATCGAGATCACCGGTGCGGCCGACTCGACCCGCCTCGACGACGCCCTCAAACGTGCGGACGGCTTCGACTGGATCGTCTTCACCAGCGCCAACGGTGTCGAGCGCACCATCGATCGGCTACTCGCCTCCGGAAGGGATGTCCGATCCTTTGGGGCCGCGAGACTGGCCGCGATCGGTCCGGCGACGGCCGAGGCGCTCCGTGCACGTGGACTGCGCGTCGACGTCGTGCCGGATGAATACGTCGCTGAGTCGCTCTTCTCGGCGCTCGAGACCGCCGGGACGCTCGCCGGTGCTCGCGTGCTGCTCGCGCGGGCGGCCGTCGCGCGCGACGTGCTCCCGGATGCGCTTCGAGAGGCCGGAGCCGTCGTCGAAGTCGTCGAGGCGTACCGCACCGTCGTTCCTGAAGGCGCGGCGGCCACGGTTCGTCGGCTTCTCGAGGGTCCGGATCGCATTCTCGTGACATTCACAAGTTCTTCCACGGTGACGAACTTCAAGTCCCTTGCTGCCGGAATCGGCGTTTCCCCCTTGCGGGCGGCCTGCATCGGACCGATCACCGCGGCGACCGCGAGAGAATCCGGCTTCTCGGTCGTTGTTGAGGCGACGACCTTCACTACGGCGGGTCTCGTCGACGCGATCGTGGAGTGGGCCAAAGCGCTCGAGAGTGGACAGACCGAAGAATCGGCGTGAGAATCGCTTCACCGGCGCTCGTCGCGCCGGCAAACCCCGAAAACCAAGGACAACCTCTCCGAATGGAATCCTCTGCAAAGAAATCCACGGGCTGCATCATCGCGGCCGTTGTCGGCGGCTTCTTCGTCGTCGCTGCGGTATTGCTCGTAGTCCTGTTCGGCTTCGGCTACTACGCCTACAGAGGCGGTCCGCCGGCGGTCAACAACTCTCCGATGTCCGGATCCGCACCCGTGACCAGCACGTCCGGATCGGGTTCGGCGGCAGCCGCCGCCGGTGAGACTCCATCCCCGACACCCGAGCAACAGGCCGCAATTGCAGGCGGTACTGAGACCACCTGGGACGGCCAGGGCATGTCCTGGACCCTGCCGAAGGGATGGAGCAAGCAGTCATCGACACCTGAACTGTATTCGTCGAAATCGCCCGGCACGTGGGATGCCGGCTGGCTGACTGTTTCGATCTCGACGTTGCCGGACTCGTTTCCGGCCGACACCAGTATCAACGCAATGCATCAGGCGGCGCTCGACCAGCAGAAGCTCGGAAAGTACACCGAGGTTCGCTGGCTCGTCCTGGATGGCGTGCGCGGCGTTCAGTTCCGCGAGAAGTCCCCGGACGACCCGACTGACGTGCAACGTATCCAGTGGCAGGCATATCGGAAGTTCAACGGTCAGACACAGCTCATCAACCTGATGGTGCATTCGTCCGGCAAGGGATTCCCGACGCACGTCGACGCGCTGTACGGGATTCTCTACTCGACGAAGCTTACGAAGTAGCGCTGGCAAAGCGGCCGGCGGGGAGAGACGTGATGCAAATCCGACGCTTCGGAATGTTCGTGCTCGTGGCGGTTGTCCTGCTCGCGAGTGTACCGGCAGGCGCCGCCCAGGACGGCAAGACCGACGTTCAGTTGAGCGCGGGCGAGGTGCTGCTTGATGTCATCGTGACGGACAAGAAAGGCCAGCCCGTCACGGATCTTCGACGCGACGAGATCGAGATCTACGAGAACGGCACGAAACAGTCCGTGACCTCTTTCGGTCTGGTGCGAAAGGGCCCCCAGGAGGTCGACGGCAAGCCATCGGACGCAACGACCTCTTCGGAAGCTCCCGAGGCCATCCGGTCGTCGCTCGCGGCGAAAGTGAACCTCATCATCATCATGGTGGACCGGACATCGGTCGAGCAGGCGGAGTTGAAGCAGGTTCTCGCGTCGACCGAAAAGTTCATCAACGAGAAACTCGCGCTAAACGACCTCGTCGCCGTTTTCGTTACGACTACCCAGCCCGTGATGATCCAGAACTTCACGAACAACAAGGAGAAGCTCGTCAGCGCGATGAGGATCGCCACGGCGGGCTCATCGATCCTCCTGCAAGAGTCGGCCACGAACGGCGCCCGCGCCGACCTCGGGAGATTGAAGGATATGCTCGCGGTTTCATCGGCCGGCAGCCTGCTGTCCGGAGAAGCAGGTGATGCGCAGGCCGCGGCCAACCTCGAGACTCTCCTCAGCTCGAATGCGGCCGGCATCGAGACCTACTTCTCGGCCCTGCGCGATCAGATTCAGGCCATCTCGATCATCAACAGCGTCGTGGCGATCGCACAGGCGTACAGTGAGGTTCCAGGCCGAAAATCCATGGTGCTCTACTCGTCAGGGGTCGTGATGAACACCGAGGTCGATTCCGCATTCGATGCGATGGTCAGTGCGGCGAACCGCTCTAACCTGACCATCAATACCGTCAGCGCGCGCGGACTCGATGCGCGTGTGTCGCGGACGAGCAACGAGCAGTTGCGCAATGTCCGGCCGATTCTCGAGTCCGACAGCCGGATGACCGTGACCGAAGGCCGGAGTGGAATGGACCGCATTCTCGACTCGAACCGTATTGACAACGACGAGGGCCTTGCCCGGATTGCGAAGGACACCGGCGGCGTTCTCGTGCGAAACACCAACGACCTCGGGAAGGGGTTCAGCGCAATCGCGAACGACCTGCGGACGTACTACGCGATGAGCTACGAGCCAACGAACGTCACATTGGACGGATCGTTCCGTTCGATTGCCGTGAAGGTTCTCCGCAGGGACGTCGAAGTCCGGTCGCGCAAGGGCTACTACGCGGTTCCCGGCGCCAACTCTACGCTGCTGCTTCCGTTCGAGCAGCCAGTGCTCGCCATGCTCGCGAAGTCGACGCCGGAGACGCGATTGTCGGACCTGAAGGTCTCGTTGAAGACCGAGCGCTTCGCTTCGGAGGCGGGCTGGCGCGTTCCGGTCGCGCTGAGTGTCGACGGGGCCGCGCTCGGGCCGATACCGCGCGATGTGAAGTCGAAGAACCCGAACCTGAAGGGTGCGAATCCGAATGCCACGGACTTCGAGGTCAACGCGGTGGTGCTCGTCCGCGATTCGAATCGGAACGTGGTCGCCAAATTGAGCCGCGCCACGGTCTTTCGTGCCGCCAACGACCGACTGCAGGACTTCAAGGCAATGGCGTCTCCGGTTCCGCCTTTCCCGCAGTCGCTCGTGCTGCCGCCCGGCTCCTATACGCTCCAGCTTGGCGTTTACGACCCGAACTCGAATCGTGGAACCGTCCTCGAGCGGAAGATCACGCTGCCGGCCCTTCCGGTCAGCGGTAATCCGTCGCTGAGCAGTCTCGTGCTCGGTGCAGCTGCGGTCACGGTGCCGGAATCGGAACGGCTGCTGGTCTCGACCGATCCGCTCGTCATGAACGGCGCCCTGCGCATCGTGCCGAATGCCACCGGCCGGTTCGTCAAGGCCAGGGGCGATCGGATGATCGTCTACTTCCAGTTCAGGGGAGCCCCGAACACTCCGTACGAGATGATCCTTCACTTCATGAGCGGCGAGGAGGTCGCAATCGGGACTCAACCGTCACCGCTGGGTCCGACGAACGCATCGGGGTTTGCAAGCGCTGCGCCCGACATTCCACTCGACGGGTTCAAACCGGGGAACTACCGGGCGGTCCTGTACATCGTTCCGGTCGGATCGAAGCAGCCGATCGCGCAGGCCGTGACGCCGTTTACCGTGGAGTAGTCGCCGAGTTCTTCCGCGCCTCTGCGAGAACTTTGAGACTCTGCCAGAAACCGGTTCGCAAATCGGGTTTCTCGCAGAGAAGCGGAGGTCTCGCAAAGGCGCTGGGTCACTGAACCGACGCCCTTCAGGAGCGACCGCTGGCGCGAACCCGGCTCGGCCCGTAGACTCCGACCGTGCGAATCATTTCCGGACAGTTGCGCGGCCGTCGTCTTCGAGCCCCTGACGGCATGGCCACGCGACCGACATCAGACAGGGTCCGCGAGGCGCTCTTCAATATTCTGGCGTCGCAGATCGAGGGAGCAGCCTTCCTCGATGTGTGTGCCGGGTCCGGCGCCGTCGGGATCGAGGCCCTTTCGCGGGGGGCCGAGAAGGCCGTCTTCGTCGAACACTCGCGCCGGGCTCTCGAGCATCTCGAAGCCAACATCGAGAACTGCGGTGTCGCTAAACAGGCCAGGATCATTCCGAAGGACGCAGTGGCGGCTCTCAAGGCGCTCATCGCCAAGGGCGAGCAGTTCGACGTCGTCTACGTGGATCCGCCGTACGATGCGGACCTCTACAAGACGATCCTGCAACTGCTCGGTCTGAGCGAGCTTGTGGCGGAAGACGGTGTCGTGGTCGTCGAGCGTTGGAGCCGGGACCGGCTGCCCGCCGAAGCCGGCTCGTTGCGTCACTACCGCGACGTTCGTCACGGTAATTCGACGCTCGCATTCTACGAACGCATCTGAAGCCGGAAAGTCGGGGCAACGCGGGCATCGGGCCGCCGGCATCCAAGACGCAAGACTGGCCAGACGTCTGCGTTGTCCACCTCAGCGCGGCCGTTCGGTCCGTTGACAGACTGGTCGCCCGTGCTAAGATCCAAGTTCGGTCTTCCTCTGTTTCCCCCGTTTGAGGACGTGAAGATGAAGCGTGGAGCGACTTTCGCGACATTCGGTGTGGTGCTGATAGTCGCGTGCGTGGCCATCGTCCCGGTTCAGGCATCGAGTCTCGGAGTGCTCCGTGGCGTCGTTCGCGACCAGTTCGGGTCGCCGCTCGTTGGCGCCTCCGTTGCTGTGTTCGATTCCAATACCAAGTCGACGCGTCCGGTTCGAAGTACATCGACTGACGCCGCAGGTGCGTTTGCGACGCAGGTAGCGCCGGGTCGTTACGTCCTTCGCGCGGTCGCTGCGGGCTTTGCGTCCTTCTCGGCGAGGGCTCGGGTTGCGGCCAACCAGGAAACCATCGTCGACTCGATCTCACTCCGAAAGGCGAACACGCTTGCCGATCGGCGGCGGGCGGAGCGATCGGACCCGTACCGGAATGTCATCAGGACCTCGCGGGGTCATGTGTTTCACCTGGATGAACTGGACAGCGTCGCCCAGGACGAGATCGACCGGCAGGACGTCGAGGCGCTTGCGCTGACAGATCGGGACAATGCCGCGCACGGTGTCGTCCAGACTGTGGCCGTCTCGGGACGCGACGGGCTCGACGCCGGTTACCTGGCGACGAATTTCGCGGTTGCCCGTGAGGTCTCTGGCGCGGACCTCACCATAGCCGGACAGGTCGGCGTTGGACCATACGCACCACGACGTGTCGAAACCCGCATTCAAAAGGCTCTTGGCGAGTCGCATGAAATCGACGTCACTGCGGCATATGGACGGCTGGGCCTCGCTGGTGGCGAACGCGAAA
This sequence comes from uncultured Clostridia bacterium, assembly GCA_964591515.1. GTDB lineage: Bacteria > Acidobacteriota > Blastocatellia > UBA7656 > JADIYM01 > JADIYM01. The sequence continues at coordinate 27,454 of CAZQBW010000046.1, forward strand.
CGACTTCCCGACTCGATCAGTACACGCTGCAGGCAGTGGACCGATGGCAGGTCGCCGATCCGATCGTCATCGTTTATGGCCTGAGCGTTTCGAAATTCGCAGGTGCCTCGAACGCATCCGCGGTAGTTCCGCGCTTCGGGGTCGAGATTTCGCCGACTCACCGTACGCAGATCTTCGCGCGTCTGACGCCGACCGACGTTCTGAATGAGTCTGCGCACTTCAATCTCGAGACGGGCGAGGTGTCGTTCGCCGATCCAGTCGTGCCCAACG
>CAZQBW010000047.1:0-27006 GCA_964591515.1 uncultured Clostridia bacterium
GTTGGGGCAGCAAGCGTTGCTCTCGACGCGGTGGTCGCGACGTTTCCCTCCGACCCCCAACTTCGGACGAGGACCAGAACCGCATGGGATCGAAGATCGACGAGCTTCTCGCAATCGCTTGTAGCAAGGGAGCCTCAGACCTGCACATCAAGGCAGGAAGCTTTCCCTTCATGCGAGTCAACGGCGAACTGCTCCCCATCATCGAGGCATCGCGACTGACGGCTGAAGACACGCTGTCCATGGCCTTCTCCATCATGAACAACCGCCAGAAGCAGCGGTTCAAGGAGATCTCCGAGGTCGACATCGCCTACGGTGTCTCGGGTCTCGGCCGCTTCCGCTGCAACGTCTTCCAGCAGCGCGGCACCGTCGGCGTCGTCCTGCGCGTCATCCCGACGACGGTCCGGACGATCGAGGAGCTTCGGCTGCCTTCGGTCTGTGAACGGATTGCCGAGGAGCGCCGCGGACTGATCCTGGTCACCGGCACGACCGGGTCGGGCAAGTCGACGACGCTCGCCGCAATGATCGACTTCATCAACCGGACGCGAACCGGGCACATCATCACGATCGAGGACCCGATCGAATTCCTCCATCGCGACAAGCGCTCGTTCGTCAACCAGCGGGAAGTGGACGTCGATACGCGCAGTTTCTCGGAAGCCCTCCGCGGCGCGCTCCGTCAGGATCCCGACGTCATTCTCGTCGGCGAAATGCGCGACTACGAGACGATCGAGACCGCGCTGACAGCGGCCGAGACCGGTCACCTCGTCCTCTCGACGCTGCACACGCTCGATGCGACTGAAACGGTCAACCGCATCGTCTCGGTCTTTCCGCCGCACCAGCAGAAAGGTGTGCGCATCCAGCTCGCGAGTGTTCTGCGTGGCGTCATCTCGATGCGTCTCGTTCGGGCCGCGTCGGCGAAGTATGGCCGCGTCCCGGCTGTCGAGGTGATGATCAACACGCCTTACATCCGCGACTGCATCATCCATCCCGAAAAGACGTCGCTCATTCGAGACGCGATCGCCGCTGGCACGTCGCAGTACGGAATGCAGACTTTCGATCAGTCGCTGCACCTGCTTTTTGCAGAGGAGCTGATCACCTACGACGAGGCCCTGAACGGCGCGTCGAACATCGACGAGTTCAAGCTGCGACTGAGCGGCATCCGATCTGCCTCGGACCTCGCGCGCGAGGACATGGAACGCTCGATGACGAGCCGCTCAGGAGACGCCGTCGGTCCGGCCGAGCCTGAGATCGAGTCCTTCGGCCGATAGACCCGGGACAACCGGATCGATCGAGCCGGCGTCAACGTCTTCGCCGGAGCAGTCAACCTGCTCCGGCGATTGGTATGTGAGGGAGAAGGAGTGGCCCCCGCAATGAGCTTGTCTGGTCTTTCGGCGATCGCAGATGCACGTGTCCTGGATCCGGTCCCACTTGGCGGCCTCGAGAAATTCGTCGAGTCGATCGGCCGCTACCCGGGCGGAAACCTGAGTTTCCTGTACCAGATGGACGGTCTCGATCTTGCGATCGTCTCGGCCTACTTCGCAATTCTCGTGTTCCTCGCGATCTACGGCGGTTACCGGCTGCGCATCGTCTACCAGTTCTGGCGCTACGTGGACCGGAAGCCCGAGCCGGCTGCGCGATTCCTCGAGTCCGGTCTGCCGCGGATCACTGTCCAGCTGCCGCTCTTCAACGAGATGTATGTCGCCGAACGGATCATCGACGCGTGCGCGGCGCTCGATTACCCGGCCGACCGGCTCGAGATCCAGGTGCTCGACGATTCCACCGACGAAACGCGCGAGGTCGTGGCGTCGGCCGTCGCGCGCCACCGGGCCGCGGGGGTGTCCATCGTCCACCTGCATCGGGAAGACCGGACCGGGTTCAAGGCGGGGGCGCTCGAGAAGGGACTCGAGGTCGCGACGGGCGAGCTCGTAGCCGTATTCGACGCCGACTTCGTTCCGCGTCCGGACTGCCTGCGGCGAATGGTCGACCACTTCACCGACGACACGGTCGGCATGGTCCAGATGCGTTGGAGTCACATCAACCGCGACTATTCGCTGCTAACGAAGGTGCAGTCGATCATGCTCGACGGCCACTTCGTCGTCGAGCAGGCGGCACGAAACCGTTCGGGCGCGTTCTTCAATTTCAACGGGACCGCGGGGATGTGGCGGCGCGAGGCGATCGAGTGGTCGGGCGGATGGCAGCACGACACGCTCACGGAGGACACCGACCTGAGCTTCCGGGCCCAGCTGTGCGGGTGGAGGTTCGTCTATCTGCTCGACGACGACGTGCCATCGGAGTTGCCGGTGGAGATGAATGCGTTCAAGGCGCAGCAGCGCCGTTGGGCGAAGGGCCTGATCGAGGTGGCGATCAAGCTGATGCCGCGTGTGTGGCGGGATCCGCGGCTGACGCTCAGCCAGCGCTTCGAGCTGTTCTTCCGATTGACCGGGAACATCTCGGCGCCGCTCATCATCGTGATGGCGCTGTTGAATCTGCCGGTGCTGATCGTCCGGTACAACCAGGGATTATTTCAGCTGCTCGTCTTCGACGCGCCGATTCTGTTGTTCTCGACGCTGTCGGTCGCGCTGTTCTATGCCGCCGGGCAGGTCTACCTGGATCCGAAGGGCTGGCCCAAACGGATGCGCTACCTGCCCCTCGTGATGGCGATCGGCATCGGTATGAGCTTCAGCAACGCCAAGGCAGTGATCGAGGCGCTGCTCGGGATCAGGACGAGCTTCGTTCGCACGCCGAAGTACCGGATCGAGTCTTCGGGCGATGCGTCGTGGCGAAAGAAGGGCTACAAGCGATCGCGCGGTCTGCTGCCGGTGCTGGAGCTGGCTTTTGCGGGTTACTTCCTCGGCTTGATCGTCTATGCGGCAGCGTTCGGGATACTCGGTACGATCCCGTTCTTCCTGTTGTTTTTCGTGGGCTATGCGTATACCGGGTGGCTGTCGATGTTCGGAGGGACCTGGTGGCCCTGGCGCGGGCGACGTCGGGCGGGCTGAGTGAAACGATTCCGCTCCGGGCTCGTAGACGGGGAATCCGTTGATAGCATTTCTGTCCCGGGACGACCAATCCGAATGAGCCGAACCGATACTCGCATCGCCGCTTTCGTCAACTGCGCCCTCGTCCTCGCCATCCTTGTGGGGCTCGCGCAGGCGCCGCCGGCAAGTGCGCAGCAGCCCCGGCCGGCGACCGTCGGCGTCCGCGCCGATGCTGACGGCGAGTCCGCCGGTTTCGCGCTCTCGGAATACCAGGCGCGCCGGGCCAAAGCGCGCGAGACCTTTGCCGGAGGCGTCGTCGCAATTCGCGGCACCGCCGAGGCCGAGGCCACGGACAGCACGCGTCTGAAGCAGAACAACTGGTTTCTGTACCTGACCGGCGTGCGTGCGCCCGATGCGCTGCTTCTCATCGACGCACAGGCGCCGGAGGGCGAGCGCGAGACGCTCTACCTGCCGCCGCGAAATCCCGTGATGGAACGATGGACTGGCCCGAAGCTCGGTGCCGGGCCTGAAGCCGCCGCGGCCTACGGCTTCGAGCGCGTTCGCGAGACGACGGAGTTCGATCGCGACCTCCGATCGATCCTCGAGCGCCGGGGCACGGAGGGCTCGCCAATCAAGATCTGGACGATCGTGCCGACTGGCGCGGACGCCACGTTCACGCGCGATGCCGCGTTCGCTGGAGGCTTGCGCGCGACCGTAGCGGCGGCCAGGCCGGGTGTGGCCGAAGTCGCCGACGCTACTCCGAAACTCTCGGTCCTGCGTCGGACGAAGTCCGCGGCCGAGATCGCCAAGTTGCAGCGAGCGATCGACATCACGCTTGCCGCACAGCGCGCGGCCGCGCACGACATCGGGCCGGGACGCTTCGAGTACGAGGTCGAAGGCACGATCGTCGGCGCCTTTCTGCGTGGAGGGGCGAACGGCGAGGGTTTTCCTTCGATCGTCGGTTCGGGCGTGAACTCGACAGTGCTGCACTACGAGCAGAACCTGAAGCGGATCGAGGCTGGAGATCTCGTCGTCGTCGACATCGGTGCCGAGCTGCACGGTTACACGGCTGACGTGACAAGGACCTGGCCCGCATCAGGCCGGTTCACGAAGCGGCAGCGAGAAGTCTACGACCTCGTGCTCGAGGCGCAGACGGCGGCGGCGGCGGCCTGGAAGCCCGGAATGACGATCCGCGCGCTCGGCGAGGTCGCGCGCGAGACGATGCGGCGCAGCCCACTGCGCGACAGGTCCGGGAAGACGCTGGACGAATCGTTCATCCACGGGCTCGGGCACTTTCTGGGAATGGACGTGCACGACGTGGGCGACTACTCGGTCGCGCTGCAGCCGGGTGACGTGTTCACGATCGAGCCGGGGATCTACCTGGCTGACGAGCAGCTCGGCGTGCGGATCGAAGACGACTACCTGGTGACGGAGAAGGGGCTCGTGAAGCTCTCGGGCGCCCTGCCGTCTTCACCGGACGAGATCGAGCGCCTGATGCGCCGTCGGTAGCGGAATCGAAGAAGGGCTTTCTTAGCGGGACCAAAGAAGGGCCACGGATCAAACGGATCTTGCGGATCGAGGCGGATCTGAGGTGCAGATCCGTATACATCCGCAAGATCCGTTTGATCCGTGGTCCTTCCCCTCTTCAGCCCATTCACGGAAAGAGGAAGGACGCCCGTCAAGGCACTTCACACCTCGTCGACTTCCTTGTCGCCCCCTAAGTCCTTTCTACCGAACAACTTATTCGATCCACGCTCGATCACCGTGAAGTCGCTTGTCACTTCGGGGACAAATGCCCATGGCCATTCGTCACGGTCTATTATCTTTTGAATCAATGACTTAGGTCGCCTCGCCCGTTGTGGTACGCGGCGTGCACTGTAAGGGATGTCTCGGCAAACACTCTCTTCGCCCCGAGACGGCTCGCACGCTCGAACGAAAACACAACGGAGACCTACGAAAATGCAGAGGTTCACCCTGAAGTCAGTCGCGATGTTCGCCCTTGGACTGATGGTCCTTGCCGGCTCCACGCTGGGCGCCCAGGCGTCCTCGACGCCCAACAAGAAGCAGCGCCGCGCGGAGCGACGCTCCGAGCGACGCATAGTCGAGCCGTCGCAGCTGACGCTCGCGGCTGTCGAGAATCTCGTCGCCAGCAGCACGGACGTGGCGGTGACCTGGAGTGACCGTGGCGTGCCGATGGCGGTCTACGGAAAGATGGGTGACTTCGGTGGTGCCACGGAAGCGGCCGCGCGGTCGTTTCTGCAGGCGAGTCCGGAACTTTTCAGGGTGCGGCAGGACCTCTCCGACCTGACGCTCGTCTCCGAGAAGCAGACGCCGGGCGGCACGCACCTGACGTTCCAGCAGGATTACCAGGGTGTAAAGGTCTTCGGCGCCCAGCTGTCGGTCAACTTCGATCCGGACGGTGAAGTTGCGGTCGTCGGTGGCGACTACTTCGATCACATCGACCTCGCTTCGGTCGAGCCGACGTTCTCGCTCGACGAAGCCCGAGCCCTGATCACGGAGCGCGTGCGAAATGCAGCGGGCGTTGAGCCGACGCTCACGGAGCTCGTCGTCTACGTCGACGCTCAGGGAACTGCCTTCCTTGCCCACCACGTGATTCAGCCGACGGAGAGCCCGGTTCGCGGCGCCGGTCCGACCTATGAATTCTTCGTTGACGCGCAGAGCGGCACCGTGATCGGGCGCCCGCGCGACATCAACATGTATGCGACCGGACAGGTCTACAAGAACGGCAACGCGATGGCGGCAACAGGCAACTCGGCGCTGAAGGATACGAGCACGATTCCTTCGACGGCATATCAGACGGTGACGCTGCAGGGTCTGACCTCGTCGACCGGTCTGGTCGGCAGCCACTGCGACACGAACTCGCTGACGGCTGCGGCGAATCGGGCCACGCCGGATGGCAGCGGAAACTACACGTATTCGCGCTCGACGACGGTCTCCACCGGCACGAAGTTCGACGCCGTCAACCTCTACTACTATGTCGACGACGCCCAGCGCTACATTCAGTCGCTCGGGTTCACGAACATCAACAACCGGTCCGTTCGCTTCAACGTAAACGGCACGACGGACGACAACTCGTGGTATCAGCCGAACGGCAGCGGCACGGGCGACCTGACGACCGGATCCGGCGGTGTCGATGACGCCGAAGACGGCGAGGTGATGCTTCACGAGTACGGCCATTCCATCCACGACAACTCGAAGCCGGGCGTCTGGGGTGGTTCGGTGACGGGCGCGATGGGAGAAGGGTGGGGAGACTACCTGGCCTGCTCGATCACGTCGCAGCGCCACGGTCAGGCTGGCACGGCGTATGAAACGACTGTGATGGAGTGGGACGCGTCGTCGTATTCGTCCGCAGTTCCGCCGACAATTCGATCGATCACTTCCACGAAGCACTACCCCGAGAGCTGGGCGAACGAAGTCCACGCCGACGGCGAAATGTGGTCGTCCACGCTCTGGCAGATCCGTTCGGACCTGATCGGGATCAACGGTACGGCGACCGGCGTGCAGCGCGCCGACAAGGTGTTCCTCCAGTCGCACTTCCTGATGACGTCCTCGTCGAACACGTTCGTCGACGGCGCCAATGCGGTCCTCCAGGCGGCGATCAACCTCGGCTACACGACGGCCGAGCAGGATGCGATCCGCACGCGCTTCACGGCGCGCGGAATGGCGCCGACGATCGGCGGCGGCGGATGCACGTACACGATCAGCCCGACGAGCTCGAGCCCCGTGGCGACGGCAACGACGGGAACGGTCAGCGTGACGGCTGGAACTGGCTGCACGTGGACGGCGGTTTCGAATGCTTCGTGGCTGACGGTCACGAGCGGTGCGAGCGGCTCGGGAAACGGCTCGGTTGGATATTCGGTCGCGGCGAACACGGGTGCGGCGCGCACGGGAACGCTGACGATCGCGACGAAGACGTTCACGGTCAATCAGGCGGCCGGGTCGACGGGCTGCTCCTCGTCGACGACGCCGATTACATCGGGCTCGTCGCTTACGGGTACTCTTGCCACCACGGACTGCGTATCGACGGTGCGCACGACGGGCACGTTCTACTACGACAACTTCACGTTCTCGGCGACCGCCGGAACGGCCTACACGATCACTCTTAATGCTCCTTTCGACGCTTACCTCTATCTTCTGAATGGTTCTACGGTTTTGGCCTCCGACGATGACAGCAACGGCGGCACGAACTCGAAGATCGTGTACACGCCGACGACGAGTGGCACGCTTACCATTCATTGCACGTCCTACACCGCTACGAACGTGGGTACCTACACGGTGTCACTGTCCGGCGGCAGCAGCTGCACATACTCGATCAGCCCTTCGACGGCGAGCCCGGCGGCTGGCGCAACGACGGGGACGGTGGCTGTGACCTCCGGGACGGGTTGCGCGTGGACGGCGGCGTCGAACGCGGCGTGGCTTACGATCACGAGCGGCGCGAGCGGATCAGGGAACGGCACGGTCGGCTACTCGGTTGCGGCGAACACGGGTGCGTCACGAACGGGCACGATGACGATCGCGGGACAGACGTTCACGGTCAACCAGGCTGGCACGTCCTCGACGGTCCTGTCTGAGGGAGCGGAGACGGGAGCCGCAGGTTGGACGATGACGACGAACGTGACAGGGAACAACTGGATCATTTCGACGGCCGGACGTTACACGGGCACGAACGGGTTCCGTTCGAACGCGGCATCGACGGCGTATCCGAACAACCTGGACCAGAGCCTGATCTCGCCGGCATTCTCGCTGGCGGGCAAGACGACGGCGACGCTGGCGTTCCGGGCGAAGCAGCAGACGGAGACGAACTACGACTTCTTCCGGGTCGAGATTTCGACGAACGGAGGATCGACGTGGACGAGTCTGTCGAGCGTGTCGACGACGTCGACGGGCTTCACGACGACGAACGGATCGGGAATGGTCGCTCGGACGATAAGCCTGACCCCCTATGTCGGCCAGGCGAACGTGATGATCCGGTTCCGGCTGACAACGGACACGAGCGTGCAGTACTGGGGCGTGGCCCTGGATGACATCGCCGTGACGGCGAACTAACCGATTCGGAGAACGAGTCGAACGAATCCCCGCAGGCCGAGTGGCTTGCGGGGATTCGACATTTCCGGGGGTGCGAGAGAAGAGAGCTTCGCACACAGAGGCACAGAGACACGGAGGCTTCGAGATCTTCACTCCGAGCCTCCGTGTCTCTGTGCCTCTGTGTGCGAAGCGTCTTTCGCGGTTCCATCGCGACGCGATTCCGGCGATGATGCCGTACCGAACCTCCGGGGGCACCGACTTCACATGAGCAGACAGGTCTATCGCGTCGACACGCCGGTCATCGGTCGCATCCACGGCTACTTCGAGCGCCATGTCGCGGACCACGTGGAACCGGCGGCGGAGCCACTGTCGCCGAACGAGCCGCCGCACGGTTCCGGCAGCGATCTGGCTGTTGCCGAGGCTCGCGCACGCACCATCGCGCACGCGCCTTCGCGCGAGCACGTGGCAGACCTCGTGAACGCCGTTTTCTGGGCGAGCCTCGTCCAGGTCGAGGGACGATCGACGACGCTTTCGATCGCCTACCTTCCGCCCGAACAGGCCGATCGGCCGTTCCGCTTCGCCGATCCGCTGCCGCTCCAATCCCACTCGCTCGCCAAGGTCGCTCCGGCCGCCGAGCGCCCGGGAATCCACTTCGGTGCGTGGCCCGGTCCTGACGGCCAGCTCGCCGTCTGGGGCATGACGCGCAGTCTCCCGCTCCTCTGCTTCGTTCTCGAAGTCGCTTCCCCCGGCGTCATCGTCGTGAAGCACCGCCACGGCGGACGCGGCAGCAAGTTCGTCAATGCTGCCGTTCTCGCCGGCGACGAAGCGAAGTTCATCGCCGGTTCCGACCCATCGCCACTCGGCTGTTCGTCGATGCTCGGCCGCCTGATCGGCCGGCGCAGTCCGCGCCACGGCTCGGAGTGGCTCGATCCCACGAACGCCTTCGTCCGGCTGGCGCTGTCGATGCGCGCGCATCATCGCGGCGGTACGCTTCTGGTCGTTCCCTCGACCGGTGATGAGTGGAGAGAGTCCGTCGCAGCGCCGATTCTCTACGCTGCGAAAGACACGTTCACCGAGCTTCGTGAGCGCGCGCGTCGCGCCGAGCACGAGAACGCGACGAAGCGCCACCGCACGTCGCTCGCAAGATCCGTCGACGCGGTTGCCGGACTAACGGCCGTCGACGGCGCGACGATCATCACCGACGCACTCGACGTCGTCGGATTCGGCGCGAAGATCATCCGTCGCAAGGGCCAGACGGTGGTCGAGAGCGTGCTCGTATCGGAGCCAGTCGAGGGCAACTGCGCGACCGAGGAACCGCCGTCGGCGCTCGGGGGCACGAGACATCTCTCGGCAGCGCAGTTCGTCCACGACCAGCGCAACGCGGTCGCAATGGTCGCCTCGCAGGACGGAAGGTTCACGATCTTCGAATGGTCCGAGCGCGACGGTCTCGTCCACGCACAACGCATCGACGCCCTGCTGCTGTAACATTCCGAGGGCCGGATCAGAGCCACTCCAATGTACCGCGGCCTTTGTATCGACGAAAAATACCGGTTGGAGGATCTTCTCGGCGAGGGCGGCACGGGAGCGGTCTACCGCGCCGTGCAGCTCAGCCTCGAACGGCCCGTGGCAGTGAAGTTCCTCCGACACGACGTCGAAGTGAACCGGGACGCCGTCGAACAGCTCAAGCGTGAGGCGCTGGCAGTGTCGCGTCTGCGTCATCCGAACATCGTTTCGATAGTCGACTTTGGCGTGTCACCAGTCGTCGGCCCGTTCCTCGTCTTCGAGTATCTGGACGGCAGGTCGCTCGCGGCCGAGCTTACAGACGTCGGCAGGATGCCGGCGGGCGAAGCCACCGATTTGCTCCTTCCCGTCTGCCGCGCCATAGGCGCCGCGCACGATGCCGGCATCGTCCACCGCGACCTCAAGCCGGCGAATCTCTTCGCGGTCCGGACGGAAACGGGCATTTCCCTGAAAGTGCTCGACTTCGGGATTGCCGCGCTCCACGGCGAGCCGATAGGCGACGGCGAGGTCCTGGCCGGCACCGTCGTCGGCACGCCGCTCTACATGTCGCCGGAGCAATGCGACGGATTGCCGGCCGACGTGCGCTCGGACGTCTACTCGCTCGGCTGCATCCTCTACGAGATGCTGACGGGCCGTCCGCCATTCGTGGCAGAAACGGTCGCCGGCATTCTCGAACGTCAGCGGACGCAGGAGCTTCGCAGACCGAGCTTTCTCGCGCCCGGCGTGCCGACCTGGCTTGACGACGTTCTGCTGCGGGCGTGCGCCAAGGATCCTCGCGACCGGTTTCGGACGGCAAGCGGACTCGCCGCTGCGCTCGAGACCGAGAACGGACTCAGATCTTGCCCAGACGCATCTGGTCAGGATGGACCGACGGACTCGACCCCGGACGACCCGACGCGTTCGAACCTGCCTCCCGAGACGAATGCGTTCGTGGGGCGAGATCGCGAGATAGACGAGATCGCAGTCCTCCTCGTCCCGGGTCGCCTTGTGACGCTGGCGGGTCCAGGGGGGATCGGCAAGACGAGGCTGGCCCGCGAGGTCGCCCGATCGGTCGCACACCGGTTTCCCGACGGAGTTTGGCTCGTCGAGCTGGCTGGGCTCTACAGCCCGGACCTGGTCGTCTCGGCGGTCGCACAGGTTCTAGGTGTCCGCGAGTCCTCAGGTCGCCCGCTCGTGGATTCACTCTCGGAGGCGGTCGCCGGATCGTCACTGCTGCTGGTACTAGACAACTGCGAGCACGTCGTGGATGCGTGCGCCGAGCTGGCGACAGCGCTTCTGCGCGCGAGCCCTGGATTGCACGTGCTCGCGACCAGCCGTGAGGTCTTTGGCGTGGACGGTGAAGTGGTCTGGACCGTACCTCCACTCTCGGCGCCGCGTGGAGAAACAACCGCCGCCGAGGCGATGCATCACGCCTCGGTTCGGCTCTTCGTGGAACGCGCTCGTCTGTCGCGCAAGACGTTCGAATTGACGGACCAGAACGCCCAGGCTGTCTCGGATCTCTGCCGCACGCTCGACGGCCTGCCGTTGGCGATCGAGCTGGCGGCCGCGCGCGTTGCGACGTTGAGAGTGGCGGATCTCGTCGCAAGGATGAGCGACCGGTTCCGGATTCTCGATGGCGGCGGCCGCGGAGCATTGCCGCGCCACCGAACGCTGCGCGCCGCGCTCGACTGGAGCTACGACCTCCTGACGGCCGACGAGCAGGCGCTGCTCACGCGGCTCCCCGTCTTCGCAGGCGGGTTCACGCTCGAGGCGGCCGAGAGCGTCGGCGCCGGCCCGCCCGTTGACGAGCTGGCCGTCTTCGACGTGCTTCGGCGGCTCGTCGACAAGTCGCTCGTTACGGTGGACGAGCACGCGGGCTCGGTTCGGTTTCGACTGCTCGAGACAATTCGCGTCTATTCCCGGGAGAAGCTCTTCGCATCTGGTGAGGAAACGGCCCGTCTCCGTGGTCATTGCCAATGGTGCGTCGAGCTCGCCGAGCAGGCGCTTGCCGAAACCGAAGGCCCCCGTCGTGATGAGTGGAACCGGAAGCTGGAAGCGGATCACGACAACCTTCGAGCGGGGCTGCAGCGTGCGATCGATTCCCGCGACTCGGAATCGGCGCTGAGGCTGTCCGCGGCGATGAATCGCTACTGGGCGACAGTTGGATTTCTCAGCGAAGGCCGCCAGTGGATCGAATCTGCTCTCGCTCTTGCCGGCGATAGCGAGTCCCCGCGCCGAGCCGCGGCGCTGCTCGGACTGGCGCGACTGGCACTCATTCAGGCAGACCACCGCCGCGCAGTCGACGCGGCGGACGAGTGTCTGAAGATTCGGTTCGCGACCGGCGATCGGGCGGGAGTGGCCGCCGCGCTCGGTATCAAGGCGCTTGCCGTCGGGAGATCGGGCCGATACGACGAGGCCTACGCCATCCAGGAGGAGAGTCTGGCCATCAGCCGGGAGCTCGGCCTCGACCGGGAAGCGAACGAGTCCGTGTTCTACATGGGACTGCTCGCGATGTACCGGGGTGATTTCGACCGCGCGGGCGCGCACTTCGACGAGAGCCTCGAGGCCTATCGCGCAGCGGACAACCGGCACAAGGTAGTGGTGCTGCTGCACAACGTCGGAGAGGTGGCGTGGTTTCGCCGCGATGCGGAGCGAGCAAGGGCCGCGCTCGAAGAGTGCCTGAGGCTCGCGGAGGGACTTGGCCTGCGGCGCCTCGTGGCGGACACGCACCGGAGCCTCGGCCGAGCCGTCGGTGATCTCGGCGACGTGGAACGCGCGATGGAGATGTTCCGTGCATCGCTGCGACTCCAGCGCGAGATCGGAAATCGCGAAGGAGTCATCGAGGTCGTGGAGGGAAGCGCTTGTGTGGCGGCGGCGTGCGGTCAGCAACGGCGCGCGGTGAAGCTCGCGGCCGCGGCCGCAGCCGCACGTGAGGACCTGGCCATTCCTCCCGACTCGGGATTCCAGCGCGAGCTGGACGGACGTGTCGCGCGTGCCGCGTCGCATCTCGAGTCCGAAGAAGTCGATTGCGCAATCGCGTCGGGCCGGGCGATGACCCTCGACGAGGCCGCAGCCCTTGCCGTCGACGAGCGAGGCGCGGAATGAGTCGGTCTAAAGCGCCGCGATCAGTACCGGGAGCGTGAGCGACCGGGTAGTCCTGGCAATCGCAGACCTACGATTTCCATGACCACCCGGTCGCTTACGTTCCCGATACTGAGGCCCGAGCCTAAAAAGCGAACGGTTGGCTGCGCTCGCCCTGGATAATCACGACGATCGTGTTGCCGTCGCTCGGCTTTCGAAGGTTGAGCTTCTTCCGGCTCCCCTTCAGTGAATACGAGCCCGCTGTCGAGTTGAACGTCGGCGGCTTCGGCGGGACCGTCGGGACGCCGTTGATCTCGAACTGCGCTCCGGCCTCGAAATACTGGCCCGAGACAGTAAGTGTTTTCTTGCCGGCCCGGTAGCTAGCCGCGGCAATTGCGGGCGGCGGCACCTTCACGCGAATCGTGAAGAACTTGCCGTCGACTCGCCCCAGCGTATCCGTCACGCGAACCGAGAACTGGAACGTTCCGGCAAGCGTCGGAGCGCCCGAGAGCAGGCCCGATCCCGACAGCGCGATGCCGACCGGCAACGTCCCGCTCGTCAGCGTCCATGCGAACGGTTCCTTGCCGTTCGTGACCGCGAACTGCGAGGTGTAGGTGAAACCCACGGTCGCGTCCGGCAGCGACGTAGTCGCGATCGTCGGAGGCTCGGGGTCTCCACCGCCGCCGCCTCCTCCACCACCGCCGCTCGGGGCAGGATAGATGAAGCGCGCGCCGTTCCTGTCGTCCTCGGTCAGCGTAGCGCCGCGACGATCGTTGTGGATGAAGCCCGCCATGTTGGCGTTGCGATCCTCGGAGTGGCCAAGCCCGATGCAATGCCCGAGCTCGTGCGTAAGGACCTCGCGAAGCGCCACGGGATCCTGAAAGTAGTCGCAGTAGCCGTCCTGGAGCGCGACGTCCGACTCCTTGATCTTGTAGAAGGTCGTGCCGTTGACGACGACCGTGAACTGCGTCGTGTAGTGGCCGCCGCCGATTGCAATGATCGACCGGCAGGACTCACCGGAGATCTCGTTGTGGCAGTCGACCGATACCATGGACTTGCCGTCGGCCGGTCCCCATCCGCAGTAGTTCGTATCCTCACCGCCGTTGGCGAGCCGGAGCGAGCACTCGGGAACCGTCGACCAGGCTGCGAGCGCATCGGTCAGCGCCGCGGCGATACTCGGAGGCGGACCGGAACCGCCCGGCGTGAAGTTCGACGAGTTCGACGAGAAGAGGACCGTCACGCCAGTGTCAGGCTCGAACCAGCGGCAGCGATTCAGCAGCGTGAAGGCCGGCGACACGCCGGATTCGCCCTCGAAAGGCTGGCCATACTCGGCAGGAATCTGGGGCACATCGTCGGCAAAAAGGACACCGCCCTTCGAGGCGGTGCGGGACACGATGGCTCGAAGGTCCGAAAGCGGAAGCGTCGCGGGCATGTCCTGTGCCGTGATGCCGTTCTTGTTCGAAAGAACCTGGACGCCTTCGCCGCCGGTGTCGCGACGCAGCCACTCGCGGCCGTCGTCGCCCTTCTCCAGAAAGAAGTTCCCGAGGAACATCCCATCGACGACGTAAGCGCCGGCGCCGTTGGACGCGAGGAAGACCGCAGCGTCCCGGCCGACGTCGAATCGCGGCGATCCGTAGATCCAGCTTCCGTTCTCTCCGACGAGGCCGCCGGGCTGTTTGACGACGAGCGTCCCGAGGGAAACGCGTCCCTTGAGGACTTCACGGACGTCGAGAGAGATATACGTGACGATGGCGCCGTCGACCGAACGGCTCTCGATCTTCTGACATCGCCCTATGACGATGGCTCGGGCGCTCGCAACCTGCTCTTCCATCGAGACGGCGAGCGCGGTGGTGGCTCGTGCTTCACTGCCGAAAACGGCGAGGACGCACAGGATCGCACCAAGTATTGTGAACTTCTTCAAGTTGTCACTCCCGGGGCAATGATCAGGGGGTGTTCTGAGAACGCGTCCAGTATACCCAGCTGACATGCGGAGGACCAGAAATTGATTTTTGGAGGCGAGCCGCTACCCCGGATTCGCCATCTTTGCGCCTTTGCGAGTCCTTTGCGACTTCGCGAGAAACTGGTCGTCAAACCAGGTTTCTCGCAAAGTCGCAAAGACGCAAAGACGCAAAGACCCTGTCGAGGTAATTGCGCCGGACGAGACTCGCTCCTAGAATGCGCGCGGCGTGAGACCCCCGATCGAGGAAGCCATTCATGTCGTCAGCGTTGATGCTCCGGACCGTCAGCCTTTCGTGTCTCCTGCTCGTGCCCTCGACTACCTTAGCGCAGTCGCGCGAACCCTATCGCGGCGCCTCGGTCGACCGGACGGTGGCCGCGGCCTATGCGCCGGTGTTCGTCCAGGGACTCGGAGAGACGCCGCGCTTCGACTACATCACCAACTTTGACTTCGACGGCGACTGGAAGGGTGACAACAACTGGAACAATGCCGGCGACGAGAAACGACCGCTTCTCGGGTACGTCTATTATTCGGTCAGCGAGACTGCGACGCATTTCTTCATCCATTACGCAGCGTTTCACCCTCGCGACTACAAGGGCGGATCGACGAAGGGGCGCGTGCTGAGCGGGCTGATCCGCGAGGGCGCCTCGGTCGGCGGCAAGTACGATCCAACTGGACTCGCGGACGAGGCGGTCCTGGCGCACGAGAATGACCTCGAGGGATGTCTGGTCGTCGTGGAGAAGGGAAAGGGCGGTCCGGAATCGGGGCGCATCGTCTTCTTCGAAACGCTGGCGCACAACAGGTTCCTGAAATACTCGGCAGCGGGGTCTTCGGCGAAGGGAGTGTCGACGGTTGCAATCAAGAACAACCGGGTGAGGCTGTTCGTCGAGCCCAAGGGTCATGGGATAGAGGCCTTCACCGGGTCGGCCGACCAGAAGAAGGACTGCAGGAACGGCACGCTCAACTATCGTTACACCGGCAAGGCGGCCGACCCGGCGAAGTCCGGTGCGGGGCCCGTGGGCTACGACCTGGTGCCAATGCACACCACGCTCTGGGAACGGGCTGTCGCGGTGTCGGCCGAGACGTACGGAGAGGCGTCTTCGTTCGGAGGCGCGGGCGCCGATGGGATGGCGTACTCGAGCTCTCTGGCGGCAGAAGGCACCGGGGGAGGCAAGGGATCGAGGCCCATCAGCCTCGGGTCGGCATTCAACGGAAAAGTGGGAGCGCCGAACATGGCGCGGCCGCCGTGGGGCTGGTTCGACAGCAGCGAGAAGGACCGTCCGCTCGGGGAGTGGTTCTTCGATCCGGCCGGGACGATCAAGCGCCACTTCGCACTGCCGTCGAGCTTCAGCGTCACGTACGTGCATCAGCCGGCGAGGGGATTGTTCCGGTAGGTAGGGCAGGCGTGGCCGTACAGAGAGCACAGGGTCACAGAGGACACAAAGTCGCGATAGATCGGTGACCCAATGCTCAGGCTCCGTGCGCTCTGTGACTCCTTGCTCTCTGTAAGGCTACGCCTTTCCTTTCTGACGCCGTGCAATCGGCTTGACATCGCCGCCGCGCTCCGCGGCCGGGCAGACGTCGTTGAGGAAACACGTCCCGCACTGTGGCGCGCGCGCCGAGCAGATCGCTCGACCGTGCAGGATCAGCATGTGCGAGAGGTCGATCCAGTCCTTCTTCGGCACCAGCACACTCAGATCGCGCTCGACCTTCACCGGGTCGTCCTCCACCGTCAGCCCCATTCGCCGCGCGAGACGTCCGACGTGCGTGTCGACGACGACGCCGGAAGCGATCCCGTAGGCCGTCCCCAGCACCACGTTCGCGGTCTTTCTCGCGACGCCGGGCAGCCGCAGGATCTCGTCGATCGTCTTCGGCACCTGGCTCGAAAACTCGTCGACAAGAAGCCGACAGGCGCCCTGGATGTTCTTCGCCTTGTTTCGGTAGAAACCCGTCTGGTAGATGTCGCGGCCAAGTTCCTCCTGATCGACCTTCAGGTAATCCTCAGGCGTTCGGTACTTGCGAAACAGGTTCGCGGTCACCTTGTTCACGCGCTCGTCCGTGCACTGAGCCGACAGGATCGTGGCGACGAGCAACTCGAAGGCGTTTTCGTGTACGAGTGCACATTCGGGATTCGGGTAATGCCTGCGCAGCCGGCGCACGATCGTTCCGGCGCGCTTCTTCGTGTCGGCGTTCAGTGCCATTCGTGCCATCCAGAAGGGAGATTTGTCCTGTTGCCGCGGGCGCGGAGCCGCATGGTATCGTATCGGGCGATCGCGCCGGAACGAACCGGCGATCGTCCCGACGTCATGACTGCATGGTTCCAGCGTTTCGAGCCCGACCTGAGTGATCTCTCGTTGCTCGCCGACAATGAGATCCCGCTCGCGCACAGCGTCCTGCGCATTGCGCTGACCGAGTATCCGCGCCTGGACCCGGATCGATGGCTGGGCGAGATCGACCGGCTCGCGGACCGCGCGCGGACTCGCGCGACAGACGGCGACGAGGCCTCGCTCATCGACGCGCTCGACGCCGCACTTTTCGTGGAGGCCGGCTTTCACGGCAACTCCGCGCTTTACTACGACCCGAGAAACTCGTTTCTCAACGACGTGCTCGAGCGCCGGACGGGCATTCCGATCACCCTGTCGATCGTCTACATCGAGACGGGGCGACGGCTCGGGCTCGACCTGTTCGGCATCGGGCTTCCCGGCCATTTTCTCGTCGGGCACCGCGCGACCGACGGCAGCACGCAGGTCATCGACGCCTTCAATCGGGGTTCCCGGCTTGCACGCGAAGACTGCGTCCGGCTCGTCGAGGAGAATGGCGGTGATGCGCGGACTTTCGAGGAGCGGTTCCTGCTTCCCGTCTCGCACCGGAACATCCTGCTGCGAATGCTGACGAACCTGAAGCTGATCTACGTGAACAACCGCGATTTCGCCCGCGCAGTTCGCGTGATGGATCGATCCCTGGAAGTCGCGCCCGAGCAGTGGTCTGAGTTGCGCGACCGCGGCCTCGTGCTCCTGCAGAACGGTGAACCGGGCAAGGCGCTGCGCGATCTGAAACGCTACATCGAGCTCGCGCCGCTTTCGGACGACGAACAGCCGGTACGGCAGGCAATCGCCGCGGCGCAGCGGCTGATCGCCCAGCTCAACTAGGACGGAGCCTCCTGGTGCGATTCAATTACCCGCGATCGGTTGGACGACCTGGCCGCGTCAAGGCGGTGCTTCTGATTCCGTTCCTCGTGGCGACTCTTTCCGGGGCGGTTTCGCCGGCCGCCGGCGGAATCCGGACGGCGATGTTCTCGGTCCGGGTCGTCGACGAGGCAGGTGCGGTCGTCACCGGTGCGGCCGTCGCGCTTGCGGAAACGGGTGACAATCGGATCAGCCTTCTGCTGACGACCGATGCGTCAGGGCGGGTGGCGGCCTCGGTGCCGGGCGGAACCTATGCCGTAACGGTATTTCCGCCTCAGTCCGGGGGCCCGGCGACCGAATTCGTCCGGTCCACGGCGCAGGGCGTTCCTGTCGAGTCCGATCGCGAGGTCGAGGTCGTGCTCCGGCGCGGAATCCCGCTGCAGACGTGCGTGCGCAGCGACGACGGCCGTCCGCTTCCCGGCGCGCGCGTCGATGCGCTCACGGCGGTCTTCGATCTGAATTCGACTGCCTATACGGACGAGACGGGCTGGGTGCGCATTGTGACAGCTCCGGACGAGTGGCTATTCGTGACTCCGCCGCCGGATGGCGGCCTCGAAATCGGCGCCTGGATCCGGGTCGCGGACGTTGCACGCGACGAAAACGGCCTGGCGGCACCGATCGTGCTGAATCGGCTCGACCCACCGCAGACCGGGCCGGACGGCATCGCGGTGATTCATCGGGGCGCTTCGACAGCGGGTCGAATACGAATCGGCGTGATCTCGGAAGGATATACAGACGGCAACGAGGCGTTCGAGGATCGGAACGGGAACGGCCGGTGCGACGACGAGCCGTTCCTCGACCTGAACGGAGATGGTCGTCACGATCCGGGCGAGCCGTTCTCTGACGCGAACTTCAACGGGAAGCGTGATTCGGAGCCGTTCACGGACACGAATGGCGACGGTGTCTGCAATCGCGGCGAGCGCGCCGCGTTTCTGCGCGCCGTTACTGACGGCGTGCGGATGGTTCTCGCATATCCCGTGTATCGCGATATGGCGGATCGCATCGAGGTAGTGGCGGCGTTCGTTCCGTCCGCACAGGCCGGGAGCGACTTTCCGACACTGTCCACACCCATCGTGCGAGACACGCTGTTCGATTCGCGCTTCGTCAGCACGAATTACGTCTTCAACCTCGATCGGTCGAAGGCCGAATTCGAGGGGCTCAGGATCTTCGGCGATCTCGACGTCTTCGCGGTGATGACGAACAGCCTGTTCAACCTCGGCCGGGAATCCGCGAACGGAGCGCTGTTCCTTTTCGGACATCCTCAGCCCGATGTCGCGTCGACGCTCGCACACGAGATCGGCCATTCAATCGGGAAGCTTGGCGACGAGTATTTCGAGTACGACGGAGCGCCGCCGTACAACGGAAACGAGCCGCCGTTCCCGAATCTGACGAAGTCGCCGGATCGTGCCACGCTCAAGTGGGGACGCTTCGTCCGGCCTTCGACAGACGTGCCGACAGCCGACGGCATCGCGGGCATAGGTGCGTTCGAGGGCGCCTACTATCGGAGACACGGCGTGTTCCGTCCGGCGCATTCGTGTCTGATGCGAAGGTACGGTCCGTTCTGCCGGGTCTGCACCGACGTGATGTTCACCAGAATCTACGCGCTAGTCGAATCGCCGCGGCCGGATGGGCCAGTGGTCGTTGCGCCGCGCAACGGAGCCACCGTTTCCGGGTGGACTACGGTCGGCGCGGTCACCGGAGACGCGGCTCCGATCGAGTCGGTTGAGGTGCTGGTGGATGGAGTGCCGGCCGCCGTACCTATGCGGGAACTGTCGTTCGGTGTGTCGATCGACACTGCACGGTACTCCAATGGGGCGCACGAATTCGCTGTAGCCGTCACGGACAGCAGCGGCGCGCGGCGAGTGACCGCGCCCGTCACGGTCGTCGTGTCGAACGAGACGCGTCAGGCACCGACGATCGGGACGCCGCAATTCCGGGGAGGGGCGCTGGTCTTCCCGCAGGCGGCCGGGATCGCGGTGCCGGGTTCGGTGGCGATCGTCAACGGCAAGGACCGGTTTCCTCTCGAGGTCACGGGCGGCGGTGTCGTTCGGACCGTCAAGTCGTCGCTCGGCAGCGCCTCGCGACTGCGGGTGTCGAAGGCCATTCCGAAGCGGCGTGACGTGACCGTACGGATCGTGAATGCCAGTGGCGGTCAGTCCGAGTTGGTGACGTTCCGGCGGTAGGAGATAGGCGTTGCCGTACAGAGAGCACGAAGGCACGGAGAACACGAAGAAAAGAGGAATTCCATACGACTGTCAGTCAGACTTCGTGAGCTCCGTGCCTCTTTGCTCTCTGTACGGCAACGCCTTCTCCCCGTCACCACACGGTAGCCACCGATTCCGGTTCTGATCTCCAGCGCGACCTACCGATGCCGCCAGCCGGGTTGTCGCTTCTCGAGAAACGCAACCAGTCCCTCGCGCGGGTCCTTCAGGTTCATGAGCTGGTTCAGGTAGATGTCCTCGACCTTCACCAGAGCATCCTCGAGCGGCACCCCGTCGCATTCGACCAGCGCCCGCCGCGTCGTCTCGAGCACTGACGCGCTCAGGCTCCGCAACTTGTTCAGGACTTCATCTGCCTTCTTCGCGAGCTGGTCATCGGGCACGACGTGGGTGATTAGACCGCACTGCTGTGCCTCCTCCGCCGTAAGCAGCGTCCCCGTGAGGATCAACTCGCGGGCCCGCTTCTGCCCGACGATCCGGGGGAAGTAGACACACGCCAGCGGCGGAAAGACGCCCATCTTGATCTGCGGCAAGCCGAATCGTGCCTTATCGGAGGCAATTACGATGTCGCAGTACGCAGCGAGCTCGCAACCGGCTCCGAGCGCGGAATCGGGCACGATCGCGACCGTAGGTCTGGACTGGAAGTCGAGCGTCCGGAAGATCGAGTGGAACGAGTCGATCAGCTGATACGCAACCTCCGGGGTGTGATCCTCGAGCGCAACACCAGCGGAGAAGGCCCGGCACTTTGGCCCCACCTCGAACACGAACGCACACAGTCCGTGGTCGCGGGCTGCCTGGTTCACCGCCTGCGTGATCTGTCCCATCATCTCGATGGTGAGAGTGTTGAGAGGCGGATTGTTTAGCGAGATCCGTGCCACGCGATCGTCGATCCGCAGACCCACTTTCGACGACTGGTCGTCCCGCCCGGAAAGCTCCGTAAAGTCGCTCATTGATTCACCCGCGATCGTGACCCGTCAGCCAGAGGTCGATCGGCCTTACGGTGGGAAGCAGCGGATAGAGCTGCAGGCCGTCAACGTTCTGACTATGGAGGATGTAATCGCGACGGTGCAAGAGCACGACCGCCGGACAAACTTCGATGAACGTGCGATGTATTTCGCGGTAGAGCTCGTCACGGGACGGCGGGTCGGTCGTCGCGCGCGCGAGCTCGAACAGTTCGTCGAGCACCCTCGAGTCGTGCGTGCCCGCGAACGAGCCGAGCGTGGAATGGAAGGCGCCGAACGTGAAGGTGTCCGGATCCAGATAGTCGCCATACCACGACGCCTCGATGATGTCGTGGTCGCCCTCGCGACGAGACTGGTTGAGGAGCCGGACCACCCTCGTCGTCAACGAGAGTCCAATTCGAGCCAGATCCTCGCGGACCCCTTCGACCGCCTCGTCGCCAATAGTCCACGGCGCGTCGGTCAGTACGAGATCTATCGCCCTCGACGCGTCAAAGCCGGATTCCTCCAGCAACGCCTTCGCCAGGTCGGGATCGTACTCGGGCAGCCTGAGCTCCGGATCGAAGCCAGGGCAGCTGGGGGGCACGAGCCCCGACGCAAGCACTGCGACCGGAGCCTGCGAGTAGGCTCGCATGAGCTTCTCGCGGTCGATTGCGTGGGCGATCGCGAGACGCACGCGAGGGTCCGAAAGCCGTCCCGTCCGATGGTTCAACAACAGGTACTGGCAGTGCGGTTGGGTGATCGACTGAAGCTGCGAGCGGCAACCCGCGTCGGCGAGCAGGCCAACGAGTCGATTTCGCGGAATGTACTTCGTGAAGGCGAATCGTCCGTCGAGAACGCCTTCGAGCGCTTCTTCCGCGTTCACGCTCAGGAGGAATTCCAGGCCATCGAGGAACGGATGGAACTTGTCCCGGTATGCGTCGAAGCGATCCAGCACGATGTGATCGCTCGTGACTTCGCGAACCATGAACGGACCCGTGCCGACGGGGTGCACCCGAAACTTCCCGGGATCCGCCTCGACGAGATCGCGCGGAACGATGCTCGCAAACGTGAGCGCGAACATTCCGAGGATGAATGCGATCGGCTCGATCAGCTCGATTTCGATCGTCAATGCGTCGAGTATGCGGATTCCCTCGATCGAATCGACCGTCCCAGCCTTGAACTCGCGGGCACCGAGTACGGACGCCATAACGAACGCGCCCTCCTCGGCCTCGCGCGCGACTCGCTCGAGCGAGAAGCGCACGTCGTCCGCCGTCATCTCCCGACCGTGGTGGAACATCACGCCCCGTCGCAGCGTGAACGTCCACTTCTGTCCGTCCGGAGAGACGTTCCAGCGCTCCGCGAGCGATGGCGTGATCCGTCCGCCTTCGCGGCTCGAGACGAGCGTCTCGAAGACGCAATCGAGGACCGTCGTGTGCGACTCCGAGAACCCGCGGACAGGATCGAGATCCACGTCGCGCATCGTGAGCGGAATCGTAATTCGGCCGCCCCGGCTGGGCTTCGGCAACCGGATCTGCGAAATCTCGGACCGCAGAGCCTCGACGTTCTGTTCGATCAGACCGTTTGCATAAGTCATCGCGGCGACAGAGACCTGACTTTCACGGCCGGCCTCGTAGATGTGCGAGATGGCTGCCGCAAGCTCCTCGGTCGAGCCCGACTGCTGCGCCACCGCGGTCTCGAGCGCGCCCGCGACGCTGATGAGCCGCTCGATGAACGCCACTATGTCGAGACTGGCCTGCTCCTGCTCGCCCATCGCGAGGCGTACGCGGTAGGCCAGCGTACTGATCTCGCGTACGCGGCCGACGACCTTCTGGCTCGACTCGTTTCGCTCCGTAGCCGTCTTGCGCAGCCGCTCGGCGAGCTCCGCGACGCGGCCCATCGCCCGCTTCAGGTTCGCCGTCTCGGACGTCTGCGTGGACGTGGCGTCCGAGATCTGTTCGACGCGGGTCCGGATGAGCTCCGCTTCGGCGTAGATGGCGTCGAGCGCCGAGCTGGCGGCGTGCGCGAGCTGAAGTCCCTTGAGCGCCCGTTCGCCGCTGGCGCGGGCCTCCTGACTGGCGAGTGAGATCTCGCTCCGTATCGAGCGGACGACCGTTTCGATCTCGCGAGTCGACGCTGTCGTCGAGTCGCTCAGCTGTTTGATCTCTCTCGCGACGACCGCAAAACCGCGACCGGCCTCGCCCGCGTGCGCGGCCTGAATGGATGCGTTCAGCGCCAGGAGTTTAGCCTGAACGGCTATGCCCTGGATGATCTTCGTGATCTCTGAGACTTCCTCGGACCGCGCGACGAGCTGATCCATCGACCGCCCGAGCGAGGTGACGGCCGTCGCGATACCGTCGACGGCCTCGGCCGTCTGCCGAACCACGTCTATGCCGTTGGCGGCCGCATCGGACATCTGACCGGACAGCGCGAAAGTCTCTGCTGTGCCTGCGTCGATGCTTCGGATGGACGAGTTGATCGCCGTTACCGCACTCGCAGTCGTCGAGAGCTCGCGCGTCAGGCCGCCCATTGCGCGATCGATGTCCTTCATCGAGGACGCGATGGCGGCGGCTGCTGCGGCGACGTCGCCGACGGCTGCAGAGAGCGTGTCGGAGTCGCGCGTCACGTCGCGACCGCTCTCGGCGAGGTTCGAGGTCGCGTGCGCCGCGGACTCGATGAGCACGTGCAGCTCGTTCGCCTGTGCGCGAACGCCGCGGGCGGTCTCGCTGAGGGCCGTAGCGGTCGCGTCGCAGGCTTCTGCCGAGGCTGTGACCTCGGCGTTGGCATTCGCGGTGACTGCGATGCGATCGCTCGAGTCGCGAACTGCCGAGATCGTGGCGGCGGCGATGTGACGCAGGCGCTGCGTCACGCGTCGTCGAACGGCGATCACTTCGCGGAGACGCCCGATCAGCTCGCGTTCGCGGTCGGTTTCGGCGGCGTCGAGGGAGGGGAGCTCGCCGTCGAGGGCCCCGGCACTCAGGTCATCGAGCGCCGAAGCGATCAAGTCCAGAATGCCGTCGGGAATGGTCCGCGGCGTCTCGCTCATCGCGATTGGAATCCTCGGGGAAGGGCGTTCCCGGTCACAGTGCCACGGGCGACGAGGTTAGTAAAGGAGTGGGCCGGGATGCCGCTTCCCGCGTCTTTGCGAGTCCACTGCGTCTCTGCGAGAAACGCAGCCGCGCGTCGAGTTTCTCGCAAAGACGCAAAGGACTCTCAAAGGCGCAAAGAAGCACAGCGATGCAGAGCCGCGCCTACTTCTTGGCCTTCTCGATCTTCAGCAACTCGATGTCGAAGTACAGCGTCGAGTTCGGCGGGATATTTCCCTTGTCCTGGGCCCCGTAGCCAAGCGCCGGCGGGACGACCAGCTTTCGCTTGCCGCCTACTTTCATTCCGACGATGCCCTGATTCCAACCCTCGATGAGGTTCTGGCCAAGCGTAAGCTCGAATGGCTTTCCCTTGTCGACCGAGCTGTCGAATTTAGTTCCATCCTTCAGTGTGCCCGTGTAGTGCACCGTGAGCCTGTCACCCAATGCGGCCGTTTCGGTGCCGGTGCCGACCTTGACGTCAGTCTTCTCGAGCTTTGCGTTCGGATCGACAGGAGGAACGGAAGTATTGGTGGCAGCCGTGTTCGACGCGGTGGGCGGCGGAGTCACTGGCTGGCTCGGCGGCGGCGTTGGCGTCGTTACGGCACTCTTGGCCGTTTTCGTCGTGGAACCTTTCGGCAGCGCCGCGTAGATCACGACGCCGATGAATCCGGCTGCGAGAACCCCGACTATGATCTTGTTGAGGGGTTTGTCCCAGAACGAGGGATGATGCACGCGCTGGTCGCGCTCCGCTCGGCGCCGCTGGGCGCGATTCTTCGTATCGTTGGACATCGATTGCTCCGTACTGATTTGCGTCTCGAAGTGATGGCGAGCGTCTCGGAGGCGCCCAAAGCCGACGAATGTTAGGTCACACCCTCGCGTGCGCGCAACGCAAGCGGACGCGCACGAAGCAGCGCGACGAGAACCGTGGCGAGGGCAAGACTCGCTCCGATGATCACAAGCGCTGAGCGGGGACCGAGCGGCTCGAAGAGCTGCCCGATCAGCCACGGCAGAAACATCGCGCCGCAGCTCGCCGACGCGAACAACAGGCTCGTTACCGAGCCCGAAATCGGAGTACGCTGGCCGACGAGTGCGAGCATGGTCGGGAACACTGCCGCCACGGTGAGTCCGAGCATGAACGTCCCGGTCCAGACAATTGCTGGTCCCGGCGTCACGAGCATCACGGCGACGCTCAGCACTGCTGCCGGAAGCGTGACGATGAGCATCCGTCCGGGTGTCTGTCGTACCGCGACGGCGATTGCCACGAACCGGCCGAGCGCCACGGCGCCCCAGAAGGTCGCCGTCACGTAGGCTCCGGCCTCGTCCGTGGCAAGGCCCGAACGCACGGCATACGTGTAGATCCAGCCGCCCGCGGCCGATTCCGCGCCCGTGTAGATGAAGAAGAAAACCGCACCCATGGCTACGAATACCTTGTCGAAAGGAACTTGTTCGGTCGACGCGTCGAATCGGATGCGGGCCGGACTCTGCGAGACGAGCAGGAGAATCGCTGCGGGCGCGAGAAGCAATGCGAGCGTACCGTATCCCGCCTGCAGGCTGCCGGCGCGGCCAGAGACCTCGGCAAGCACGATCGGCGAGAGAAACGCCCCGACTCCGTAGATGCAGTGCAAGCCGTTCAGGTATGGACCAGCCCGGTCGCGGAATCGCCACACGAGCAGGGTATTGCAGCCGACGTCGAGCATTCCCATCCCCAATCCGAGCGTGCCGACGAACGCCATCGTAGGTCCGAGCGTGGAGAACGACGGCACCAGCACTAGCGATGCGGCAAGCCAGGCGAGCACGGCGACGAGCACCGGATGGCCCTGCACGCGATCGACGAGCCGGCCAGCCGCAATCGTTCCCAGCAGATAGCCGAGCGACTGCACCGAGAAGAGGATAGAGACGTCTGCGAGATCGGACCGAGTCTGATCGGCGAGCGACGGAAGCGACGGGCCGAGCGCCGCCGCCGAAAGGCCGAGTCCCACGAATGCCGCGTAGTACGGCAGGCCGTCACGCAGGGACGGAGCGCCGCGTTCGATCCTCAAAGCATGTCGCCCTTGAAGGCCTTGTGCATCAGCTCGATCGAGCAGACGAAGCAGACGCAGCCGAGGAAGAAGTACGGACCGCTGCCCGGCCAGAGGTTCAGAGTGCCCCACGTGTTGAAGGCGACGAGCCACGCCATCAGGAGAACGTCTAGCAGCAGTGAGATCGACATCATGGCGGCGCCGTACTTGCGCAGGTAGAACAGTCCGATGGCGCCGAAAGCCGCGACGAAGGCGTCGACCAGCAGCGTCGGCCCGAGCGCCCACTTCCACGCGAACGTGTCGGGATGCAGGCCCTTCGGACCCGCCTGTCCCATCACGATTTGGATGCCCAGGGCGGTGCAGAGCAGCAGCTTCAAAACGCCAATGCCGAAGAACGTGAATATGAGCGCGGCAGAGACATCCGGAAACTCGCCGTCGACGATGCCTTTTCGCGGCCGGCGATCCCACGCCGACAGCCGTTTCCTGCGGCCTCCCTTTGTGACGGTCACCGACGACGCCGATTTGGCTGCGAGCTGATCCGAGCCGCACACCGTGCACCGGACGTGTGTCGGCGAATTCACCGCACCGCACGCACGGCACACGAGAACCGTGCTTCCGCGAGTCTCGGTGGTCGCCGCTGGCTCTCCCGGAATCGTCAGCATTGGCGGAGGATCAACAGGCTTGCGCTTGCCAACGTCGACGCCGACCTGATCCGCGAACAGCGAGCCGCATTCAACGCAGGTGACGGCGGTCGCTTCGTTGTTCGCACCGCAATCCGGGCAAGCCTTCATTGTCCAAGCTCCGATCGCACTGTGGTTTGAGGGGCGGGTCCTACACCAACGGGCATCCGCGGGGCGAGCTCCGCGCTTAGGGAATGCTGACGTCGTTCTCGTCATCGCTGGCCAGGAGGCCGCGACCTGTTGCTCTACTCGGTCAGTATCGTTGGAACGAGACGAATGTACACAATTCTCTGCGATTGTCACGCACGACCCGCGACGTCG
>CAZQBW010000048.1:0-21499 GCA_964591515.1 uncultured Clostridia bacterium
GCGCTTCGCGCAAGAGGCTGGGCCGGCGGTCCGAGGCCGTCAGCTGCCCGTTCGGTACTCGACGACCTCCCTTACGAGCGCTCCATCCTCCGACGTCGTGATTCGAACGGAGGTGACCTGCTTGACCACGTCGAGCAGGCTCACGAGGTTCTCACTGAAGAAGAGCACGGGTCGCCGCAGGACGTCAGAGTCACCTTCCTCGCTCGCCAGCTCCTCGTCGAGTGCATTCGCGTCCTTCGAATCCAGCAGCCCCGTCAGACGTCGGAAAGGCCCGGTGGCCGCCGCGAGCCGCACCTCCGCGATCCGCGTAACGGCGCCGGACTCGATAGACGGCGACGCCCCAGCAGAGCCCACACGGGCCGCTACCGCCGCACACTGCTGCGGATCGCGCGCCACGATCAGGTACTTGCCTGCCACACGGTACGCGCCTCCCTGCGACACCAGCGCTCCGCTCAGCCCGCGACCACCTGCGGCGTCGGTCCAGCTCACTCTTGCGACCTGACCGCCCACGAGGAACCGCCTGGCAAACTCCTCCCGCGCGAGAGACTCGAATGCCGTCGCATCGAATCGCTCCGGCGACGCCAGCTCGACAACCACTGCGCGCTCGAACGAAGCAAACAGCTTCCCTTCCGGCAGCTGAACGCTTCCGAACACGGCATAACGAACCGGCGCAGCCGCGGCGAGAATGGGAGCGAGGCGGTCGCCGAGCGGCGCCACGGTCGGCGCCGTGGCTGCGACTCGCTTGACGGTCGCCGCCGGATCGTCGACGTCGCGATCGAACCGGTCGTCGAGGAAGCGGTACCTGCCGCCCGAAGGTCGTCGATTCGACGAGTCGGACTCTGACTCGGAAGGCTCGAACGGGTCGTCCATTCGCGACGCGCGAACATCTCCAAGCGCTGAGCCCCCAGCCCGCTCGGGTCCGAACATCGTCTCGGCGAGCTCGCCAGCCACTCCCGCGTCAGCCGTCCTCGCCTCCACGAGCTGTGCGTCTTGCGGCGCCAATGCCGACAGTGCCGCAAGCGCGGCTCCATCGCCGGCGGTCTGCTTCACCGACTCCGGCTTTCGCACGAACCACCGGCGTTCCTTCATTCCCGTTGCTGCGATCTCGATGTCGAGGAGTCCCGACTGCAGGTTCGCGAGCTCTGAGGCGTTCCGGTGTATCCAGTAGAGATTGAAGTACTTGTTGCGAACGGCGCGGTCCATGTCCGCCCACACGACGAGGTCGTGCGACGCGGTGAAATCGGTCGCCGCCTTCACAGTTTCACCGACGGCCGTTCCCAGTCCGCCCCCTGACGGACCGTCGATGCCTTCGGCGACCAGCGACTCGTTTGTCCCGATCCAGAGTCGGTCGTTCGAGTATCCGAACGCTACACGCTGAACGAGACTGCCGCCGTCCGAGACCACTTCACGCGAGAAATAGGGCTGGCCCTTCGCGGTCTGGCGCTTCTCGAAAGACGAAGACTGAGCGAACAGCTTCGAAGCGAGCGCCTTCTGGCTCGCGACCTCGGTAACGAGCAATACCTCGAGTTTACCCGGATCGTAGACGGCGAGCGCTGACGAGCCACCGGCGAGCTCTGCGAGTCGCGCGTCGTTGATCTCGATGCCGAATCCGCGCTCGAGGTCCTTCAGCCGATCCGACAGCTTCAAGAACAATCTCGAGCGACGGAACGACCGGAAGCTCGCACTGTTCAGATAGCGGTCCCGCATCGGCGACGCCAGCCAGGCGCCTAGCAAGGACGACAGGTCCTTCGCTTCAACGAACGCGATAGCCCCGGCCGGCATCGAGGCCGCATGTCGGATCAGCGGCGTCGTGGACTGGGCAGTCGCGCCGCCAAGGGCGGCGAGCGTCATCGATGCGATGCCGGTCAGCACCACGGCAACGAGTCCGATTCTTCGTGTTCGAGAGGTCATGGTCAGCATCTCCGTGCTTCGTTTGCGGTCGCCGTGGTTCAGTCGAGAGTGAAGTCGCGAATGGTGATCGAATCGGACGCAACGGCTTCGCCAACTCGGAGCACTCCGGTTGCCCGGCGTTCCGCGTCGCGACTCGAAGCGAGCAGGTCTCCGACGCGACGATCGGCCTGCTCGCGCTCCGGTGTCCCCGAAGGCAGCATGCTCGCCCGCCGGCGCCCGAAGGCCACCGCGTCCGACCACCGTTCGGTCCTGGCCGCAGCGTCGATCAGCGATGCGAGCGTCACGACCCTGTCCGCCTGTTCGGCCTCGAAGTTCCGGGCTCCGAGACTTGCGAGCCCGGTGGCCACGCGCGCTTCGACGATATCCGGCTCGAACACCAGTTGTCCGTCCGTTTCCTCGTCGGCGTCGCTTTGATACGTGCCAGGCCTGGATTCAGCCAACTTCAGCGCCGCGTCCAGACGACCCGCGCCGACGTACGCTCGAATCAGCCCGTTGATGGGCGTCGGTCCGCCGAACGCGATGGACGATCCCAGGTCGCCGCTGCTTTCTGCGGCTATCGACAGTTCGAATGCGCGAGCGGCCTCGGCCGGACGGTTGGCTCCAAGCTCGAGTCGTCCGAGCTCGAGAGCCGCAAACGGCGACGCACCGCCAGCAAGAATGGACTCCAATCCTCGCCTCGCACCGTCCACGTCACCGGCCACTGCAAGCAATCGCGCCGCGAGCACGCGCTCCGGTTCGGTCCGACCTGACGAGACCCTCGCCAGCGCAGCCGATCTCGCCGAACTATCGGCCGTGGCAATTTCCACCGCGAGGTCTACGGCCTGGGCGCGCAGACGGTTCGCCGCGCGCTCGTCCGCCACCACATCCACGAAGCCGGCAATGGCCGCGCCAGGGTTGCCAGACAGCGCAACGAGTCGAGCCATCTCGAGACGGTTGTCGATGTCAGCCGGCGACTTGCGCGAGACAATGTTGCGCAGCTCGATCGCGACTGCGTACTGGCCCGATCGGGCCGCGGCGTCGGCTGCCGCCGAAAGCGCGTCCGGTCCGACGTCGCGTCCAGCCGCGAGCCGGCGAAGCACACCGTTGGCCTCATCGGCTCTGCCCTTACGGTAGAGCACTTCGGCGAGTCCGGTGAAGTTCGAGGTATCGAAATGCCGATCGTCGAGAAGCTTCCGATACGTCGCTTCGAGAAGCGAATCCGCCTCCTCGAACGCGCCATTTGCCCGAAGCACCGCAACGGCCGACTGGCACCTGGACGTGTCGCCGGTACCCGGTTCTCCGTCCCCGTCAGTATCCGTGGCGCAGTACCGGTCGAGAATGGCGAGGGCATTCGTCTTGTCACCCTGTTTCAGTGCAATCGTCGCCCGCGCGAGCTCGATCCACGTCTCGTCGGTCGACGAGTCCGCATCATAGAGCCGCCCGTGAGCGTCGATCGTCGCCGACTCGACCGCCTTCAGAAGTGCGGTCGCTTCGGCGTAGTTCCCCCGCGTGATGTAGTAGTCCGCTCCGCGGCGCTGCCATCTCCGAAGCTCGTCGGATGGCGTTACCGACTCGCCGTCGATGTACACGTAGACGTCCTCGTCGTCATTAGCCGAGGCAATCGCAAGTGACTCGAGCCGATCCGTGATCAGGCGATAGAAAGGTCCACGGCGCTCGGGGGCGACGAGGTCGTTCGCCAGAACCATCTGCAGAAGTTCAACGTCGTCGACGGACCCGACCGCCGAGCCGTAGAACATGTCCGCGATGCCCGGCCACGCCTCCGGGTGTTCGCGACCATAGTCCGCCATCGACGAGATGACGTCGCGCACAACGCCAAATTCACCGACGTACATTCGATCGGCGATGACATCGCGCAACCGCGTGACGGCCACGTCGACCTTGCCGTGCGACGACATCAGCTGGAAGTAGAGGTTGTAGCTCTCGGCTCCCGCGTCGTCGGCCTCGACCAGACGAGTCCACATCGCCACGGCTTCGCCTACCCTGCCCGAGGCCGCAAGCACCTCACCCCGAATGCCGATCACGGAAGGAGCCGCCGGCGAGATTTCGCCGGCAAGCTCCGCGTGAAGACCGGCGCGTGCAGTGTCGCCACGAACGAGGTAGTACCTCGCTAGCTGCTCCTGCGGACCGGAATCGCGAGGCCGCTGCTCTAGCCGGCCGACGATGAAATTGCGCGACTCGTTCCCACGGGCCGCAACGACGTCCAGCCACAGACCGTAGTTTCGCGCGACGAGGAAATAGTCCTCCCCGGTCAGCATGGATGATCCATCGAATGGCCGCCCCACGAGCTCGCCGATTGGTCGCACATTGAGCGACTCGCGGAACGCGGTCTCAACGGCCGGTGACGCATTGCGGAAGTACAGCCCCATCTCGGCCGTCTTCGCCTTGGTCCACACCTGTGAGAAGCCGGTGTTCGCGATGGCGCGCCCCGCCAGTTCCTGGTCTCCCTTTTCGATCAGGTAGTTGACGAGGATGAGCTGGTACGGACTCTGATGCCCGGCCAGCGCGACGAGTCGGTCACGCTGACCGGTCGAGACGAGCACGTCGAACAGTCGCTCCACGGCCACCGCGTTTTCGCCGCCGGTGGTGACGCTTCCGCTTGCCGTCGCGTACAGTCGCTCGAGAGTGGCTATCTCGTTCGCGGTGTCGCCCGCCAGACGATAGTACTCGGCAATGCGACGATCGTAGTCAAAGTCTCCGGACTTGGGGTCGCGCGTCCTGAACGTCGTCAACTGCGATGCGGCGCGGGCAAACTGGGCCCGTCCCGCCAGAGACTCGGAGAGCTCAGTCAGGGCGCTCCGGTAAGCAGCGCCCTGATCGACGGACGACGTCGACAGCGCCTGCTCGACGAGCGTCACGAGGATCGCCTCGTGCGCATCGCCCAGGCCGCACAGCTGTGCGATTCCGAGATACCGCCGCTTGGCGTCGGTTTCGGTCACCCTTCCCGCAGCCGCCCGGATCGCCGAATCGAGCGCGGCCCGTTCAGTTGCCGACCCGTAGTCGGCAACCGCACGCGGAAGCGCGCCTCGTTCGACCTCCTCGATGGCCCTGGCGATGTCCTTTCCGCTGTAGAACGAGTTGGGATCTCCCTTGCCAGAGAACGTCGTCCGCAGCGACTCGAGTCGATTGAACAAATCGGCCGGAGGCCTGACGCGTGACGAAACCCGAATGTAGGCGGACAGCCGGTCCGCCGTAAGTCCGGACTGGTCGGGCCGGACCTTCGCAGCCTCGATCGCGCGGTCGTAGAGCGCTACCGACTTCTCCACGAGTCCCCACCGATCGAGCATCGCAGCGTAGTTGCACATCTCGCCGGGCGTGATGCTCTTGCGACCTGCAATCGCTTCCTCGATTGTCGCCGCCGCTTCCTCGAGTCTTCCCTGCTGGACGCGGATGTCGGCCACCTGCACGAGCCACGCCGGGTTCTTGCCGTCGATCTCCCAGGCCTTGCGCAGCTCGGCAACGGCATCATCCAGCATGCCGGCGCGAACCATTGCTGCAGCCAGACTCTGACGGAAATCGATTCGCTGTGGCTCGTTGACGACCGTACGCCGGAATGCCTCGACCGATCCGGCAGTGTTGCCGGTCAGATCATAGAGACGGCCGAGCACCAGGCTCCATCGATAGTCCTTGTAAGAGTCCTTGGCTAGCTTCTCGTAGTAGCCCACGAGGCGTGCCGTCTGATCGTGTCGCGCCGCATACTCGAAAGCCGTCTCGAGCGAGTCGTACGTTTCGGGATCACGGTTGATGATCTCGATGTGCTGGTCGACGGCCTCCGTATGGCGACCGAGTCGCGACAGCGCGGCAATCGTGCCAGTCCTGAGCTCGGCGACTTTTGCGTTACGGTCGTCTTCCGGGAGACCGGCCTCGCGGATGCGCTTGAGAGCCTCGGTGTAGAGCGCCGCAAGTGCTTCGTCCTTCTTCTGGTCGCCAACCGCTGTCGCGAGCGCGCCGAACACGTCCATGTCCAGCGGATTGTCGACGAAGTACGCCCGCAGCGTAGCCTCGGCATCCGGGAGTCTTCCGGCCTCGGTCTGCCTTCTGGCGAGGTCGATCACGAACCGCTTGCGGTAGTCACCGGTGGACCGGCTGATCACGTCGCGTGACAGGTTGACCGAGCGATCGGTAAGCCCCAGCCGCCAGTAGATCCGCACCGCTTCGTCGAGCACGCCGAAATTGGTCGAGTACTCGGTGACGAGCCGCTCGACGACACCCGCCGCTTCATCGCGGCGCTGTTCCTGCTCATACACGGACGCGAGCTGCAGCCGCGCTCGAATGCGCTCGCGCTCGTCTCGCGCGTTGTCCGCCAAGCGCTGAAGAGTCCGGATCTCGCCTTCCGGCGATCTCCACGACCGGAAGCGCCCGCGCGCTTCGTCGAGGAAGACCGGGTCCGTCATCTGGTCGACTGCGCGATTCAGGACACCGACGGCCTCTCCGTCGCGCTCGATCCGCTTCAGGAAGTCTGCATAGCCGAGCACGAGCTGCCAGTTGTCGGGTCGCGACGAGTGAAGCGCAGCATAGGCACTGGCGATCTGCTCGGGGACGCCGGTCCTTCGCTGCAGCTCGGCAAGTCGCATCATGGCCTGATCGCGCTCGCTGTCGGCTGTGCCGAGCGTCTTGACGTATTCGGGTATCGCCTTCGACAGATCGCGCTTCGAATCGTAGATCGCGCCAAGCCGGAACGCGTAGAGCGAGTCGTCGCGCGTCGAGACTCTCAGGGCCTCGAGCTCGGCCGCTGCGTCCGTGAACTGGTAGTAGTCCCAGAAGATCGTGGCCACATCGAGACGGTTCTTCGGCGAACCCGGCGCGACCGCTACTATCGAACGCCAACGCTTGGCGGCCTCGGACATGCGTCCTGCCTCTGCGAGAGCCTCACCCGACTTCGTGGCATAGGAAGAATCGGTCGGGTGAATCCGCGACATGACGTCGAGGACTTCGGCCGACTCGTCGTAGAACTTCGGATCGCGCGAGCCGAACGAGCGCAACAGGTCCGACAGCGGCATTGCGTATGCGGGCTCGCCTGGATACAGCGCCACGAGCCGGCGATACGCCGCCACGGACTCGTCGAAACGCGACAGCCACCGGGCCGCATCCGCCGTGAACACGGCGTAGGCGAACGACGACGTATTCTGCGCGTCGAGTCCGCCCTTCGAACGGTCGAGCGCAATCGCGTAGTCGCCTTCGAGGCGTCCTTCTTCAGAGAGCCGCTTGAGGTAGTCGGCACGAATCGACTCGTTACCGAAGTAGTGTTCGCGGGAAAGGCGCTCCCACTCGGGCCAGGCCTTCGCATCGGCCAGTCGGTCGAGGAGGAGGCGCGCAATGCGCTCGTTGTTCGGGAAGCGCTGCAGTGCCATTCGCGTCATCTGCAGGGCAAGCGCCTTGTCGATATCGAGGGAGTCTCCCTTGCTGACGCCGCCATAGCCGGCGTACTCCTCGAGATAAGCCGTCACCTGCTCGTCGTCGAGTGTCCGGATGACCTGGTCCGTGAGGCGACGCATCTCGGCTCCGCGCCCCCGGCGCACGTACCAGCGCGCCACGCGATGGAGCCACGTGCCGTCGTCGTAGCGCTCGAGCGCGAGTTTGTAGGCCTTCAGCTCCTCGCCAATCAGGCTGGTGTTTCCGAGCCAGCCGAGGAACCGCTCGTGCAGTCCCTCGTCGTTCGGATGCTTCCGCAGTTCCGCCCAGAAGAAAGCCAGCGCCTCGGGTTTCCGGTTGTCGGCCTCGAATGATGCCACCGTCCGTTCGAGCAACTTCCCGTACGACGGTCGCCTTCGTTCGACGTCGGGCTGGCCGCGATAGTCGTCGGGGAAGCTCTCGTAGTCGTCGGGATCGGTCGCGGCGTCTCCGAAGCCACCCGGATCGGACGATTCTTCTGACTCGACGTCGTCGAATCGACCGGCACGCGAAGCTTCGACGGGCGTGCCGTTCGGCGCGATGAACAGCGTCGGCGGCTCGTCCGAGTTCCACTCGTCCTCGTCAGTGAGCTGAACAGACCCGAACATCGGGATCAACCGGGCCGGCGAGCGGTCGAGCAGCGCGCGTCCTTTCGCCTGCGACGCGCTGCGATCGAGAAGCTTCGCGAGTACGGCGCGCTCGGCCGTCCGGTTCTTCATCCGGACGTGGGCATCGGCGACGGCAAGCGCCACGAATTCGTAGTCCGGAGCGTCGGGCCTCGCGGCCAGGAATGCAGAACCGACCGTTACGGCGTCCGCGTTCGCGCCGAGATCCGCGAAGGCTTCGAGAAGCTCGACAGTCATCCGACCGAGTCTCGGCGATGCCGGGAATTCGGTTGCGAAGCGCTCGTAGATGGAATGGGCCAGCGCGCGATTCAGGTAGCCGCCGGCCTTCGCCTCCTCGAGCCTGTACTCGGCAGCCGGGTTGTTCCCGGCGAGGATCAGCGACAGCAGCGCATTGACGGCGCCGGGTCTCTGATCGATGCGGGCAATGTCCGCATACAGCGAGATTCCGCCAGGCGCAATGCGCGTCGCACTTCCGCTCGCCTCGACGAGGGTCTCGAAGAGGCGCGCCAGAATTCGCTCCCTGTCCGGCGCGCCCGGCTGCATCGATCCCTGAACGTAGAGGCTGTAGATGAAGCGCGATGCCTGGTCGTAGTCACCGACTTGCGCATACAGATTCGCGAAGAGCTCGAGATCGGCGGGGGTCCATTCGACGGTGCCGCGCGAAGCCTCGACCGATTCGAGCAGCCGCGCGCCGGCAGGCAGGTTGCCCTCGTAGGCATAGATGTTGAACAGGCGAGCGACGGTGTTCACCGACGCTCCCGGCTTCGATGCGTCGTTCTGGAGCGTTCGGCGGCGCTCCCTGTAGAGCCCGTACCGCGTCAGCAGGGCGTAATAATCGGACGCCACGGCACGTGGCCAGAGCGGGTCGAACGAGCGCTCGTACACGAGGAGCGCGGAGTTCCGGTCACCCAACCGATCGTAAATCCGCGCCCGCTCGGAAAGGAGCAGCCGTGCCGTCGCGCGCGTCCTTTCGCCCGAGACCTTGGCTGCGCGGTCGAGAATGCGCAGTGCCCGCTCCGTATCCCTGGAGTCGAGCAGCAGCGACACGTACTCCCTGAGTGCTTCGCCGTTGTCGGGGTTCGCGTCGATGAGCTTCTCGTAGAAATCGTCGACTCGAATGCCGCCGGGACGTCCGTCGTTCACCGCTGCGATCGCCCGGGCATAGACCGGCGCCCGCTCCCGCAACGGGAGCTTGTCGGCGAGCTCGGACAGGACCTTGATCTCGTCTGCAGGACGCGCTCGATCGTGATAGAAGGCAGCCAGTCGGCGCAGGGCCAGCGGCTTGCGACCGGCGAGCGTGGCTGAGCGCTCCATCGACGCCACGGCATCATCGATCCGGCCCAGACTCACGTCGAGCCGCGCAAGCGTTTGAGGCAGCTTGGGATCGTTCGGATATTTCGCTGCGAGCGCCTCCACGCGCGGCCTTGCCTCGGCATAAGGCAGCGGAATCCGCGTGCTCACGTCGAAGAAGGGCTGCGTGACGTAGAGGGCAGCGTCAACTTCCGTCTGGGGCGCGATGCCGGCCGGCGTCGCAAGCGCAACGCCGATCGGGTCACGCTGGGCCGGGCCGGCTGCCCGTCGCCCCTGGGACGGCTCCGCGGCTGGTGTGGCGAGGGCGCCAGCTCCGAGAAGAGCAATGGATGAGCCCACGATCGAAACGACCACGATACGGGAGAGCTTCACGATCTCAATCCTCCACACCATCTTCCGCCATCTTCTCTTCTCAGCGACTCTGCGTCGGGCCTCAGCGACTCTGCGAGAAACTCTTCCGGTGAGAAAAGAGTTCTCGCGGAGACGCGGAGGACCGGCTCAGAGCCGCTGAGAGGTCGACCATTCTGTTCGCCGTTCATCGCTTCACGCACTGATCTGAAACCTCACGGTCTTGATCTCTGTCGTTCCATCGTGAACCACGGCCCGATACTCGCCGGGTGGCAGTCGATCGAGCTGCTTGCCGGTTCTCCGGACGAGCGCAAAATAGTGATCGCCATCGCCGTGCTCCGCGAGCGCGTCAGAAAAAACCAGCTCGGAACCGCGATACCAGTCGACCCGCACGTCCGCTCCGGACGGGAGATCGTCGATGGCGATCTGCAGCACTGCCTGACGGGTCTCGGCCGGCAGCTCCAGCGTCTGATTCGCCGCCTCGAAGGTCGGAACACGGTCCGACGTCGACCACGCCAGCTTGACCGAATGTACGTAAGGCACGCCGGTGATCTCGACCGGCGTGGCGGGCACGGCGCGGGAATTGACAGTATTCGTCGCACCGTTGCCTCCGGCAAAGGCATCCCAGTTCGCGGTCGACCCGTCGGAAACCGGCCCGGTCTTTGCCGTCTCGGCCCTGGCACACGCAAGGGCAAACGCCAGCGCAGCACCGACGACACTCGCCAGGCCGGGCCGACACCAGCTGGAGAATCGGCGCGTCATCGGCCGAGAACCTCGATTGTCGCCTCGGCTACTGCTCCGTTCCGGGCAAAGTCCTCGGCAGTGATCTGGATCGTGTAAGTGCCAGGAGGCAACTCCGCCGGGATGTGCAGCCGGCCGACGTTGGCCTTCGCGTCGCTGTCCCAGACGACTCGGACGGGCGAAGCTCCGAAGAGCCGCGCCGAAATCCAGCGCGCATCGGCGTCCGCACGGACAAGGATGCGTACGTCGTTTCCGGCCCGTACCGAGCCCGGCTCGACCGATGCAACAAGTTGCGGCGGGCGGCTGTCGATCCTGAACCGCTTGAGCTCTTCGAACGACCGTCCGGCATTGTCTGTCATCACGAGCCGGCAGGCGTACTGACCGTCCCGCATGTCGGTCGGCGCGAGGAATCTCGTCTCCCAGACGCCTTCATCTTCGAGGAAAGTGAGCTGCTTCACGAGCCCGAACGGAAACACTGCAACGACGCTGGTCACCGACGGGTCCGTCGCAACTCGAAGGACGGGATCCCCGGGTCGAATCGTTCTCGGACGCAGCAACGACCTCGGTGCGGCGAGGAACGACGTGTATGGAGTCACGAACTTGTACCGTTTCGACAGCGCGATGATCTCGGCGATCGAGTCTTCGTTCTCGCCATTGAGCTCGATGTCGGCGAGCAGGGCGTCGACGCGCGCCCGCGCCCAGAGACGCGGAATCTCGCCGTGCGAGGCGTCGCGATCCGGAAGCAGCAATCCGGCGCTCAGGTTCACGTTGCCGCGCTCGGAGGATCCGGTGAGTCGAAACGTAGCCTGGCCCGGCTTGCGGTATCGGCCGAAGAACTGAACGGCCGAGCCGTCGTACCCGGTCGTGCCGGAGTCCGGATACACCTGGTACGAGTCTCCACCGTCGACGGCCAGACGAACGTTGTCGATCGGGGTCATCCCGACCTTGTTGATGAACGCCTTCAGCCGGAATTCGAGGCTGTCGGTCTCGCGCGACCATACGAAAAGCCCTCGACTGGCTCGCGCCAGTTCGGCGAGCAGGCCTATCCGCGTGTCGGCGCCGATCCCGAAGACGTTCAACCTCGCCTTCGGTCCGCGTTCGTTGGCTGCCTTGAAGGCCTCGACGATCTGCTTGGTCTGCACGGTCGTGAGCGTCGGGTTGCCGTCCGTTATCAACACGACCGCGCGTCCACCGTCGACGTCCGGAAGACTAGCCGCCGCACTGAGTCCCGAATCGAGGGCACTGCGGAAGTCCGTTCCGCCGGACAGATAGCTGGCACGGACGAAGGCGAGCGCCCGCTCGACATTCTCTGGCGTGCCCGCCACCGGTTCGCTTCCCAGAAGGGCGACGTCGTCGTTGAAGAGCACCAGGTTGAACCGGTCCGCAGGAGTCAGCGAGCCGACGAATGCCTGGATCGCCTCGAATGCGCGATCGAGTTTCTCGCCCGACATCGAGAGCGAAGTGTCGAGCATGAACAGAATCGACCGCGGCCTGCCGCTTGTCGCGGCAACGCCCGGAGCTCGTCCCGATGCGTTGAACAGCGCCGTAGCCTGGAAGTAGCCGTCGGCCTGGCGCTCGGCAAGTGCCGGGTCGCGCAATTCCGCAGGTGAAATGCGTTCGGGCGCTCGATAGGCAATCACGTCGAGCCGGCTCTCGGGCACGGCCACGCTGTAGCTGAACGCGAAATCCTGTGCCGGCTGCAGGTTCGTTCCCTCGAAATGGGCTGCGATTGCCGTAGGCTCCTCCCGATCCATCGCGAC
Organism: uncultured Clostridia bacterium; assembly: GCA_964591515.1. GTDB lineage: Bacteria > Acidobacteriota > Blastocatellia > UBA7656 > JADIYM01 > JADIYM01. The sequence goes on from CAZQBW010000048.1 coordinate 12,086, forward strand.
CGGGAACTGGTTTCCCTTCACGTCCAGACCGGAGAGCGGAAATCCGGAAGTGATGGCCACGTCGATACGGAGGTGCGCAATTGCCTGCTCGCCATACTGCGACGGCTTGAGCGGCAGCGAGTAGTAGGACTGCAGGTCGTCAACGGACAGCAGTTCGGTGTACTCGATCTCGATGCGTTTCGTACCGAAGGCCGGAATCGGGGCCACGCGTACCGTGAAGGCCGTCGGAGCCTCCTCGTCGCCCTCCTGCTCGAGCAGGCCGGGATCGATGGCCCGAGCCGCGATCTCCTCGTAGATGGCCCGCGCTGTTCGGCGCTCGAGAATAACGCCGGGAATTCGCGTGTCACCGTCCCATACCGCGAAGTCGGCGATCGATGCCGTCGTCGGAACCGCGAAGACATACGTGCCCTCGATCGGATTGGACGTGCGGTTGGCGTAGATCTGCATTACCCGGGTTCGGGCCAGCTGCCGGTCCACGGTGATCGTGACGTTCATCTCGGTGAGCGCGAGAACGGACGCGTCGGGCGAGTCCTTGACGCTCGACGGGATGAGCACGCCTGACTGGGCCGACGCCGGCGTCGCCCCGAGGAACAGCGCTACCGTGGTCAGGAGGCCGAATAGGAGGACCTTGAGGATGTCTGCTTTCATCAATTTCAATCCGAAGTCGTGGTCGATGGAGTTCATGAGAGTGCCGAGCGCTCGATGCGCGCGATTCCGCTGTCGGTGCCGAAGTAGACGTATCGGTCGTTCGCTGCAATCGCAGTCACGTTCGCCGAGCCGAGAACCGCTCCGAGCCGTGTCCAGCGCCCGGAATCGATGTCGAGCACGAGCGCGCCCGATGCAAGTGTTCCTACGTACAGACGCCGACCGACGACAGCCATCGCGCCTGGATTGACGTCGGTCTTCTCGGTCTCGTCGTAAACGACGACCTCGCCGCTCGGCATGAGCGCGGCGACGCCGCCGCCATACGTACCGATGTAGAGCCGCCCTTCGAAACTCGCGAGAGCGTTCACCCAGTTGTGCGGCAGGCGCGAGTTCGCCACCGAGAACGTCCGGCCGACCTTCATCGAGTCGATCTCGGCCAGTCCGCCGAGTGTTCCGACGTAGACCCGGCCGCCGAGTGACGCCACGGCATATGCGTGATTGTTCGGCAGGCCGTGAAACGCCGTGACCGTCCGCGCTACACCGTTCTCATAGACGGTTAATCCCGCGTTCGTGGCAACGGCGACGCCAGTTCCCGTTGAGCCGATTCCGGTCGCGACGGCCGTGGCGCTGCTTCCGGCGAGACCCTGATCGGCGCCGATGCTCTTCGACTTACGCCCGGAATCGAACTGAACGACGCCTCGAGACGAGGCGACCCAGACTCGGTCGGATCCGGGCTCGACTGACAGCGCATTGACCTCTCGAACGTCTCCGTCCGCAAGCCGCTCGAGCCGGTCCCCCGACTCGGCATCCAGCACGTCGATGCCCCCGTCGAACATGCCTGCCCAGACTCGGCCCTGACCATCTACGGTCAGGGCGGCGACGTGGCTCGCGCTGAGACCGGATCTGGCATCAGGCACCGCAAATGTCTCGAACCGGGCTGCCCCTTCCGTAGCAACAGAGGCAAGCAGACCGCGGTCCGTCATGGCCCAGAGAACGCCGTCCTCGACCTTCAGCCCGAGGGCCGCGGTTGCAGATACACCCGAGCGACGACCCGCGGCCGCCGGGGCGCTTCCTCGATCTGCGATCGGCACCGCGGATGCCGGTCCCCGACTTACGGCAGCCAGACCGTTCGTCAGGCTCGATACCCAGGTCTCTGAGCCGCGGACCGCGACCCCGGTCGCATTCGGCGTCCTCTCGAGTGCTGTGACAGTCCCGTCCGATGACAACTCTGCGAGGCCAAGGTCTGTCGCGATCACGCCGGTCGCGTCGCGAAAGGCGATGCCCGTAACGCGATTCGACGGCAGCCCGTCTCCGGTGCGCAGGTTCACGCCCCGTCCTTCCTTCCACACGAACAGGCCCGCGTCGTACGTACCGACGTAGAGCCGTGAAGACTCTTCGGAGATTGCCGTGACCTGCCGGCAGGCGTCGCCGAGATCTCGCTGGTACTGTCGGCTGAAGGTTGTCCCGTCGAACTCGAGAACTCCGGCGTCGAAGGTCCCTACGAGCAGTCGTCCGTCGCTCGAGTGAAGAGCGCTGACGTTCGTCGCTGCCGGTTGAACGAAGCGAACCCGGGTGAAGCCTTCACCGTCGAACTCGAGCAGGCCGCTCCGCGCGGTGCCCACGTAGAGCTTCCCACCGAATCGTTCAAGGCACGTGAGCGAGTTCTCGGGCAGGCCATCGAGCGATGTGTACCGCCTGACGAGCGTACCCTTGTCGTCGTACACCGCCAGTCCGCCAGACGTCGCGGCATAGACCTGCCCGGCAAACGGCTCGACGTCGACCGCAGGCGTGGCCGGCAGCCAGAGCGTAACGCCAGCCGCGTTCGGAGCTACGCAACGCTCGGATTCGACGATGACCCGATCGCCCGCAGCCAGCCGGTTGCGCTCGTCGTCGATGGATCTCAGTGCCAGCCATCCCGCAACGAGAGCGAGGCAGACGGCGGCTATCGCAATCGCAACGAGTGAGCGTCGGTCACCGGGCAATCGAAGGCGCATGGAAGCCTTTCGGAACGAGGAACTTGTGAATTCGAGACGACGGAAACCGTCGGGTCGTTGGCGAGTCGCCCGCTCTGATGCAGCCGCCGAAAGGCGGGTGGCCTGCGGACGCGGCGGAGTCTACTCCGATCCCGCTCCGAGTCCCAACAGTCGCACGGGGCCTGCGGTTTTTTGTTGCCTGCGAGCAGTTTCAGGCGACCGGGTGCGGTGCGGAATCGTCGTAATTGACACTCCGCAACAGCGGCGTGTAGGGTTCGATCCAGTGACAGGAGGTCTATGGCAGACAACAACGCGACCCTCCGCAAGATCGTCCTCCCAGAGCGTGGCATCGAATCGCTCTTCGGGCCCTACGACGAGAATCTCAAGACCCTCGAAACACTCCTCGGAGTCACCGTCACTGTCCGCGGCAACGACATCGTGATCGAAGGCGATCAGGAGGGCGTGGATGCCGTCGAACGGATCGTCGAGGACTACACGCAGCTCATCCGGGACGGCCAGAAGATCTCGAGCGCTGAGCTGAAATCCGCGTTCAAGCAGATCGCCGAGGACCGGGCGTATTCGCTGCAGGAGCACATGACGAGCGCCCGCTTCAATCCATCCGGCAAGAAGCAGGTCACGGCGCGCTCGGCGAACCAGCGCCGCTACCTCGAGATGATCGAGCAGAACGACGTGGTGTTCGGCATAGGTCCGGCCGGCACCGGCAAGACCTACCTCGCGGTTGCGATGGCCGTGCACGCCCTGTTCCAGAAGAAGGTCAATCGAATAGTGCTGACCCGGCCAGCGGTCGAGGCTGGCGAGAAACTCGGATTCTTGCCTGGCGACCTCCAGGACAAGATCGATCCGTATCTGCGGCCTCTCTACGATGCCCTCTTCGACCTCGTCGACTACGAGAAGGTCGCCAAGATGCTCGAGAAGCGTGTCATCGAGATCGCTCCACTCGCGTTCATGCGCGGCCGGACGCTTGCCGATGCCTTCATCATTCTCGACGAGGCGCAGAATACGACAACCGAGCAGATGAAGATGTTCCTGACGCGCATCGGTCTCGGCTCGCAGGCCGTCATCACCGGAGATCTGACGCAGATCGATCTGCCGGCGGGTCGTCGGTCGGGACTCATTGAAGCCGAGAGGATCATGCGGGGCATCGACGGCATCGGATTCGTCACGTTCACGGATCGAGACGTAGTGCGCCACCGGCTCGTCCAGATGATCATCCGCGCTTACGAGGAGCACGCCAAGAAGGGCCTCGAAGCGGCGCCATAATCGAATGGCGGCCGAGATCCTCAATCGCCAGCGCCGGTATCCCGTCGACGCGCAACGGTTGATCGGTATAGCCGATGCAACCGTTGCGGAGGCGGGTCACCCGGGCCGCGAGGTCTCTGTCACCATCACGAACGACCGCCGGCTGCACGAACTGAATCTGCGCTATCGCGGAAAAAACAGGCCGACGGACGTCCTGTCGTTTCCGTACGATGAGCCGGACGGGCCCATCGGCGATGTTGTGATCTCGGTGGACCGGGCGTTGGCCCAGGCCGCGGAAAAAGGCCACGATCTGCAGCGCGAGCTCGATATCCTGGTCCTTCACGGCTCGCTGCACGTCTGCGGTTACGATCACGAGACGGACAACGGGGAGATGGATCGGATCGAACGCCGGCTGAGGCGACGACTTCTCGCTCGAAACGAATCGAACGACTAGGATTCCTGGACGTTCGTTGAACCAACCGATCGGGATTCCCCTCACCAGGAGGTCAAGTCATGGCCATTCTCGGACCGCTCGCCCTTGCGGTCACCATCGCAATTGCTCCCGTCTCGCCGCTGCCTCAGCAGGAAGGAGAACCGGCGACGCCGCGTTCGATTCAGCTGCGCGACGCGATCGTCGAACTGACAGCCGAGGTCCGCGCCCTTCGTGCAGAATTCCAGCGCCAGCAGGCCAGCGACCCGGTGAAATTCAACATCACGGCCTCGAAGTACCAGCTCGTGCTCGTTGACCTCCAGCGCCTGAAAGGTGAAGAGAAGGAGGCTCTTGACCGGGTTGCCGGTGCCCGCGCACGGGAGCTCGACGCGCAGAACCGACTGGCCAACATCCAGACCGAGCTAGTCAGCCTCGCCGATATAAACCGGTCTGACGCCGAGGCCAGACTGCGCCGGGCATACACACAGCAGTTGACCTCCGCGCGGGAAGAGTCCAACAGCCAACAGGCGCGCCTGTTTTCAATTCGCGAAAAGCTCGAGCGGACCGAGGCCGTCGCCGAAGCACTTCGGAAGAAGCTCCACATACACCCTTCACAGATCGACGACATCGAGCGTGAGGTAACTGCAGCGCCGTAGACGACTGGTCTGGCTGACCGCAACGGAAGCTGCGAGAATTGCCAGTCAGCAGGAGGTACGATCCACGTGCGCCGAATCTATCTCGACAATGCCGCGACCACTGCCGTTCATCCGAAGGTCGTCGAGGCGATGCTTCCCTACCTGACAGAGTTCTACGGAAACGCCTCGTCTATTCACTGGTTCGGCCAGCAGAGCAAGAAGGCGGTAGCGAAGGCGCGACGGCAGGTCGCCTCGCTCGTCGGCGCCGACGAGAACGAGATCGTGTTTCTCTCAGGCGGCACGGAAGCCGACAACCTGGCGGTGATTGGCCTTGCCGAGGCATATGCGGAACGGGGGCGACACATCGTCACATCCGCCATCGAACATCCGGCCGTCCTCAAGGCGTGCCACGACCTCGAGTCACGCGGATGGGAGGTGACGTACGTGCCGGTCTCGCGCGGAGGCGTCGTCGACGTCGATGACGTCGCTCACGCACTGCGAGACGAAACGACGGTCGTTTCCATCATGACGGTCAACAACGAGATCGGAACGATTCAGCCTGTGCCGGAAATCGCCGCGCTGGTCCGTGGGCGCCGTGACGCGGGCCAGTCCCACCTGCACTTCCACACGGACGCGGTTCAGGCCGCCGGAAAGGTTGCGGTCGACGTTCGCGAGCTCGGCGTCGACATGCTCTCGATTGCGGGTCACAAGCTTCACGCTCCGAAGGGCGTCGGCGCCCTGTTCGTCCGCAAGGGAGTTCGTCTGAAGGCCCGGCAGTTCGGCGGTCATCAGGAGCGAGGCCGACGGCCGGGCACGGAAGCTGTCCCATTGATAGTCGCCCTGGGCGCGGCGTGCGAGATCGCGCGGGAGCAGCTCGCCGAGCGCGGCGCCCACACCGGCGAGCTGCGCGATCGGCTCGAAGACGGAATTCGCGAGCGGATCCCGAACGTCGAGTTCAACGGCGATCCGTCCCATCGCGTGCCCCACATCTCGAACGTCAGCTTTGGCGACGTGCATGGTGAGGGACTTCTGATTTCGCTCGACCTGAAGGGCGTCGCCGCCGCGACGGGCGCCGCCTGTTCATCCGGATCCGTCGAGCCGAGCCACGTGCTCGTTGCGCTCGGTATCGAGCGGGAGCGGATTCACGGAAGCCTGAGGTTCTCCCTGGCCGAATCGAACACTCTCGGGGAGATCGATGACGTGCTCGAGATTCTCGTGCACGTCATCGAGCGACTTCGAGTCGAGGCAGGCGTCCCGGCCGGTTCCGGCGCCTAGTCTCGGCGATCGGAAGATGGCCCTCTTTCTCTGAGTCGATGACCAGGCCTCCCAGTCGATGACTAGGCTCCGCCGCTGCCGACCCCGCCGGCCACGGCACCGCACGCCACGCAGAAGATCTCGCCAGGCATCAACTCGGCACCGCAATCGCTGCAGACCGGACCAGCCGGCGTTCGATCCGCTTCCTCGGTGGTCATCAGCACCATCGTGCCGCAGGCAACGCAGAAGATGTCTCCCGGATTGAGACTCGCACCGCAGTTCGGACACCTGTCGCCCTGCGATCTCAGGTCGCCGATCGGTACGCGGCCGATACGCGCCACGCTGGCCGGCTCGCCCGCGCCCTCCGTTTCCGGATCGAGGTGTTCCGTCGTCGCAACACGCTTGGCCGCACGGTCCGGTGAGATGGTGTCGTCGATCAGATGATCCGGAACCGGAGAGTCACTCTCACCGTTTACCCCCGCCGGCACAGGCTGTTCTCCGGTGTCGTATCCGGTCTTCTTGAGCTCCTTCGCCGCCACTGCCTTCTCGACATCGGATGCCTTCATTGCACTGGTAATGAAGGCTTCGGGACCTGGAAACGTGCGCGGTGGCTCCGGCGCGGCCTTCTTTTCCTCGGATCCCTCGAGCTCCGCAGTATCCGACGGCGCCATACGAGTCCAGACCTCGCGCATCTGCGCGACTGCGAGCGTTCCGAAAGGCTTGATCAGGTGTCCATCGGCACCGGCGGCCTCAGCGGCCTGCTCGTCGTAGGGTTCGAACTCGCTCGAGACGAGCATGACCGGAATCGAAGCGAAGCGCGGATCCTTCTTGATCTCCTCACAGACCGTGTAGCTGCTGCGTCCAGGCATCGCCACGTCCAGCAGGACCATGTGTGGCGAGACCTCCTCGAGCTTGGACAAAGCAAGGTCGCCGCTTCCCACGGTGACGAGCTCGACGCCGGCCGCCTCGAGCACGCCCTGGATGGACTTGCGCCCGGCGACGCTGTCGTCAGCCAGCAGCACTCGCTTCATGTTCGGATTCCTCCACTGCGTGGTTGGTGTGATCTGCCGAGGTCGCGGCAGATTGTACAGAAGAGGTCGATCACTGGCCAGTCACGGGAAAGCCGCAATATACTCACGGCGCTCTACCAACCAGGAGGTCGACTCGTGACAACCCACATGCCCGGTATCGCGCTTGCGGACCGGCTTTCGGCCGTCGGATTCTCGGAGATCGTAAAGGTCCGCAACAGGATCCTGGCAATGCGTGAGCGCGGCGAGCAGGTTCTGCAGTTCGAGGGGGGCGAGCCGTTCCCCAACACACCCGATCACATCAAGGATGCCTGCATCCGCGCACTGTCAGAGAACAAGACCCGATATGCGCCTTCGAGCGGGATCTCTCCGCTGATCGAAGCCCTCGCAGAGAAACTCCGCCGCGAGAACGGCATTCCCGCCCAGTCGTCCGACGTCATCGTCGTCAACGGTGGCATGCAGGCCCTTTTCGCCGCCTTCCAGAGCGTTGTGAATCCGGGTGACGAAGTCCTGATGTACTCGCCGTACTGGACACCCATCCGCGATCTGATCGGACTGACGCGCGGGACGCCCGTGCTCATCGATACCATACGAGCCAGGCGGGACGGTTTCCGTAGCGCGCTCGAGGCTTCGCTGACGGAGCGTTCGCGCGTTCTTTACGTCAACACGCCTCAGAACCCGACCGGAATCGTCCTGACGCGTGACGAGCTCGAGACGACCGCGGCCGTCGCGAGAGAGAACAACCTGATCGTCGTCAGCGACGAAGCCTATGAGCACGTAGTCTTCGACGGCCCTCACGTCTCCATCGCTTCGCTCGAAGGCATGTACGAGCGGACGATCACCTGCTACACGTTCTCGAAGTCGTACGCCATGACGGGCTGGCGGCTGGGCTACGCAGTCGCCCCGGAACCGTTCATCACAGCACTCCGCAAGCTGACGCTCACGTCAACGAATGGTGTCTCGACACCGACACAATGGGCTGGTCTTGCGGCCATCACCGGGCCGTCCGACTTCACCGATTGGTGTCGCGACGAATACCGCATGCGCCGAGATCTGATCGTCTCGGGCCTGCGAAGCCTGGGATTCGAGATCGAGCCGCCTGCAGGTGCCTTCTATGCCTTCCCGGATGCGCGGGCCTTCGGGTCGAACAGCTGGGAGATCGCGAACCTGCTGCTCGATCGCGCCGGGGTCGCCTGCCTTCCGGGCGTCATATTCGGACCCGAAGGCGAAGGCCACCTAAGGTTTTCGTACTCGACGTCACCCGAGACGATAGAGCGAGGCATCGAGGCCCTGCGCGCGATTCTGTGATCGTCGAAGGAGGCGGCCGGAATGTCCGGTGAGTTCGAGCGCATCGCCGCGATCAGCCGATTGACCGGCGGTCGGGGTCGAGGCGTCGTGCTTGGAATCGGTGACGACAGCGCGCTGCTCGCCTCCCGCCCGGGATTCGATACGGCCGTGTCGTCGGATCTGCTCGTCGAGGGCGTCCATTTCCGGCTGGACTGGATATCCCCTGAACAGCTGGGGCACAAGGCGCTGGCCGTCTCGCTGAGCGACATGGCGGCAATGGGAGCCGCACCGTGCGCGGCGGTCCTCAGTCTCGCGCTTCCATCGGGAGTCGCTGACGCGTTCATCGAGGCCTTCTATCGTGGAGCAACAGCCATCGCCGACCGCTTCGAAACGAGCATCGTCGGAGGCGATCTGTCCCGGTCGCCCTCGTCCATCGTGATCGACTCGGTGCTCGTCGGCCACGTCGAGGAGGGCCGAGCGCTGCGCCGCGATCGGGCGCGCGCCGGGCAGGACGTTTACGTCAGCGGCGCGCTCGGCACGTCTGCCTGCGGACTGGCACGGCTGCTTGCGTCTGGACACGACAGCACAAGGATGCCGATGGACGATGCTTCATTGAGGGCGCACCTCGTCCCGGAGCCGAGAGTAGTGCTTGGACGATCTCTGGTCGAGCGGCGTCTCGCGACGGCGGCCATCGATGTGAGCGACGGCCTGTCCTCGGACCTGGCCCACGTGTGCGATGCGAGCGGAGTCGGCGCCGTGCTCGACGCAACCGCGATTCCGGCGCCGGCTGGCCTCGAAATGGCCCTGCACGGTGGAGAGCAGTATGAGCTCGTTTTCTCGGCGGACCCCTGTCATCGCGCTGCCATCGCAGGGATCACCGCGGAGTTGGGACTTCCACTCAC
>CAZQBW010000048.1:21599-26586 GCA_964591515.1 uncultured Clostridia bacterium
TCGGGAATACCGTCGCCCGGATAGACCGGCATCCAGGGTCCGCCGTCGACGCTGAACTCGGCTCTCAGGATCCGACTCGTCGAATCCTCGACCGCGAACGGAATCTCACCGTTGCGACCCGACACTGACGGTGAGCCGGCCGTCACCTTCGGCGGCGTGTTGTCGATCTCGATCGGTTCGGACGTCTTGTCACCGGAGAGGGCCACGGAAACCGGGTTGGTCAGATCGTCCGTGGCAACGAGGCGCAGGACGTACACGCCATCAGGAAGGGCGTCGCTGTCGATCGTGAACCACGAGTTCGTCAAGCCTGCCCCCAGGGTTCGCCATTCGCGTTCCGACACCCCGCGTATCTGCAGTGTGTAGGAAAGCCGATCGTCGTCCGGGTCCTTGGCCTGCCATACGATCGACCGCGCACCCTTCTGGAACACGCGACGCGGCGGAATGTTCGACGCCAGTCCGAACACTGAGGGATCGAAACCCGAGCTCAGCACCGCAGGATCCACCGGCTGCTGCGGTAGCTCCTGGAGGCCGATGCCCGACGGCAACACGATGAGCTGCGTGATTTCTGGTGCGACGTTTCGCGGCAGGTAGCTGACGGCAACGGACTGGACGGCCGTTCCGGTACCGCTCAACGTGAGCTTCCACTGGACGTATCTCGACGAAGGACTTGCGATCGGACCCGCGCCGCCGTCCACACGAACGGCCGACCAGGCGCTCCAGGTCGAATCCGGCGCTTCGGTGTTCCCTGATCGGGTTTCAACAGTCACCTGCCCCGTAGCGCGAACCGAAACGCGTCCCCACGCCGATACCGCCTTCGCGTCGTGAACGGGCGATTCGTAGGTTCCGGTCGGAACGGTTCCAGGTCCCAGGCGAAACAGCTTTCCGAGATTGGTTCCCGTCGCGTACACGCTTCCGGCCGAAGACGCGAGCGTCGAAGTCTGATCCTCCGTGGACTGCAGCAGGAGGGTTGAACGCAAGGTCGACGTGTCGACCGCGACGATGCGGCCACGGTCTCCGGTCCCCACGAGCAATCGCGACCCGTCAACGAGAATGGAGTATCCGACGACGGACTTGGAACTCCACACGACGTCCGTCGAACCGTCCGGCAGGATGCGGAACACGGCGCTCTTGGCGTCGTCGACGTCACGTCGGCTGGGAACGGTGGCGGTGCCGGCGTTCGCGATATCGAGACGCGATGCCGTCGTGGTGTTGCTCTCGACCACGCTCACGCCGCCCTGATCCGCGCTGGTGGTCGCAGCCGAGGCTGCTATCGCCAAAGCATACATCGTCCCATCGGGCGCGATTGAAAAGGAGTGCGTCTCCTGGAGAGGAGTGTCGAGAATCGCGAAGGGCTTGCCGTCGGCACCAATCCGCAGAACGAGCGAATTCGGGTCGGTACCGGCAATGAGATCACCGTTTGTCGCGAAGGCGAGGGCCACGACGTGCACTTCGTCCGTATCGACCCACGGAACGCCCTTTCCATCCGCAGGAATCCGGTAGATGACGCCCTTTTCGCCGGAACCGGCGTAAAGCATGCCGTTTCGGAACACGAGCGACCAGATGTACTTGTCCTCCGGATCGAAGAACACGCCAGACTTGCCGGCGGCGTCGATCCGGTAGATCTTGCCGTCGGGCGAGGTCGCTGCGTAGACGGTACCCGAGGCGGGATCGACGGCGAGGGCCGTGACGTCGAGTTCGGCGGCATCGAGAAGAACCGATCCGACGCCGGCAGGCGTCACGGCGAAAACCTTGCCGTCATGTCCCGTCCCAAGGTAGATCGTGCCGTTCGAAGCAACTGCCGTCGACCACACGTGTGTCTGCTGGCTGTCGAAGACCGCGTCGAAACTCGGTGACAGCGCGATGACTCCGTTGTCGGCGACGGACACGCCGGCGGCGCTGCCCTTTTCGAGGTCCGTGCGCGACGTAAGCTCGAACGTGACCGGTGTACTGGCAGAGACCTCGACGACCGATGCGCCGGCGGCAACGAGGACAACGAGGAGCAAGCCGACGAGTCGGCAGGGCAACGGACTGGTTCTGATCATGGTGTCAAGAAAGGGGAAAGGCCGGGCGCGGCTTCACTGCGCACCCGGCCGGACTGGAATGTGAGCTGTCGCGAGGCGTCACCTGACAACGTTGATCTGGATGACCTGCTGTCCCGTGACGATGAACCGCGCGGGAGGGAGTTCCCTTTCGTAGATCGTGGCGATCTGCAAGGGCGTGACCGCAATTGTCGAACGCGGTGACTCGAGCCTCGAAAGCACCGAAGGCGGCAAGGCCGTCATCGCCTGATTCTCGACGACCGCGCCGCCGCTCGCCCGAACGAGCTTCACGTAGAGCCGGTCGTTCTTCTTCAGACGATTGATGGCGCGGACGAGCTGCGAAAGGTTCGTCGGAGCAAATCCTGCGAAGCTCTCGTCCGACTGGGCCATCGTCGCGCCGTCGCCGATGAGGATGGCCACCTTTCCAAGCGGAGCATCGCGGGGAATCACGATCGGGATGCGCTCGACGTATTCGACGCCGTCATCGGTGCGCGCGAACGCCTGCACTTCGACCGTCTCTCCGCGACCGACCCGAGTCTGGTCGACGCGAACCCGCGTCAGCGATCCGATGTTGCGGTCCTCCGACGCCGAGATAGTGACGTCCACGCCGTCGACGCTAATGTCCTTGAATCCGCTGGTCAGCAGCAGCTGCAGCGGGGTCCCGATAGAAAGCGCCGCTGCGACTCCGGCGTTCGATGAGCCTGCAAAACGATTCTCGAGGGCGATCTCGGGCTGACCGGCGAGTCGAATCGTGCCCCGGACGTCGATGGTCTGATCACCGATCTGGCGTTCGGATCCCATGATCGTCGAGAGCAGGGTGATGTTCAGGAACAGCGGCGCAAGGGCAGGATCGCCGATGATCTCGTAGACGAACTGGTTAGTCTCGCCCTTGCTGTTCTTGAAGCTCACTTGCACCGGGATCATTTTCGGAGCGCGACCGAGTTGGCCGCCGATTCCGGAAGAACGGTCCTGTCCGATGGATCCAACGGTTCGCGTCGCCGTTGCGAACTTGAACGAGTTGTTCAGGTTCGGAACGACCACGATGACTTCCGACTCGGACATCGGCATCGCCGTCGCGCCGAGGCTGAGGAACGGATGACCGAATGCGAAGATGCGGTCCCCGTCGCGCTCCGTAACGGTGCCGGAAGCTCCGGCCGAGTAATCTCCACGAACCAGCGAGACAACTACCGAGCTTCCCGGCCTGAGCGTGTCAGGCGTCGTCGGGCTCATCGGCTCGACGGCAGAGCCGCCTCCCGGCGCCGCTACCGCCATCAATCCGAGTCGCTCGAACTCGGGTGAAAACATGTCGATGACGGACTGGGGAACTCCACCGAAGGCAATCGGTGTCGCTATAGGACGAAGCGACTGTCCGGCATACGGGGACAGAATCGGCGCTGCCGCCGCCGCGCTCAATCCCGAAATCGATTCGGGCGCCGCGAGCTGCTTAAGTGCATCGCCTGGCGCCGCGGTAGACCGCGCGGCCACGAGGTCCCGAAACGAAAGATCTCCACGCGTCTGCGTGCCAGACGACTGCGGAATGTCGCGAAGCTGCGAAACCATCTGACCGATCGGCGTGATGCCGGCGATCGGCTCCGTAGCGAATGCGAACGTATAGGCCACGGCGCCCACGAGTCGACCGTCGAGATAGACCGGACTGCCGCTCATTCCGGCGAACACGCGGGTCTTGTCGACCATGCCGCCCGAGAGGCGCGCCAGGATGATGCGCTGTCTCGGATTCGGCTGTCCCTCGACCACGCCGAGAACTTCGAACTCGAATCGCTCGAGTTTGGAGCCCGAGAACGTCGTAACTCCGTAGCCGCGCATGCCGGCCTTGACCTCTTCAACCGGAAAGTATCCGGACGAGGCCGCGGCAGCAGATGGAAGCGGGGACGACTGAGCCAGCACGACGGCCGGCGCACACAACGACAGGAGCAGGGCCAGACACAAATGCTTCATCCGGGGAACTCCTTGAATGACAACACGCTCCGGGGAGCGCCAACCGACCATTGGAGTGTAACGGCCACGTCAAATTTTGACCAGAACCCCGAGCGGTAGAGGTTTCTATCTGGTGAGAGCGACGACGGGCTGGGATGGACGGACGGCGCTGGGCGCCGCGAGCCACCAGATAGAAATCGCTGAACGAAACCGCGGGGAGGCACCCAGACTTCGCGGGGGCGCTATGGAGATAGTTCGCTCTGCGGTAATTGGAGCGCGTCCGAAGTCCGGGACTGGGGTGAGGAGGGACTTTTGTCTGAAGGGAAAGGTGGGAGAAGCAGCGACGTCGGTGTGTGTGACGGGGGCTGCGGGTCTCGTGGGTGACGTGTCGAGCTGAGGTCGGGCACACGATGAGCGTGCCGCCATCGAGGCAGCCGCACGGGAGCGACGCGTTGTGCGGTGGTGGTCACGATGAGTCGAGAAGGACGGACTGAGGGTCGGCGAGCGGGCTCGTCACGTTCGGAAAGAGCGAGGCAAATCGAGGGAGCCTCGGGATGATCTCGATGATACGCATGCGACCGGTGTGGCATCTCGGACAGCGGTCGGCGGCGTCGCCGGAGAGGACTTCGAGGATGTCGTTGGTCGTGCGGCAGTGCTCGAGTCGATTTGCGGGTGGGTCGGTGACGACAAGCAGTCGACGGATGATGACGAGGCTTTTGGCGCGGCAGGCGTTGGCGAGGAAGCCGTAGCAGCGGATGCGGTGAAAGCCCGACGGGAGGACGTGAAGCAGGAAGCGGCGAATGAATTCGTCGATGGTGAGCGTCAGGATCTTCTCACGGCCGTGATCGTTGTAGTCCTTCCAGCGAATGGAGACGTGGGAGTCGGAGATGTTGGTGATGCGATGGTTCGAGATGGCGACGCGGTGCGTGTAGCGGCCGAGGTACTTGAGGACGCGCTCGGCGCCGCCGAAGGACCGCTTGGCGTAGACGACCCACTTGAGGCTCCTCTGACGG
>CAZQBW010000049.1:0-5957 GCA_964591515.1 uncultured Clostridia bacterium
GTATAGCCGAGACTGTACTGGCTGCGCATCAGATTCGTGATCGACTCGAGCGTCGTCGGCAATTCGCTCGAGAAGGTCACAGGAAAATACTTTCCGCCCGACATTCGCGAGAACGTCCTGAGAGCGAGGAACGCCTGCTGCCAGTTCATCCGCTCGATCCCGCTCATCCGGTTCTCGTAGAGCTTGTGGAAGAGATTTCCCACGCCGATGGAGTAGATCGGGACTCCCGTGCTGCCGATGACTTTACGGATCTCGTCGTAGTTGAGCTTCGAGAACGTGTCGTACCCGAGCGTCACGAGGATCACCGCGCTTCGCCCCTCTACGTCCTTCAGACCGCCGTACGGGACGTTCCTCGATACCTGGCCGTTCCGCAGGTCGATGCCGTCGCCCTTGCCGCCCTGGAGCACGAAGTTGAGTGCGTCGTAGAGGTTGCTCTCCGAGAACGCCGCGTTGTTGCGCAGCAGGAAGTCGACGCTCCGATTGAGCAGCTTCGTGTCGCCCGTGAAGTCCTGAACGACGAACGGCCGAGTGTCGAACGCGACGATCGCGATGTTGTCATCTGGCTTCACGAAGCTCCGACCGAGTACGTAAAGCGGTTCGATGACCTCTTCCTTCCGGATCCAACCGTTGTCGACGCGCTTCGAATACTCGAGGATCACCACGACCGTCATCGGTCCCTGCGTCGGCGCAAAGTTCGTGATCTCCTGCTTGACGCCGTCCTCGTAGATCTCGAAGTTCGCCTGCTTCATGTTTTGCAGAATGGCGCCGGACTTCTTCTCGTAGACGACGGTCTCGACGTTTACGACCGCCGTCGAGAGCGTCACGGCCTCCGCAAGCTCCTCTTTCGTCAGGGGTTTCTGCGGCGGGCCTTCCTGCGGCGGCGCCTCGCCCGGCTTTGGCCTCTCGCCCTCGGGACGTTCCTTGCGCGCCTTCTCCGGTGGCTTACGGCCCGACTGCGCTTCCACGTTGAGAAGTGCACCGGCGCAGAACGCCGCCACGAAAACGGCAATCACCAAACGGCGTCCAACGGACCCTGCGAAACGCATGTCACAGCCCTCCATCTTCAGTCTAGCAGCGGGGGGAAGGAGAGTGGGCAGAATTGCGGGTGGGTAGTGAAGGCGTGGCCGTACAAAGAGCACAGAGTCACAGAGGTCACGGAGTCGAGATGGTTCCTTGTTCTTGCCCTCTGTGCCCTCCGTGACTCCGTGTTCTCTGCACGGCCACGCCTTCCCCAACCACCTGAAATCAACTCTTCTTCCCCATACTCGCGACGATGTACGACCGGATTTGCGCCGGAACCGCCGAGTCGCGCGACAGCATCCGGAGCTCGTCCCTCGTCATCGTCGACACGAGCTGCAACGCGCGACCAGTCGGAGTATGACGGTTTCGCACGATGGCAATCCTTATATCGCGACGGACGTTCCAGCGGCCGCTCCGCGCAACCTGATCGACCGTGTGCGGCGGCGCCATCGGATCGCGCAGCGCCCGTGAGACCGTTGCCTCCGTCACGCGGGGATTTGCGAGCGCCGCCTCGACCACGCGGGCCTCGTGATCGACGAGCAGCCGCAGGAGGATGGCCTCGGAACCGGTCCGGCGGGCAAGCGCCACGCGGGCCCCGAGCGGCACCTGCTTCAGCTGGGCGAGCACTGCCCCCTCCGCAGCGGTCTTCACCTCGCGCGGAATCGCCGGAACGAGCGACACGTTGACGAGGTCGAACAGATGGAGCTGCGAGACGAACCGCAGCGTCAACGAAGCCGGCGTCACCGGATTGCGCAGCAGCGCGAGTCGAACCCGATACGACCCCGAGCGCTTCACGTCCGTCGCCACCTGACGCAGCAGGTCGACCGGCAGGTCGCGCCGGGCCAGCAGCTTGAGCAGGTCGTCCTCGTCGAGTCCCGGATTCGCGGCGAGCGCCCTCAGCACTTCCTCGGATCCGTCGTGGATCAGGTCGCGCAGCGCCTCTCCCGAGCCTCGCACGGCAACGAGCAATCGCCGCGCGAGGTCCTCGCGCGCGCCGGCGACGACGCCTTCGTCCGGTGCGTCCGTCATCTCTCCGTCTGGTCACCTATCGCGTTGAACAGCAGTGGCATCGTCGCCAGGCTCTGCCCGCGATACTGGGGGCGGAAGGCGAACAGGATGACGTGCCCGCGTCCACGATCGACTTCGACGATCGCCGGACGGCCGGCGAGTTTCTCTGGCCCGAGCAGCCAGCCCGAGACGCGCAGCCTGTCGGCCTCGGCGAACCGCGCCACGACGCGAACGCCCTTGTCGGAAATCAGCTCGAGACCGGGGCCGTCCTCGAACCACGCGATCGTCCTCGGAAACACGCCTTCGGCAATCCGGTGCTTGAAATCGACTACGTCGAGCCCGACGATGGCACCGGGACAGTAGAACGTTGTATGCGGCACGTCGGCGAGCACGTTCCGGACCGGCAGATCGAGCGCGTCGATGGCCCAGTTGGCCGCGCCGTTCAGGCAGATCACGGTGCCACCTTCTTCGGCGAACTTCGCGAGCGCGTCGCCGCCCTCCCGGCCTAGACCGCCCGTCAGCGCTTCGGGCGCCGAATCCTTCGCGCGACCAGACGACAGTTCCGTCGCCGACAGGTCGGGAACAACGATCGTGTCGAAGTCCTTCCGCAGATCGCCCGCACGGACGCGCGCGTCACCGACTCTCGTCCACGCGACTCCGAACCGGGAAAGGCACCACCGCGTCCATCCTTCGTCCATCGGCGCCGTCGCACCCCGATAGAGTCCGACCCGCGACCGGCCGGAGGATTGAAGCGGTGGATTCCGCGACAACCCGGCATCATTGCGCTTCACTTCCTCCGGTTGAACGGCAACGCCTGCCCCGGCGTCGGAAACCTTCCAGAGCGTCCCTTCGGGCTTCGCGAACTCGGCGTCCAGGCGCACGGCCTCGAATCCGGTCAGCAACGACAGCGTGTGCGCCGTCACGTCGTAGGGCGGAATCGGCGGGCCGCCATCGGATTGGCGAAGGTCCGGGTACGTCTGTTTCTCGAGTAAGGTCTTCGCAAAAGCGCCGTAAGGCTGGTCGTACTCGACGACGGCCGTCCCCGCCGGATGGGTCGTTCCGGCGACGACGAACGCCGACGACGCGATCCGCACCTCGACGCCACCCCGCGCGAGAGTGTCGAGCAGGGTTGCGCGAGCCTCGGCAAAAACTCGCCTCGATGCCCGCGACCCATGTTCGCCTGCAAGGAGGGCCGGCTCGGGTGGCACCAGAAACGCCACGGGCTCACCCGCACGGTGTGTCACCGCTTCGCGCCCGATCCGGGCGAATCCGGCGACGAGCGCATCGCGCTGCCGCGCCGAAGTAAGCAGGATCGCGTACGTCGAGGCAGTCATGTAGTCGACGATGTCGCGCAGCCGCCATTCACCGCCCGGCCAGGGCGCCGGGTAGTTGCCGCTCGAGGTTCGTGCCTCGTAACCGCGGCCGCCGCGTAGTTGCTCGGGCGGTACGACGATCGGAGTCGCGATCTTCGCCGAAGCCGTCTCGGTCAGGATCCGGATGCCGCCGTGGTAATGCGAGTACGCCCGAGCCGGCGTCCACGCGTCGAAGATCGCATCCGTGACGACGCCGCGCATTCCGGCGTTCGTCAGATGCTGTGAAACCGCCTGACCGATCATGTTGCCGCCGGCGACGATCTCTGGCGGAACGTTCGGCTCGATGGGGTCCAGATACGGAGGCACGAAGAGCCTGGCGCCCGTCGCGCCCATCTGGTGGACGTCGTTGACGACGTGCGGGTGCCAGACGTTGTGGATCGAATCGACGACGTTGCGCGTCTCGACCTGCGTGAAGGCGTACCAGTCGCGATTGTTGTCGTGCCCGACGAAATGGTGGTAGAGCTCGCCGGGCTGCTCGCCCTCCCACGGTGTGCCGATCGAGGCGTCGTACCAGGCCTTCACGATGTCGACCCCGTCGGGGTTCAGCGACGGGACCAGGAGGACGACGGACCGGTCGAGGATCTCGCGCGTCGTCGCGCTGTCGTCGGTCGCCAGCCGGTGCGCAATCACGGTCGACGCGAGCGTCGCGCCGACTTCGTTCGAGTGGATGCCGAACGTCACGAGGACGACGGCCACCGCCTCGGATTCGAGGGCCCTGGCCTCGGCTTCGGTTGCTATGGTTCGCGGGTCGGCGAGGCGGCGCTGAACGTCCTTGATCCGGTCCAGGCGGGCGAGGTTCGCCGGCGAAGAGACAGTCGCAACGATCATCGGACGGCCTAGCGTTGTCCGGCCGATCGTCGCGAGCCTGACCCGGTCGCTCGTCGACGCGAGCTGCTCGAAGTAGCGCACTACGGTCGCCCAGTCGGCGAGTTTCCGGTCGTCGCCGGGAACGAAGCCGAGCGCGTCTTTCGGTGCCGGAACAGCTGGCCGCGAGGTCCCGCGCGCTCCGGCCACTGGCGCGAGCGCGAGGATCGCGACGAGCACTGCAAGAAGCACGCTTCTGGGCCATCGTGCCACACCGGACCGACCAGTACCGCGCGCGATGGCGAGCTGGGCGCGCGCACCGTCTTCAACGTCGAGCCTCGTCATTTCATCCATTCCCCTACGCGACACGTAGCGCGTCGACCGCCTTCGACGCATCACCGCCCCACGATGACTCATACTCCCGGATCAGCCTGTCGGCCGGGCACTCTCCCGCTTCGACCACTCGGTCGAAGAGCGGTTCGAGAAAGCGCACCTCATCCGGCGCGATACGACGCAGTCCATCCGCCGCCAGCCGCACGGCCTCGCGCGCCATGTCGAGCACGCGCACGCCCTCGACGTCCGCGCCGAGCCCATGACGCGAGACATCGCGTTGCAACCGCACGAATCCCGCCCGATCGAGATGCGGCGCCAACTGCTCCGCCTCTTCGAGCGACGACGCGTCGTAGGTGATTCCCTTCCAGAATGCCTCGCACGCCAGCAGATCTGAGAGTCCCCCGGCGTCCGCGCTCCGCATCTCGACGTGCTGTTTCAATCGGGCTTCCGTGAAGAGCGTCGTCAGATGATCGGTGTAGTCCCCGAAGCGCGCGCTCTCGCCGGCGGCGCCCTCGGCAAGGAACTGCGAAAACGGCGTGCCTGCCACATCCACGTATTGACCGTCGCGACGAACGAAGATCATCGGAACGGCCAGCGCATAGTCCACGAACCCGTCGACGGAGAACTCCCGGATAGCAGACGGCGACACGCCAGACCGGTCCGAGTCCGTATCGATCCACGCCGCGATTCGTCGCGACTTGAAGCCGCTCAGCTCGCCCGCCTCGAAAGGCGAGTTTGCGAACATCGCGGCGACGATCGGTCCAAGTCGATTGCCGACGACGAACTTCGCGGCAAGATCCGCCTCCGACCCGTAGTCCAGGTTCACCTGGATCGCCGCGGTCCGGCACATCATGTCCCATCCGCGCCTCCCGTCGATCGAGAGGTACGGACGCATCACCGAATAGCGCCGCTTCGAAACCCACCGCTGTTCGCCAGCTGTCCGAAACGGATCGAACCCGCACCCGAGAAATGCCAGGTGGCGCTCCTCTGCCACCTCGTGCAGGTGCGCGAGGAAGCGGCCCGCGTCGCGCTCGGTTTCACCGACGGTCGCGCGCTGCGCGCCTGAGAACTCGATCTGCCCGCCGGGCTCGATCGTCACCCAGCCCCAATCCATCAGGGCCTCGATTCGGTGGCCATCCTCAATGGTGAATGTGGCGCCCAGCGCCTCGAACGACCCGACTATGGCATCGACGGTCTCGGGCTCGATACGTTCGAGGCTGGCGCGATGGTAACCGATCAGCTCGATCTCCGGGCCGATCGCCCACTCCGCCTGCGGAGTGCATCCGCGCCGAAAGTGCTCGGCGAATAGCTCGCGGTCGACCGGTCCGATCGGGCGATCGGGCGACGGGGGCGCATCGGTGAACGGTCGCATCGCGGGCTCACCCTCCCGCGACGAGCAGGTTGCTCGAGAATCGACCG
>CAZQBW010000049.1:6057-10293 GCA_964591515.1 uncultured Clostridia bacterium
GCGCGAAGGGCGGACTCCGAAATGTCAACCGGAAAATAGTGAAGCGTGGGCTGCCTTTCGAACGCTCTGTCGAAGAGCAGACGCGACTTCTCGCCGCTCCCGCTGCCGAACTCGACGATCTCGACTGGCGAGCCGACGGCATCGAGCATCTCACCGGAGTGGCGTTCGAGGATCTCGCGCTCGGCGCGCGTGAGGTAGTACTCGGGAAGCAGACAGATGGCCTCGAACAGCTTCGAGCCGAGCGCGTCGTAGAAATACTTGGGAGGGAGAGCCTTTGGCGTTGCCAACAGGCCAGCCCTGACGTCGTCGGCGAATGTCGCCTGTGCCACATCGGAGGCGACGGTCCGAATCTCGAGCCTGTTGTCGGTGTCCACGAATCCCCCGTGTCGGTCCAAGTGCCGGCAGATCATAGTTGATACGGTCGGAGAAGGGCCACGGATCCGCGGCCTGTCTTCCTCTTCTATCCGGATGCTATGCTTCCGCGGCACGGCGCACTGACTATCGAGGAGACCCCGATGACTGCCGAATTGCGCGCGTATTCCGCAGCGCAACGAATGGTGCGGACGCGTGCCGAAACCATGCGCCTGTTTGCCCTCGTTGCCGACGAGTCAGACCTCAGACGCCCGCCCGCCCCGGGCTTCCGTCCGATTCTCTGGCACCGCGGCCACATCGGTGCTTACGAGGACTACTGGATACTTCAGCAATCGCGCGGTGACACGGCGTCTTCAGCCGAGTTCCAGCGCATCTTCGACCCGATAAACACTCCACGCGACGATGCGCGAAACCTGCCGCCACTCGACGAGATCGACGCCTACCTTGACGAGGTCCGCGCCCGGTCGCTCGGGTGGCTGGCGGAACCCGGTGGCGCCGCCGACGCGGCGATGTTCGAGCTCGTCCTCGAGCACGAGCTGCAGCATCAGGAAACGCTTCTCTACCTCCTGCATCTTCTGGATCCGTCCCTCAAGCGCAGGCCCGACGGATACGTTGAGCGGTCGCGTCCCGATCTCGCCGCAACCAACGGCCGCGTTCGGGTTCCGGCGGGCTCGTTCGTGATGGGCGCCGGCGCGGACGGATTCCGATATGACAACGAGCGGCCCGCACATCGCGTCGAGGTTCGCACGTTCGGCATCGACCGGACTCTGGTGACGAACGCACAGTACATGGGTTTCGTCGACAGCGGCGGCTACACGACGCCGGAATACTGGACGGACAAGGGCTGGGCGTGGCTCGAATCGGAAAACGTGGAGCATCCGCACTCCTGGCTGCCGGGACGGCGCTGGCGCGTGCGTGGCCTGTTCGAGAATCGCGAGATGGATCCGAGCGAGCCAGTCTGGGGTGTGAGCTGGTTCGAGGCGGACGCGTACGCGCGGTGGGCCGGTCGCCGGCTGCCCACCGAGATCGAGTGGGAGTATGCGGCGCGAGGAGCCGAGAGTCGCGAGTATTCGTGGGGCTCGTCGGAGCCGACTCCTGCCCTGGGGAACTTCGACGATCCGATGGGTGGGCCGACGCCGGTTGGCGGATTTCCGGCTGGCGCGAGCCCGTTCGGGCTGCTCGATGCGACAGGCAACGTCTGGGAGTGGACGAGCTCGGAGTTTGCGGGGTATCCCGGATTTCGGGTGGACCCGTATCCGGAGTACTCGGAGCTCTGGTTCGATGGGGACCACCGGGTCGCCCGGGGCGGATCGTGGGCGACGCGGTCGCCGCTACTGCGCGCGTCCTTCCGGAACTTCTTCCGTCGCGCCTTCCGCATCGGCTTCATCGGCTTCCGGCTGGCGGATTGAGACAAAGAGCAACGCGGATCAGGCGGATTGAGCGGATCAAGCGGATCTGAACAAGAACTTTCGGTTCAGATCCGCTTGATCCGCTCAATCCGCCTGATCCGCGATGCTCCTTGTCTTTGCGACTCGAAGAACTTCCTCTGCAGCACGGCGGGAGGCGTCGGCGCCGGACTGGCCGAGGAGGTCGCGGACGCGAGCGAGCTCGATTCGCATCGAGGCCAGCCGCTCGGGCGCATCGAGGTATCCGAAGACCTCTGCTGCGACGCGCTCGGGCGTGCAGTCGTGCTGGAAGAGCTCCGGAGCAATGCGCTTCCCGGCGATCAGGTTCACCATTCCGAACGTGTCCACCTTGATCAGCGGCATGTACAGCCGATAGTTCACTTCCGAGACCTTGTACACCACGATCTGCGGCGTCCCGAGCAGCGCGGTCTCGAGTGTCGCCGTCCCGCTCGCCACCACCGCCAGGTCCGCGTGCCCGACTGCAGAATAGGTGTCGCGTTCGACGATCCGGACGGCCGCCGCCACACGCTCGAGTAACGGCTCGACCTGTTCGCGCGAAACCGTCAAAGCCAGCGGCAGAACGAACTGCAGACCCGGCCGCCGTGCTTTCAGGATCTCGACCGCTCCGGCAAGCACCGGCAGGTTGTACGCGATCTCCTTGCGACGGCTGCCTGGCAGCAGTGCCACGAGCTCGCGAGACGGATCGAGGTTGTGCCCGGCAAAGAACGCCTCGCGCGTCTGCGCGGGATCGACGTCGCCGACGAGCGGATGGCCGACGAACACCGCCTCGACTCCATGCTTGCGGTAGAACTCCTCTTCGAACGGGAATATCACGAGCATGCGGTCGACGTCGCGGCGGATCTGCTTCACCCGGTACTCGCGCCACGCCCAGACCTGCGGACTGACATAGAAGACGATTCGGTGGCCGGCACGCTTCAGCTTCTTCGCCAGCCGCAGATTGAATTCGGGCCAGTCGACCAGCACGACGACGTCAGGCTTGCGCTCGGCAGCCGCGCGGCGAAGCGTCTGGAAGGCCTTCCACAGCCGCCCGAAGCCGCGGATCACCTCTGGAACGCCCATGATCGCGACGTCGCGCGCGTGCACGAGCACGTCGGCGCCGCGCGCGGCGAGCTCGTCGCCACCCGAGCCGAACACTTCAAGTTTCGGCACTCGTTCGCGGAGCGCATCCACCAGCCGCGCTGCGTGCCTGTCCCCGGACGCCTCACCGGCGACGATCATGACCCTCACGACCGGGTCTCGGTCGCGGTCGTCACCGCCGGGCTTCACGTTCGTCGTCGACCTCAGTCGTTCGTGCCGGCTGCACGCCCCGTGGTGGTCGCCGCCGGCGAGAACTGCAGCGCCTTCTCGAGCGCCTGCTCCGGCGTGTCGTCCTTCTTGAAGAGCACGCCGTTCTTGTCGATGAAGCTCAACCGCGGCCTTGTGATGGCTTCGTACATCTTTCCGATCATGCCGTCTTCGGGACCAAGGGGTCTCGGACGCTCGTCGGCAGGAGCCGCCTCAGGTACCTCGGCA
The DNA here is from genome assembly GCA_964591515.1 of uncultured Clostridia bacterium. Lineage (GTDB taxonomy): Bacteria > Acidobacteriota > Blastocatellia > UBA7656 > JADIYM01 > JADIYM01. The sequence goes on from CAZQBW010000049.1 coordinate 9,369, forward strand.
TCGAGGCGTTTCAGGTAGCCGACCGTCTCTTCATAGAACTCGCTCTCGGGATAGAACTTCGCGAGCCGCTGGAAGTACTTCACGGCCTCCTCGGTGTCTTCCTGTTCGAAGAGCGACACGCCGAGCAGGAACAGCGCCTCGTCGCTGCGCGAGAACTGCGGGTACTTCTCGATGATCTCCTTCGTGCGCGACGCCGATGCCTTGTAGGCTTCGCGCTGCTTGAAGTAGAAGCGCGCGACCTTCAGCTCGTGCATTCCGAGAATCTCACGGACCTCCCAAAGCTGCTGTTCGATGCGCGGCTTGAGGTCGGTCGAAGGATACAGCTCGAGGAGCCGCATGAGCTGCCGCTCGGCGAGTTTGGCGTGGGTCGTGTCGCGATCCGCCGCCTGCACCTGGCGCATGTGCACCTCGGCGATCTTCATCATGACGTCGTCGGCGAGCTCGTGCTTCGGGAAGAACTGCAGCCAGTCGCGGTATTCGACTTCGGACTGGTTCATCGACGAGGTCGTGCCTTCGCGGTAGTAGCTGTCGGCGACGGCGAGCTTGCACACCGGCAGGAACTGGCTGTCGGGGTAAGTGTTCACGAGGGTGTTGAGCAGAAGGCGAGAGCGCGTGTGGCGCCCGTCCTGGAGCTGCTTGATGCCTTCGGACAGGAGCTCGCGATCACGACCCTCACGCGCCTCCTCCGTCGCTACCTTCGTTTCCTTGTCGCCGCAGGCTGCGGTCAGTCCAACGGACAGGGCGATCAGAAACGCCATCGTGAATCGGAGTGCACGGCTCATGGGTTCTTCCTTCAACTTCCGGTTTCCTGCAATCGAACGGCCAATTTCAACACAACGCGCAAGTCCCCGACAACATGCAGGCGGAAAAGAGCTGCGCGTACAAAGAGCACAAAGGCACAAAGCACACGAAGCTCTAGGTCAGA
>CAZQBW010000049.1:10393-26329 GCA_964591515.1 uncultured Clostridia bacterium
CGGCCGACCGCGCCCTTCGGATCCGGATCGCCGAAAATGGCGGAGCCGGCAACGAGGAGCTCGGCGCCGGCTTCGGCAACGGCGCCCGCCGTGCTCATGCCGATTCCGCCGTCGATTTCAATCGCGATCTGCAGACCGCGCAACGCGATCATGCTCCGAAGGCGCCGGACCTTGTCGAGCGAGTGCTCGATGAACTTCTGTCCGCCGAACCCGGGGTTCACCGACATTACGAGGACGAAGTCGATGCTCTCGAGCACTTCCTCGATCGCGGACAGGGGCGTCGAAGGGTTGAGGACGACTCCCGCGAGCGCGTCGCGCGCGCGAATCGCCGACAGCGTCTTGTGGAGGTGAATGGTCGCTTCCGGGTGCACCGAGATCATGTTTGCCCCGGCATCGGCAAAGTCGTCGATGAAGCGTTCCGGCTTGTCGATCATCAGATGGCAGTCGAGCGGCAGGCCGGTGATTTTCCTGAGGGCCGCAACGACCGGCGGGCCGATCGTGATGTTTGGAACGAACTGTCCGTCCATCACGTCGACGTGGATGATGTCGGCGCCTCCGTCCTCGACTAGCCTGATGTGGTCGCCGAGGCGGGCAAAGTCCGCCGAGAGGATCGACGGTGCGATTTTCACTCCGAGATCAGTCGTCATGTGGGGGGACCTTGGCTGGAGCCGGCTTTGGTTTGGGCTTGGGCGGCGCGTCGCCATCGCCGGTCTTCGGCTTCGGATCGGCGGGCTTCGCATCGTCCTTCGGCTTTTTCGTATCGACGGGTTTGGCGGCGCCCGGATCGTCGTCGGGTTTCGGCTTGGTGGCGTCCTCGCCAGGCTTGGTCCCGTCCTTAGCCGGGTCCGTCTTCTTGTCGTCCTTCTTCTTCTTCGGATCGACCGGGGGTTCGGCGGGATTCGTCGGTCCGACCGGCGGCGGGCCGGCTGGCGTACCAGCGGGGTTCGGGCCCTTGCTGATGTCGATCTTGACGTCGAATCCGACCTTCACGGGGAAGCCGGGCAGCGGATCCTGCTCGGTGACGGCGCCCGTCGGCGCCTGGTCGTCGAAGTGCTGGCGACGGAGCTTGAAGGTGAGTCCGGCGCGCTGGATGGCCGTCTCGGCCTCCTGCTGCGTCATGCCGACGGTGTTCGGTACCGTGACTTCGCGGGTACGGAACAGCAGCCAGATCGTGAGCATCGCGCTGCCGCCGAAGATGCCCGCAAGCAATCCGAGCAGGACGATGCGTCGAATGATGGTCCCGGTCTTGGCGATCCCGTCCACGGCCGGGAAGTGTACCACGGGGATGCGAGGCCAGAGTCACCTCAGTGTCCTCCGTGCCTCCGTGCTCGCTGTACGGCCACGCCATTGCCGTTGGCGTACCGAAGAGCACTGAGGCACGAAGGGCACAGAGGCGCCGACTCACGCCCCGATGCGGACCGGGAGCCGGCGGGATCCCCATCGGCCCGGCGCTCCGGCGAACACGCCTGCACAGGCTGCACCACACGACTCGCAGCGGCCGTCGTCCGTAAGGCCCCACGCGGTTATCGCGTAACCGTCGCGCGCTATCAGCACCGCTCCGCACGAATGGCACGACGTGACTCCGCCCTCTGGGTCGCGGACGTTGCCCGTGTAGGCATACCGCACGCCGTTCTCTATCGCGATGCGCCGCGCGCGCACGACCGTCGACAGCGGTGTCGCCGGAATGTCGCGCATCTTGTAGTCCGGGTGAAACGCGGTGAAATGCATCGGCACGTGCGAACCCGCGTGCTCGACGACCCACTTCGTCATTGCGTCGATCTCGGCGTCCGAATCGTTGAGCCCGGGGATCAGCAGGGTCGTCAGCTCTACCCAGACGTCGGTCTCGTGCGTCAGGTATTCGATCGTCTCGAGCACCGGCGCGAGCTCGGAGGCAGTTACCTTTTTGTAGAAGTCCTCGGTGAATGCCTTCAGATCGACGTTGGCAGCGTCGACGTGGCGGAAGAATTCCCGTCGCGCATCGGGACAGATGTATCCGGCCGTCACGGCGACGGTATTGATGCCCAGCTCGTGACAGGAGTCGGCCACATCGTTCGCATACTCGATGAAGATCGTCGGATCGTTGTAGGTGAAGGCGACGGACGAGCATCCCGTTCGCATGGCAGCCGCGGCGATGGCCTGTGGCGACGCATCGTCGGCGAGCGTATCGATCTCGCGCGACTTCGAGATGTCCCAGTTCTGGCAGAACTTGCAGGCGAGGTTGCAGCCGGCGGTGCCGAATGAAAGAACTGGCGTGCCGGGGAGGAAGTGGTTCAGGGGCTTCTTCTCGATCGGGTCGACGCAGAAGCCGCTCGACCGGCCGTAAGTTGTCAGGACGACCTGGTCGTTCTCACGCATCCGGACGAAGCACATGCCGCGCTGGCCTTCGTTGAGGCGGCAGAAACGCGGGCAGACGTCGCACTGGACGCGTCCGTCGGGCTCTACGTGCCAGAACCGGGTCGGGACGTGGTGGGCCGAGTCGTGGTAGTCGGCGCTATGGTTGTCGGTGGTCATCGGCGTGTACTCCTCCGATGGGATGGGTCCGTGTGAGCCACAATCAGTCTACGCCTCCGGTCCGGACTTTGCGCCTTTGCGAGACCTTGGCGTCTTTGCGGGAAACACTGTCTCAAGCGGCGTTTCTCGCAAAGACGCCAAGGTCTCGCAAAGGCGCAAAGGAAAACCGAAGGAGACAATCACGTACTTCCAGCTATACTCCCCCGCTTCCGCCCATGCTCGAAAACCGCTCAATAATCTGCTTCGCCGGCGAGGACTGGTGGTACCACCACCCCCACTCCAAGAACCACATCATGAAGCGGCTCGCCACTAAGAACCGCGTGATGTTCATCAACTCCATCTCGATGGGACTTCCGAGCGTCCGCAGCGCCGACTTCTTTGCCAAAATCCGACGCAAGCTCAAGAGCTTCGCCAAGTTCGTCCGCCGCTCGCCGGAGGGCATCCTCGTCGTCACGCCCATCGTCACGCCGTTCTTCGGCAGCGCCCTCGGCCGAGCCGTCAACAAGCTCCTGCTCGTCGTGCAGCTTCGCCTGCTGATGCTGATCCACGGATTCAAGAATCCGGTGCTCTGGATCGCGATTCCGACGGCGAAGGACATGGCGGGCCGACTCGGCGAAGACGTCCTCGTCTACCAGGTGTCGGACAAGTACGACGCCAACTCGATGGACCACGCCACCAAGTCCAATCTCATCCGGGATTTGCACGAAGAGCTGCTCGAGCGCGCGGACCTCGTGCTCTATTCCGGCCGCAAGCTGATCGAGGAGGCCACGACGCACCTCGAGAAGTCGAAGCTGCTCGAGCAGGCCGTCGACTTCGAACACTTCGCGTCGACGAGCGCAGTCGAGCACACGTCCCCGCCCGACATAGCCGAGATTCCGCATCCGTGCCTCGGCTACTTCGGCCAGGTCGACGCGTGGCTCATCGACCAGAATCTGGTTCGATACGTGTCCGGGAAACGGCCCGACTGGCAGTGGGTGTTCATAGGACTCAAGTCGCGGACGCTCGACATCGAGGCGCTGCCGAACGTGAAGCACCTCGGCTCGAAGAACTACTACGACCTGCCGGACTACGCGGCGCACTTCGACGCGTGCGTGCTGCCGTGGGTGACCGACAACGAGTTCGTGAGTTACGGCAGCGCGATCAAGGTGCGCGAGTACCTTGCGACCGGTAAGCCCGTGGTCATCACTCCGCTGTACGAGTACGAGCGATTCGACGGGCCATTGCGGATCGCGAGGTCCTATGACCACTTCATCGAGCTGGTTGAATCAGCCATTGCTGACACCGATCCCGTCGCCCGCGCCGAACGCCAGGCGCTCGTGAAGGACAAGACCTGGGACGTGCGCACCGAGGAGGTCAGCGAGTGGATCGTCGAAGCAACGCCAGCGCGCTGATTCTGTGCAATGCGCGAAGCGATGTGGAGTGCGGCGTGAAGCGTCGCTTTGGATCGATCCAGAGCGGCGCTTCACGCCGCACTCCACAGCGCTTCGCGCAATGCACGTGAGAAACGTGCTTACCCCAGACGAATTGTGGTGAACTGACGTCATGTGCGGAATCTGCGGAGCGGTCGGGACCTTCGATCGCGGACACGTCGAGTCGATGCTCGCCCGGATCGCCCACCGAGGCCCGGACGACGAAGGCGTCTACATCTCGGATCCGGCACCTAATGGATCCGTCGGCGCCCTCGGTCACCGGCGACTGTCGATAATCGACCTCTCTTCCGCCGGCCATCAGCCGATGGCAGACGCCGCCGGCCGCTACTGGATGACGTTCAACGGCGAGGTCTACAACTACCGCGAGTTGCGCGAAGAACTGCGCTCGCTCGGCCACGAGTTCGTCTCGGGCACTGACTCTGAGACCATCGTCTACGCCTACCGCGAGTGGGGACCGGAGTGCGTCGAGCACTTCAACGGAATGTTCGCATTCGCGATCTGGGACGCGGAAAAGCAGGAGCTCTTCGCCGCGCGCGACCGTCTCGGGATCAAGCCGTTCTACTGGACGATCCTCGACGGGCGTGACGGAGGACCGAAGGGCTTCGCGTTCGCGTCCGAGATCAAAGCGTTTCTCGACCTGCCCGGCTTCGACCGGTCGTTCGACTTCGAGGCCCTGCACCAGTACCTGACGTTCCTGTGGGTGCCGGATCCGCGCACGATCTTCAATTCCGTGAAGAAGTTGCGGCCCGGTCACCGGATGATGGTGAATGCCGCAAACCCTGAGCCCGTGATCGAAGAGTTCTGGGACGTCCGTTTCGACGTCGATCGGTCGACGTCCGAGGACGAATGGAAGGACCGGCTTGTCGAGGGCCTTGGGCGCGCGGTGGATCGGCGGCTGATCGCCGACGTGCCGCTCGGAGCATTCCTGTCGGGCGGCGTGGACTCGTCGCTCATCGTCGCCCTGATGACGGAACGGATGGATCGGCCAGTCCAGACCTACACGATCGGGTTTCGCGACGAAGACCTGAAGCACGACATCCAGGAAGACGACGTCGTCTGGGCGCGCAAGATTGCGAAACTGTTCAAGACCGACGCTTCCGAGCGGATCCTCGAGCCTGACGTGATGGATCTGTTGCCGAAGCTCGTCTATGCGATGGACGAGCCCGTCGCGGACCCGGCGATCGTCACATCCTTTCTAATATGTCGCGAGGCAAGAGAAACGCTGACGGTCCTGCTTTCGGGAATGGGCGGCGACGAGCTCTTTGCCGGTTACCCGCGTCACAAGGCGATGAAGCTCGCCGGCTACTACAACGCGGTGCCGGCCGGCGTGTCGCGCCCGCTCGTCGACCGACTGCCCGCATCGCGTCCGGGTCCGTTCAACGCTCCGCTCAGAAACCTGAAGAAACTGGCGAAGTCAGCGGCGCTGCCGTGGTCCGAGCGGTATCTCGGCTTCGGGACGTACTTTACGGACGTCGAGAAGTCGCGGCTGTATTCACCCGAGCTTCTGGAGCGGTCGTGCGACTTTGACGCCTACGAGGAACACCGGCGTCATCTGAGACGCGTTTCAGCCGAGGACCCCCTCAACCAGCTGCTCTACCTTGACCTGAAAACCTTCCTGCCGTGCCTGAATCTGACCTACACGGACAAGACTTCGATGGCGGTGGCCCTCGAGGCCCGGGTGCCCTTCCTCGATCACGAATTCGTGGCGCTCGCGGGACGAATGCCGCCCGAGCTCAAGCTGAAGGGACTCAAGAGCAAGTACGTGCTAAAGAAAGCGGCCGAACGGCACCTCCCGCGTGACGTTGTCTGGCGGAAAAAAGCCGGATTCCGGGCGCCGGTGCGTGCGTGGCTCGCGAGCGAGCTCAAACCGATGGTCGAGGATCTGCTGTCGCCGGAGCGGGTGGCGCGGCGCGGGCTGTTCGACTACGCCGAGGTGCGGCGGATCATCGACGACAACCTGTCCGGGCGCGAAGACAACAGCCTGAAGGTCTACCAGCTCCTCACCCTCGAGCTCTGGCATGAGGCGTTCCTGGCGGGATAACCGCGTGCGAGCGTTGCGCCGGACCGCTGAACTGGGGAACGATGCGTGACGTGTTGACTGAATTCTCGAGACTCGTGTTTCGTTCCGGCGTCTCCGTGGTCCTCGCAGTGGCGATGCTCAACGGCGTCGTCCCACCCGAAGTACGTGGACAGTTCATTGTTCCCGACTCCACGAGCTCCACCTTCGCTCAAGATCCGGATTACAAGGCGGCGAAGGAGGCGTTTGCACGTCTCGACTATTCAGCAGCGGCAAAGTTTTATGGTCGCGTACTGAAGAAGCAACCGCGAAGCTCGGAGATTCGCATTGCGCTCGCGTCTCTTGCGTTGCTGCGCGACAAGCCTCAGGAAGCCCTCAAGCACGCCGCCAAGGCACTCGAAGTCGACTCGGCTTGTGCAGATGCCTACTATATTGAGGGCCGCATCCGCTTCCTTCAGAACAGGATTCCGGATGCTCGGATTGCAGTCGACAAGGGGCTGGCCTTGAACGCCAAACATTGGGTTCTCAAGACGTTGCAGGCGGACGTCATGATGGCAGAGAGGCAATTCGAACCGGCCAGGGCCGCTTTCGTGGAAGCTCGTTCGCTTGCTCCAAGGGAATTTGATTCGAGCAAACGATTGACGTCCCGATTCGAGGCGGTAACCGATTACCTGAATTACAAGGACCTGACTAAGGACCCGGGAACGACAAAAGCACGGATCCTCAACAGTCCTCGCCCCGAGTACACACCGCAGGCGCGTGCATACGGCGTCGCGGGAAAAGTCGCGATCCTGGTGCGTCTGAACGAGTCCGGAGTCGCGGATCGGGTGATCGTGTTGACCGGACTCCCGGACGGACTGACCGACTCGGCGAAAAAGGCGGTCCTGATGCTGAAGGCTGAGCCGGCAACGCGCGATGGCAAGCCGATACCGAGCTGGTCCCAGGTCATTGTGAACTTTTCGATCCGCTGACCGTGAATCCTCCTGACGTCACCATCGCTGGCATCCGCGTCGAAGGCATCGACGAGGAGGCCGCGCTCGACCGCATCGAGTCGATGATCGCGACCGGCCGCCCGCACCTCATGGTGGTCGTCAACGCTTCGAAGCTCGTCCTCGCCTCCGAAGACCCCGAACTGCAGCGGATCATCTCGTCCGCCGACCTCGTCACCGCCGACGGAATGTCCGTCGTCTGGGGCGCGCGACTGCTTGGCGCACGACTCCCGGGTAGAGTCACCGGCATCGATACGATGGAAAAGCTCGTGGCGCGCGCTGCCGATCGCGCTTGGCGGGTCTTCTTCCTCGGCGCGAAGCAGGAGGCCCTCGACGGCGCCATCTCCGTTCTGAAAGCCCGCCATCCGTCGCTCGTCGTCGCGGGCTCGCGCAATGGCTACTTCGCCGGACGCGAAAACGAGATCATCGCGATGGTCCGCGAGGCGAAGCCGCACCTGCTCTTCGTCGCAATGGGATCGCCCGCCCAGGAACGATTCCTCTCGGCGAATCTCGAGGCAATGGCAGTGCCCTTCAGCCTCGGCGTCGGGGGCAGCTTCGACCACGTCGCAGGGATCAGCCGGCGGGCGCCGGTCTGGATGCAACGAATCGGAATGGAGTGGCTGTACCGCTTCGCGTCCGAACCGCGCCGGCTCTGGCGTCGGTATCTGATTGGAAACACGCGCTTTGCGCTTCTGCTCTGGCGGGAACGGAGATCGAGGGCGGGCGTTGGACCATCAGACAGCCGGTAACGGCATCCAACTGCCGGTTTTTCGACAAGGAGACTACCGACAATGCCAACGACTCTTCGCCGACTTGCCACATCCGTGCTGCTCGCCGCGATCATGACGTGTTCGGCGACGGCGCAGGACGGGACACCGGAATCTGGCGTCGACCTGCCCCCGACGCAGCCTGTCACGCGATCGGGTGGCTTCGGCATCGGGACGGTCCGTCGCGCGCTCGAACGCGGTCGAGCCTCGAACGAGCGGCTGAGGGTTTCGGTCGTCGCGTCGCGGCGGCCCGCCCGGGGCGAGCGAGTCTCGGTCATTCCGCTGCAGCCCGGAATCGTGGGTGCGCAACTCGTAATCAAGTCGGTGGATCTGTTCGAGAATCCGTTGAACGAGGGGCGTGCGGCCGACGCGCAACTCCCCGACTACTGGCAGCTCGAGTTCGAGGACAACATCAATCTCACGATCCTCGCGTCGAGCGGTGTCGAAGCCCGCACCGGCGAGAGCAGCGTCGAAGTCGCCGTCCTCTTCCCCGCGTCGCCGCGCGCTCGCGCGCTCGATGCGAGCGCGATGTCGGCAGGCGATCTGCCGGACGGATTCACTGCGGACACGCTGAAGGTCGCGGTCGACGCGGATGGCGACCGGGTCGCGGATTTCGTCGTGTTCGACACGGGGCAGACCTTCACCTACGAACGCGTCGACGGCCGCTGGCAGCTCATCGACGTCTTGTTTCATTGAATAGAGAGTGGACAGGATTCACAGGATTTTCGGAGGATTGACAGGAATTGAATTAATCCTGTGAATCCTCGGGAAATCCTGTAAATCCTGTCAACTCTCCACCCATCTCGAGACAGACGTTGCCGAACAGTGGCGTGCGAGAAGGTCGGCAGCACGGTCGAGCGCGGCGTCGAGGTGCGAGGCGCCCGAGAAGGCGATGATGACCATGAGCAGTTCGGTCGTGTCCGAACGGACCATCGAGCGTGCCGAGTCGCTCGACGGATTGCCGAATGGACCGTCGGCATCGGCGAACAGCGGCAGGTTCGCGACGTTGATGTCGCCCTTGCCGATTCCCGGGTAGCTCTCGCCCTCTCTGCCAGCCCGGAACTCGATCTCGCGACCGATGAATCTGCGGTCGTAGAGCCCGATCGAATGGAACGTCTCGAGTGAAACCAGATTGTTGACGTCGACGACCGAGTTCACCTGGTAGAGACCCTTGCCCTGTGCGATCCGCCGGACCATCGCTTCGGCCGAGCCGCGGTACCGTGAAGGATCCTTGCCGAGTGCCTTGTAGGCCCGGCGCGTCGCGGCGATCTCCGGAATCGATTGGAAGTCAGTCGTCGCGAGCAGCGTCTCGAGCTCGGCAACGCGCGCCTCGATCGCCGTCCAGAGCTCGTCGTCGCGTTCCGAAACGGCCGCGTAACAGGTCAGCACGCCGAGCGCCACGCCGGGGCAGGCTGCTGCGAGGGCGGGAGAAATAGACAGGATTACAGGATTTTCAGGATTCACGGGATTGCTCAATCCATGAAGAAGAGGCTCAGGCGCGGAATGCCGGCAGCTTCGCGGAGACGCCGAGAGACGAAGTTCTCGAAGGTCTGCGCGTAGAACGCCTTGTCCATGCCCTTCTTGTGAGCTTTCAACGCGGTTTTCGCTTCGGCGCGCGCCTCGTCGAGCGCTTCCGGTGTCGCCGACTCCCTGACCGCGTTCAGCACGAGTGCGTCGAGCGACGTCAGATCCCGCTCGAGCGCCTCAGCATCGAGCCGCTGTGCCGCCACGGCGTCCGCCCGGATCTCGGAGAGTCGCGCGCAGGCGCGGCTGAGCGCTTCCGCAAGCGCGTCGCGGCCCTCCGCCCGTGCGCGCGCCGCGGCAAGGTCGTCCGTGATCCGCTCGAGGTAGCGCTCGACCCGCTCGCGCTGGAATGGCGAGTCAGCGTCGTCGGCACCGCCCACGACCTGGGCCGCCGTCGCTGCCTCGTCGCCCTCCGCCGCCCCGACCATCGACTGCCGATGCTCGGCGAAACACTCCTCGACCGACTGCTGGCAGTAGAAGATCGAGTTCACCTTGCGATGCCGCCGCGGCTGCTTGTCGAACGCGTCGAACGCCCGCTCGATCCCGCGCAGGACGACAGCGAGCGGGATGTCCATCTCCTTCCAGCTCTCGATCAGCGCCCAGTCGAGCGGCGAGACGAGCATGTGCGCCCCGCGCCGGCGGACGAACGTGTCTTCGACCTCGGTGAAGTAGTTGAAGTAGTTGAGCGGCGCCTCAGCGTCCATCGTCGCCGCTGTCGCCGCCGTCGCGGTTCCGCTCGTAGATCAGCCGCAATCCCTCGAGCGTCAGGTCCGGATCGACGGTCTGGATCATGTCCGTACCGCGCGCGATCATCGTGGCGAGACCTCCCGTCGCGATCACGCGCACGTCGCCGCCAAGCTCGGTGATCATCCTGCGCAGGATGCCCTCGACGAGACCGACGTAACCGTAGAAGAGCCCTGCCTGAATCGACGCGACCGTCGACGCGCCGATGACCGAGTCGGTCCGCGCGATCTCGACGCGCGGGAGCCTCGCTGCCTTCGAGAACAGCGCCTCCGCCGATATCTGGATGCCGGGGCAGATGACGCCGCCCAGGTACTCGCCGTCGCCCGAGATAGCGTCGAACGTCGTCGCCGTGCCGAAGTCCACCACGATGCACGGCCCGCCGTACCGCGCGAAGGCAGCGACGCCGTTGACGATGCGGTCGGCGCCGACGTCGGTCGGCGGGTTGTAGAGGACCGGCATGCCGGCGTTGCGCGCCGGATCGATGAATAGCGGCTCGGTGTGGAAGTAGACGCTCGCCATGCGGCGCAGCGTGTAGTTGAGGGGCGGCACCACCGAGGCGATAGCTATCGCGGTGATGGCGTCCCAGCGGATTCCGGAGAGCTCGAAGAGGTTGCGGCAGAGGATGCCGTACTCGTCGGTCGTGCGCTGGCGCTCGGTCGTCAGGCGCCAACTCTTCGCGAGGCGGTCGCCCTCGTAGAGACCGAGAACTGTGTTCGTGTTTCCGACGTCGATGACGAGGAGCATGGAAGCTGAAAGTACCACAGTGAGGGTGTGCCGGTTCCCCGGCAGCCGTGCGTCTTTCCTTTGCGTCTCTGCGTCGGTCCTTGGCGTCTTTGCGAGAACCTGTCGTGAGGCCGCGTTTCCCGCAAAGACGCCAAGGTCTCGCAAAGGCGCAAAGTATTGGCGGGTCAGCCGTTTCGGAGCGTCACATCCGCAGCCGTGAGGATTTCGAGTAGACCGTCGCTCTTCCTGACCCGCAGGCGCCCATCGTCCGTTATCCCTTCTGTCACGGCGTCGTAGGCCCCCGCACCATCGGCAACGTGGACGGTCGCACCCATCGCCATCGGCGCAAAATCCAGCCACCTCGAGACAATCGCCTCGTCACCGGCAGACTCCGCTCGCGGCCGCCACACGGCCAGCCGCTCGAGCACCCTCGTGAGCACCTGCGACGGCTCGACCACGACTCCCTCGTTCTCGAGCGATGTGGCGCGGTCGATCAGGTCCTCGGGAACAGCCGTCCGGCGAACGTTCACTCCGATGCCCACGACAGCAGAGTCTATCCGGCCGTCCAGAAGGCTCGATTCTGTCAGTATCCCGGAGATTTTCCGGCCGTTGGCGAGCACGTCGTTCGGCCACTTGATCTCGACACCCGTAACGCCGAGTCCGGAAATCGCTTCCGCCACGGCGACAGCAGCCGCAAGCGTGAGCACGTGCGATCGACTCGCTTCGATACCGGGCCGTTCCAGAATGGATGCGTAGAGTCCGGCATCGGGAGGCGAGTTCCAGGTTCGTCCCAGGCGTCCACGCCCGGCCGTCTGAGCGCGCGCCACGATGACGGTACCTTCCGCGGCGCCTTCCGCCGCGCGTTCCCGAAGCCGCGTGTTCGTCGATCCGAGCTCCGCGTACACCTCGACCCGCGTCTGGCGGCCCCCGATCTCCGAAACGCCAACACGCTCGGGTTCGGGAGCGGCGTCGTCCAGTTCCACTTCAGGCCTCAACGCGCTTCGCGAGAACGATGTCGATGTAGCGATTCGTCGCGTCGAGCGCGGCTTTGGCCGCGGCATCGGCAACCGAGTCGCCGGCTCGACAACTGCCGAAGAGCTGGATCGTGCGGCCTTCGAACTGGATGCTGATCAGCAGCACGACGAGCTCCTTTCCGAGCGCCTGCACACGGTCCGCTTCCTGCAACTCGCACTGGAACTGCCGATCGACGAACTTCTCGATCGCGGCCAGCGTCGCCAGCGCCGCCCGCCGGATGCCGACACGCGATTCGTCCTGGTCCACTCTCGGGCTCGAGCCCACGAATGCTTCGCCATTGAAGGTCAACGTGACGTCCATCCAGACTTCGCCGCCGGCGGCGTGCTCCTGGACGCTGTCGAATTTCAGACGCGAGCGGGGAGTTGTCGACATGGTGCCTCCGCGTTTCGGGTCTCGCTCCGACCTACATCGGGGCGATCTTGAAGCTGATATCGGCAGCAGGAGCCGAATGCGTGAGTGCTCCGACCGAAATGAGATCGACGCCGGTCTCGGCGTAGGCTCGAACGGTCGTCAGATTCACGTTTCCGGAGGCCTCGAGCAGGATGCCGGCTCCGCCGGGCTGCTCGCGCACCCACGCAACTGCCTCGGCCATCTTCTCGGGCGGCATGTTGTCGAGCAGAACGGCGTCGACTCCGAAGCCGAGCGCTTCCTTCAGATCGTCGAGCGATCCGACCTCGATCTCCACTCGCAACATGTGGCTGACGCTCTGATGTGCCCGTTGGATGGCTTCCCGAATGCCGCCAGCCAGGGCGATGTGGTTGTCCTTGATCAGACAGCCGTCGTCGAGCCCGAAACGGTGGTTGCGGCCGCCGCCGATTGCCACGGCGTACTTGTCGAAGAGCCTGAGGCCCGGAGCGGTCTTTCGCGTATCGACGATCTGCGCCTTCGTGCCTTCGATCGCGTCGACGTACTGGCGCGTGAGTGTGGCAATGCCGGACATCCGCTGTATCAGGTTGAGCGCCACGCGCTCTCCCATCAGCAGGACCTGCGCGAGTCCCTCGATCCGGGCGAATTCCTGCCCCTGACTGGCGCGTTCACCGTCGTAGACGAACGCCTCGAGCTCCATTCCGGGCTCGAGATTCGAAAATATCGCTTCGGCCACTTCCAGCCCTGCGACAACGAGAGGCTGCTTGGCCAGAAACCGGCCTCGTCCGCGGAGCGCAGGACGGACGGTCGCCTGCGTCGTGACGTCGCCACGGCCGATGTCCTCGGCGAGATAGGCTGACGTCATGTTGAAGATCACATTGGGGTCTAGATCCATGGTGGAGCAGTAAATCAGAAGATCCGTGAGGGTTCAATGCATGGCCCCGCGGGGCGGCGCCGCACGGCGCTGCCCGGATGTTGCGCCGTTCGCGGGGCTTATCGTCCCGCGATCCGGCGCAGCAGGCGCCACTCCGTGGCTCCGATCTCTCGCGTCGCAACGAGGGCAACGAGATAGACGACGCCCATCAGCGCGAACTCGGCGGCAACCGCGATTCGGACCATCAGTCCGCCGAGTCCGAGTCGTTCGAACACGGCATCGGAAGGCAGAAGCAGGCTGACGGCATAGACGGCGCCGGCCGAAGCGGCCACGCGCGCCATCGACGCAATCGGCAGACGAGCGCCGTATCGGACACCGACGAAGGCGACGCAACCGGCCGCTCCGGCGAACATCGCGATCGTCGTCGCCGTCGCGGCGCCGGCCAGTCCGAGCGACGGAATGAGCGCGAAGTTCAGCCCCGCGTCGAGCGCGAGCGTCGCTGAAACGATCGCGACCGAGACCCACGGGCGGCCGCCGCTCGAAATAACCGACGTCAGGACGGTGATGACGGCGAACGACAGCATGCCGACGGCGACGATCCGCAGGGCCGGGGCTCCGGCGACGTACTCCGGCGGATAGACGAGACGCAGCACCTCGGCGGCGTTCGCGGAGAAGAGCGCGGCCGGAAGCGCCGCGATCACGATCGTCGCCCGCAGGGTCTCGCGCACGTAGCCGCGGACGACCTCGACGTCGTCGCGAAAAGTCGCCTCCGAGACGAGCGGAAAGACCACAAAGGTAATCGACAGAATGATCTGGAATACGATGTACGCGAAGTCGAGCGCCGCGCCGTATGCGCCGGCGGCCGCACTCGCGACAAGCGGATCCGGCGAGATCGTCGCCTTGACGATCAGCAAGTCCGTCTTCATCAGGAGGTTGTTGACGAGCAGGAACGCGATGAGCGCGAGCTGGAACTGGAGCAGTCCGCCGAAACCCACGGGCGACTCCGACGCGCGTCCGCCGACGCCGACGACGAGCGCCGCCACCACCAGGACCGCGAATGCCGCTGCGGCGAATCCGCCGATTGCTCCTGTCAACGTGTAGCCCGCGGCCACCGTGCAGACGACGATCAGGAGGACTTTCGCCGTCGAGTAGACCGCGTCGAGCGCAGCCTGTCGCAGGAAGTCCTTCCGGCCGTTCAGGACGCCGACGAAAACCGCATAGAAGGTGTAACTCGCCGTTATCAGCGCAGCGAGGCGCAGATACGGGGTCAGGGAAGCGTCGTTGAGGGATGCAGCTATCACCGGCGCCGCGATGGCGAAGGCCGCGGCAGCGCCGCCGCCGAGGGCGACCTGAAGCAGGAGCGCCTTTCGCTTGATCGAGTGGGCGTGCTCGGGCGTTTGCGAAACGAACTTCGAGACCGTCTGGATGGTGCCGGTCACGACGACCGCATTGACGACCGACACCAGGCCGATGACGACCTTGTAGACCCCGACGTCGGCGACCGAGACGAGTCGAGGGAGTACGAACATCAGCGCCGCTCCGGTCACCATGAACCAGAGCTTCGAGGCCGTGATGTAGATCGTTCCGCGACCGGCCTTTGCGGCGACGTCGTCCGTACCGCTCATCCTCGGGCGCTCCTTCGGTGGGTTTCGATCGCGTCCGCGACGATGGCATCGAAGGCGGCCGCAGTCGTCGCCATTTCGAATCCCGGGCCCGCCGCGCGCGCCCCGTCCGCCAGCCGTTTCCTCAACTCGGGATCGGAGGAGAATCGACGGAGCGCGCCGGCAAGGGCCTCAGGGTCGTCAGGCGGCACGAGCAGTCCGGTGACGCCCTCCTCGACTGCCTCCACGAGACCGCCGGTCCCGGTAGCGACGACCGGTCGACCGCTTGCGAAGCTCTCAGCGCACACCACTGGGGTTCCCTCCATCCGGCCGTTCGGCTCGATTCGCGACGGAATCGCGACCACATCGCACGCCGCAAGTGCCACACGCCGCTCCCGCCGATCGATCCGGCCCAAAAAAGAAACGCGCAGTCTAGCCGCTCGAGCCCGATCGAGCAATCGGGCGTGCTCCGGGCCGTCGCCGGCGATCCACAGGTCGACATCGGGCACCCGCGCGGCAGCATCGACGAGCACGTCGACCCCTTTGATCGGCTGCAGCCGGCCAAGAAAAAGGACGCACGTGGATCCTGCAGTCGAGTGGGCATCGCGGAAGGCACGGACCTCGGAAGGGTCGGGATCGGGTCCCAGCCGGGCTCCCATCGGGATCACGTCCATCTTCGACGCGGCCTGGGGAGCGAGCGACACGAGGCGGCGCCCGAGATCCTTGCTGACGCAGACGATCCGGTCGGCGTTCGCCACGACGAAGCGCGCAAGCTGCCGCCCGGCGGGCAGCCCCGCCAGCAGGTGGACGTCGCCGCCGTGCGCAACGGCAACGTGCGGGCGAAGACCCGCGAGAGAGGCGGCTACGGCCGAAGGCGTCAGCCAGTGCGAGATCGTGACATCGGCCCAGGAACGCGACATGAACGCGGCCCAGGCGAGAGCCAGCGTGAGCGAAACCGCCTCGGACTGGCCCGCCCGTGAGCCGCGAACGGCCGCGCCGAGGTCTGCACCGGCAAGCAACCGTCGAGCGAACGGCCATGGATGACCGACGGCGCGGACGTCGACCGGCTCGAAGCCGTGAAAGGTCCCGGGCGGCGCCAGCACCCGGACCTCGTGGCCGTGCCGTTCGACGAGAGTCCGTGCGAGGTCGTCGATGAACCCGCAGACGCCGTCCGCGGGAGACGACGGGTACGAACTCGTCAGAAAGAGGATCTTGGCCACCGGGCGGGTATTTCACCACAGCTCAGCCTCTGTGCCTCTGTGGCTCTGTGCCTCTGTGTGCGAAGCTCTTCGCGGCCAGGGAGAGCTTCGCACACAGAGGCACAGAGCCACGGAGGCACCGAGTCGCCCTCCTGT
>CAZQBW010000050.1:0-26083 GCA_964591515.1 uncultured Clostridia bacterium
GAGAGAGCGCTCACCTCCGTTCCGAAGTGCCACTGCAAGTCCTGCCACGCCCACCCGTCACCGTGAGGCGGACCAGACAGATAGCTTTCATCGGCCACGAGATCGCCCTTCACCCGCGTGATGCCGCTGGACCGCACTGAAGCCGCCAACTGCCGGAAAGGCTCCAGAACGTCGCCAGTCTCGGAAAACCGCCACGACAGGTTTGGATCTCCCCGCCCGTAGAGCACCAGATCTCCGTCGAGCACGCCGTCGTCTGACGGATCGGCTGTTCCATAGACGGAAGTTCGCGTCGTCCAGCCGGGTCCGAGCGCATCCAGCGCCGCGGCTGTAGTCAATACCTTCATGTTCGAAGCCGGCTGCAGCAGCCCTTCGGCATTCCGCTCGTAGATCAACGCTCCGTCGAGCGACCGAACAACGACGCTCCATCCCGATGCGTCCGGCGCGAGCAGCGAGTCGATCTGAGCGCGAATCGGCATTGCCGACCCGCCATTCCCCCGGTTCACCGGCTCAACCGGGCGCACCCCCTGCCCTCCAGCCGCAACTGAGGAAACCACGGCGATCGCAAGCGTCACGGCGAGTCGTTTGATCACCCCGCAACTCTAGCACGGCCTGTAGCTTGCGCAGTGAGAGCCTCCACGGACGAGTCCGTGCGCAAAGGTCGCGCCGCCATCTACACGGGCGCTCGAGAGTCTTCGCGGGAGCCCTTCCTTGACGCGAGCCAGAGCCGCTTCTACACTTCCCGACCGCTATGTCACATAACCTCTTCAATACGCTGCAATCCTTCTCCTACGGTCACAACAAGTCACAACAGTTCTACTCGCTCCCGCAGCTCGAAGCGGAAGGCGTCGGTCCTGTCTCGCGACTCCCGGTGAGCATCCGGATTGTGCTCGAATCGGTCTTGCGAAACTGTGACGGCAAGCGCGTGTCCGAGAAGGACATCCGGTCGCTCGCGAACTGGGGAGCCACTGAAGAGCGAACGGACGAAATTCCCTTCGTCGTTGCGCGAGTCGTGCTCCAAGACTTTACCGGTGTGCCGCTGCTCGTCGACCTCGCGGCAATGAGGTCGGCAGTCGCCCGCATGGGCAAGGACCCGGCTGTCATCGAGCCTCTCGTGCCCGTCGACCTCGTCGTCGACCACTCGGTGCAAGTCGACCATTTCGGCTCGGAAGACGCCCTTCGACTGAACATGGAGATCGAGTTCAAGAGGAACAGATCGCGATACGAGTTCCTGAAGTGGGGAATGCAGGCATTCGAGACCTTCAGCGTCGTTCCGCCTGGTATCGGAATCGTGCATCAGGTCAATCTGGAGTATCTGGCGCACGGAGTACTCGCGAAGGACGGGATCTGCTACCCGGACACCCTCGTCGGCACCGACTCGCACACGACAATGATCAACGGTCTGGGAATCGTCGGATGGGGAGTCGGCGGTATCGAGGCTGAAGCCGCAATGCTCGGGCAGCCAGTTTATTTCCTGACTCCCGACGTCGTGGGTGTCAACATGACGGGCTCGCTGCGAGAAGGGGTCACGGCTACCGATCTGGTGCTCCACGTTACCGAGCTGCTGCGAAAAGCCAAGGTCGTCGGGAAATTCGTCGAATTTCACGGCGAAGGTGCCGCCACGCTTCCCCTCACGGATCGTGCGACGGTTGCGAACATGGCGCCCGAGTACGGTGCGACGATGGGGTTCTTTCCCTTCGACGAAGCATCGGCCGACTACCTGCGTGCTACGGGCCGTTCGGACGAACACGTTGAGATGGTCTGCAACTACTACAAGGCACAGGGCTTGTTTGGTATCCCGGAGGGCGGCGATTGCGACTACAGCACCCTGATCGAGCTCGATCTCTCGACGGTTACGCCTAGCGTCTCGGGCCCGAAGCGGCCCCAGGATCGGATCGAGCTCGAGGCGCTCAAGTCGAAATTCTCCGCCCTTCTGTCTCAGCCGGTCGCCGACGGCGGCTTCGGGCGAGCTGGAGACGACCCTGAATCGAGCTTCCCTACCGGTCTCGGCGCGAATGGCGACGGTTCGATCGGCCACGGCGACGTCGTCATTGCCGCCATTACCTCGTGCACTAACACGTCCAATCCAGGCGTAATGCTGGGTGCCGGCATTCTGGCCCGAAAAGCTGTTGAGCGCGGTCTGAAGGTCCGGCCGACGGTCAAGACGTCGCTCGGTCCGGGATCTCGCGTCGTGACCGAATATCTACGGAAGACCGGTCTTTCGGAACCGCTGGACGCCCTGGGCTTCAATACAGTCGGTTACGGCTGTACGACGTGCATCGGCAATTCGGGGCCGCTCGACGACGGTCTCGAAAAGGCGATTGTCGACAACAACCTCGTAGTCGCGAGCGTCCTGAGCGGCAATCGCAACTTCGAGGCGCGGATCCACCAGAACGTCCGCGCCAACTTCCTGATGAGTCCTCCGCTCGTCGTTGCGTTTGCTCTGGCCGGAACGATCAGCGTCGATCTCAGCCGGGATCCCATCGGGGTTGGCTCTGATGGCAACCCAGTGTTTCTGAAGGAGATCTGGCCTACGCTGGCGGAAGTCGAAGCCCTGATGCACGATGCGATGGACCCCGAGACGTTCCGCACGCTGTACGGGAACTTCGCAAACCAGAATCCGCTGTGGGACGAGATTCCCGCGTCTACGGGCCTCGTCTATCCCTGGGATGCGTCCTCGACATACATTCAGGAGCCGCCGTTCTTCACGTCGTTCTCGATGGAAGCCGGTTCTGCGAGCGACATTCACGGAGCGCGACTGCTCGCGCTCTTCGGCGACTCGGTGACGACCGACCACATCAGCCCGGCGGGCGCCATCAAGCCCGCCTCTCCAGCCGGCACGTTCCTGGTCGACAATGGCGTCGAGCCCCAGGACTTCAACAGCTACGGGTCGCGACGCGGGAACGACCGGATCATGACTCGAGGCACGTTCGCGAATGTCCGGATCAAGAATCTTCTGGTGCCTGGCGTAGAGGGCGGAGTCACGGTTCACCAGCCGAGCGGCGACCAGATGCCGATCTACGATGCCGCCATGCGATACCAGGCGACTTCGACGCCCCTGGTTGTCATCGCCGGTCAGGAATACGGCACGGGCAGCTCGCGTGACTGGGCAGCGAAAGGAACGCAGCTGCTCGGAGTCAAGGTAGTCGTCGCCGAGAGCTTCGAGCGCATTCACAGAAGCAACCTCGTAGGCATGGGCGTCCTTCCCTGCCAGTTCAAGTCCGGAACGACCGGGAAGTCGCTTGGACTGGACGGAACCGAGACTTTTGACCTCGAAGGCGTTGCCGACGGCATCGCGCCGCGCCAGGACGTCACGCTGGTTATTCATCGAGCCGCCGGCACGGTGGATCGAGTGCCGCTGACGCTGCGAATCGACACTCCCATCGAAGTGGACTACTACGTCCACGGCGGAATTCTCCCGTATGTGCTTCGACAGCTGATTTCGGGGGCTTCGGCATCCGCGTAACGAACGGCAACCGGTCCTTTTTCAGGTATTTGCGGACGCGGTTTGACAGTTGCAGTGCGGCCGGTCCATACTCCGGCCAGAGTTGATCGACGGCATTGTGCCTCGAGACCAGCTCGCCGGATTCACGAGTTCGAGACCCTGGATGGGGTCTGGGACCTTCACAAAAGGAAACTCGACGGTATGTCCAGAAAATCCGAACCTCCCAGTAGCGTGCCGGCCGAGGGCAATACCCTCCTGCCGGATTCACACGTGAAGGATGCTGGGTGGGTGCGTGTTCAACGAACACGTCACGGTATCGGGTCGCCAGGCGACCCCGGCACGTCGAGCAGGTACGCGCGAGGGTAGCTCCCCGCGATTCACGGCTTCCAGAAGGCCGGCCTGCTCGAAGACAGCAGGCCGGCCTTTTGACGTCAACGTCCAAGGGCCTTCATCTCGAGAGGAGGCAGCCGTGAAGAAGCTCTTTGGCTTTGTGAAGGCGAATGGCACGCAGTCGGCGCGAATGGTGCGCGTTGAAACGTCCGGTCAGATGCCGCGAGAGGAACTCCAGCGAAAACTGAAGGCCCTCGCCGCCCGGAAGCGCCGGGTCGTCGGTGGTGCGCACACGCGACGAGCGGAGGCACGTGACGAACAACCTCCGAGTCGATGCGCAGCCTGAGCTGGAGGACCAGAACCCCGAGCGGTAGCGAGGGGCCGACAACACAACCCTCGACCACGGAGAGTTGTGTTGTCGGCCCCTTGCTACCGCTCGGGGTTCCGGTTCAGTTCCTCGTGATCTCCGCTACGATTTCCTTCGCGTCATAGACCTTCGTCAACGCCTCGAGGATCATCCGGGAATCGAGCGACACGGCTCGATTTTGCGCGCCGTCGTAGATGAACGCACCGACGAGCGACTGAATGTTGCCGTCGAACACGAGGCCGACGATCTCGGCATTCTTGTTGATCACCGGGGATCCTGAATTCCCGCCGATGATGTCGTTCGAAGAGACGAAGTTAAAAGGCGTCGACAGGTTCAGACGCTCCTTCGCCTTCATCCACTTCTCCGGCAGGTGATAGGGGTCCTTGTTTCCCGCCTGGGCCGATCGCTCGAACGCGCCCGAGAGTTTCGTGAACGGCGCAATCTTGTGCCCGTTCTCGCTGTAGCCCGCCACCTTGCCGTACGAGAGTCGCAACGTGAACGTAGCATCCGGGTAGAGCTTCTCGCCCTCAACCTCGAAGATCGCCTTCGAAATCTTCGCGTATGCCGCGCGCTCCGGTCCGACGACTTCGTCCTCGAATCGCTTCCTGAGCGAACGAGACTCGGCATCCACGGCCATCGCAAGTTTGATCATCGGATCGTCCGAGGCTGCAACGGCGGCCGTTCCGCCTTCCACCAGCGACTTGCGGAATGCCGCGTCACCGATCTTCGTCGAAACGATAAGCTCGTGCGCGCGATCCGCCGGCGACTTTCCATCGAGCACGAGCTTGACCGTCGAGTCCGAGGCTCCAAGCAGTTCCTGCATCAGCGACAGCGAGTCGGCCAGCTTGACCTCCTCGTACTGGGGGTAGATGGGCACCTGCGTAAAGAGCCTCTCTTCGAGCGGCCCTCTGGCAGCATCCGTGTACTCGCGCAATCTATCGGCGTTCGGCTTCTCGCTCTCGGCGGTCAACCTCACGATCTGTCGGGCGTAGCTGAAGTAGGCCGTGTTGAACGCTCCCGCGCTGTCGATCAACCGCCGACGCACGGCATACGACTTCAGCGACTCGCGCGACTTCGCGACCGTATCCCACGAATCGCCGTACGCTTCCTTCATTCGCTTGTCGGCCGAAACCCTGGCCCGGATGTCCGATTCGAAAGCGCGCTTGCGGCCGAGAATCGACTCATCCTTGAGTCCCTCCAGTCGTCCAAGGTAGGCCTTGTACGAGTTCTGGTAGCCGAACAGGTCGTCGTGAGATTGCCGTTCCTGCTCGTCGCCCATCGCGCCGTACTTCTTCATCAACGCGATGTTCCGGTCGAGAACCTTGAGCGAGAGCGGGATCTCCTCGTCGCGCAGGTATTCGAGGTGCGCGATCGTGTTGAGCCGCTGCGTCGATCCAGGGTGACCCGAGATGAACGTAAGCTCGCCGTCCCTGGCGCCTTTCTTCGACCACTTGAAGTAGCTCGATACCTTCACTGCGGCGTCGTTCTCGTAAACGCGGAAGAGTGCGATATCGAAGCAGTATCGCGGAAACGTGAAGTTGTCCGGGTCGCCACCAAAGAACGCGATGTCGAATTCCGGTGCGAACACCAGTCGCACATCCGTGTACTTCTTGTACCGATGCAGGCTGTACTTGCCGCCCTGGTACAGGACGACGACGTCGCTTCGCAGGCCCGTCGCGGCGAGAGACTGCTTCTCGATCTCGGCGATCGCCGAACGCCGGGCGCCATTGGCCGCAGCCACATCCATCTCGGGTGTGGCCGCAGCGTTCACACGGTCGGTAACATCCTCGATGCTCATGAGGACGTTCAGCTCGAGGTCGGGCACCTTGGCCTCCTCGGCACGCGTCCGGGCAAGGAAGCCTTCCTTGTAGAGGTTGTGCTCTGGCGTGCTCAGCTTGTCGAGTGCATCCGATGCCACGTGGTGGTTCGTCATGACGAGACCGTCCGCCGAAATGAAGGAGCCGGAGCCGCCGTTGTTGAACCGGACGGACGCGAGCCTGACCTTGTCCAGCCACGCATCGGTCACCTGGAAGCCGTGCTTCTTCTTGATGTCGGTACGCGGGACGTTGTTGAACGTCCACATTCCCTCATCAGCCCGCGCAGCCGGGGTCGCGCCTACTGCGAAGATGGTCGCCAGCGCAACCGTTGCCATCGTCTTGAAATTCATCGAATACCTCGTGGTGTGAAATCACTATGTCGCCGAACGTTTGAGCCTACGGGCGCCCTTCGCGTTGCGTCAAGCTCGTTACCTGAACGACGTCGCCACCAACCTCGATGCAATTGCGCGGATTCGCATCCGGCGCCTGTCAGGTATCAATACCGGGCCGGTAGCGATCGCGTCTTTCGACAGGACAGCTCGCATGCCGGTCGCCACGCCGTCGCATCTCGAACTGAGCATCCCTCCAGTGTGAGACCCGTTCGATACCGGGCACGGTACTGAAGCGGACACGGCGACTGAGAATTGACTCGGATTGCAATTCCGCCGACGGATGCCTACCATTGCCGCGGGTTCGCGATCGGTCAGGCCTCCAGCGAGAGAGTTACATGAGCGGAAAGAGACTCATCGGCATCGACGATTTCGTGAGCCGCATTCGCACGTTCGAGGCAGGTGTCATCACGCGCGATACGGTTCTCGAATTCTGCGACGGCATTCAGCTCAGCGATGCTTCGCTTTCGCCCTACGTTCACTACGACGGGTCCTACTACACCCGGAACCTGATCTATCGGGACGACCTCTTCGAGGTGATGGCGATCTGCTGGGAGCCAGGGCAGCGCACGTCGGTGCACACACACAACGGACAACTCTGCTGGATGATGACGCAGCGTGGAAACCTCCGCGTCGTCGATTACAAGTGGCTAGGTTGCGACCATCCGGAGAACCAGAACGTCGTCGGCATCGATTGTCTTGCCGGTTCGGACCACATCAAGCTCGACCGCATTCGCGAAGTTGATGCGGTTGCCGGCGGCCCGGTGCTCACGGCCGACAAGCTCCAGACGATCCATCAACTCTTCAACGAAGACGAACGTTCGGTGAGCATCCACGTCTATTCGCGACCGATTGACTCGTGCGTGGCCTTCGATATGGCGAGCAACAAGTGCTATCGGCGCGAGCTGAGCTATTTCAGCGCCGAGGGAGTTCTCGTTCGCGATCGACGGACGCTGCCCGTCATCGGGACCTGATGTCGCGCATCCGCATCGAGCGGGAGCGGTCCGGTCGCTGTGCTACACTCGGCTCACCATGACTCTTGGCGTTGACCTGGCTCTGGCCGGTGGAGCGGTCTTTCTGCTGGTCCTGCTCGCGACGATCGAGACGTCGTACGTTCTGATGAGCGATGTGTCTCTCGCCATGCTTCGCGGCGGCGCGAAGTCCGAAGGCCGGCTCGTTTTCTTCGACGAGCTCATGGAGGATCGAGAGCGGTTTCACGACACTCTGCTCGCCGGCATTTACGCCATCTCGCTCGGCATCGTCGCGCTTGCGATAAATTCTGCGCAGCGGCTCGCGGTACCGCATTCCTTCCTGACGGGATTTGGCCTGTCCTTCGCAACGGTCGTGATCTGCCGGATGATCCTGCCCCGCCTGATTGCGCAGAATGCTCCGGAGAAGGTCCTGCTGCGGCTGTTGCCGGTCTTCAAGCCCTATTACCGAATCGCTTCGCCGCTCGTTGCCCCGTTTTCCGCGCTGGTCAGCTCGTTCCGCCGGCCGGAGCCCGATACCTCGCGCGACGATTCGGACTTCGACGACGATCAGACGATGAGCGACATCCAGGCACTCATCGACGTCGGAGAGGAGGAAGGCATTCTCGAGGAAGCCGAAGGGCAGATGATCCAATCGATCGTCGAACTCAGCGACACGCGCGTCAGCGAGGTGATGACGCCACGGCCGCTCATCGTGGCCGTGCAGGATACAGCCAGCATTCTGGAGGCACGCGACATAATGGTGGCCGCGAAACACTCAAGGCTGCCGATATACAGCGACGAGCTCGACAACATCGAGGGCGTCGTATACGTACGCGACATGCTTGCCGCCTGGAGCGAGGGCCGCGCCGATGCACCGGTCACGGAGATCATGCGGCCCGCCTACTTCGTTCCGTCCGTGAAAGCCGTTGCCGACCTCCTCGAGGAGATGCGCAAGTCGGCAGTACAGATTGCCATCGTCATCGACGAGTACGGTGCCCTTTCGGGCGTCATTACCATCGAGGACCTCCTCGAGGAGATCGTCGGAGAGATCGAAGACGAGGACGTCGTGGTGAAGGACGGAATCGAGTCTGCACCCGACGAAACCGGTGCGACGCTGGTGAAGGGATCGACCGAGATCCGCAAGCTAGAGCTCTTCTTCGGCGCGGAACTGGAAACGGACGATTTCACGACGGTCGCCGGTCTCGTCATCAAGGAGCTCGGTCACGTCCCGTTGCAGGGAGAGCGGATGGAATACCGCGGGCTCGAGTTTGAGGTGCTCGAATCCGATGGCCGGCGAATCAACCTCGTGCGGGCGCGGCGTATCACATCAACGAATGCCGACGCATCGCGGGAGGCAACGCAACAGGGATGATCGAACAGAACGACGAATCGCCGGCCGGAATCGAGGGCAGCACCACTGCCATTGAAGACTCCACGGAGGAGCGCCGGCCACTCGAGACGCCGCCCGGATACAGATCCGGCTTCGTCGCTCTCGTCGGGCGTCCGAATGCCGGCAAATCGACGCTGCTCAACAGGCTCGTCGGCGAAAAGGTCGCCATCGTCTCGAACAAGCCGCAGACTACCCGCACGCAGATCCGCGGGGTACTCTCGCGACCGGAAGGACAGGCGATCCTCGTCGACACACCGGGAATCCACAAACCTGGCTACGCGCTCAACCGAAGAATGATGCAGGTCGTCACGGAGGCGCTGCACAGCGTCGATCTCATCCTGTTGCTCGTCGACGCTACGTCGCGTCCCGGCGCCGGCGACAATTTCGCGCTCGACCTCGTCAGGAATTCCGGCAAACCGGTGATGCTCATACTGACGAAGGTCGACTGCGTGAAGCGAAAGACGGATCTATTTCGGATCATCGAATCACGCTCGGCGGCTCTTGCGTTCGAGGAAGTCGTTCCGCTGTCCTCGCGCACTGGCGTCAACATCGAACGGCTGGGCGACCTCATCTTCGAGCGATTGCCCGAGGGTCCGAAGTACTTTCCTGACGACGAATACACGGACCAGCCTATGCGGCTTCTCGCCGCCGAGCTCGTGCGCGAGCAGATCCTGCACGCCACGGGCGACGAGTTGCCCTACGTGACGGCCGTACTCGTCGAACGATGGGAAGAATCCGAGAAGCTCTCGAAGATCTATTGCCTCATTCTCGTCGAGCGCAGCTCGCAGCGGGGCATCATCGTGGGAAAGGGCGGGCTGCAACTCAAGGACATCGGCACCAAGGCGCGTGCCGAGATCGAAGCGATTCTCGGAACGAAGGTCTACCTGCAGCTGCACGTCGCGGTTCGCGAGCACTGGCGCAATGACGAGCGCGCACTCGACGAGATGGGAATCGAGGGCTGATCGACACATGTCCGACGCCGCGTCCCGCACCGAATGGCCATTTGTCGAACTGGACGTCGATTCCGTCGACGCCGAGCTCGTCAGCGCCTCGCTGCTCGATCTCGGATCCACCGGCGTCGAAGAGCGTCCGGCCGACGACGGGCGCGCAACGATCGTCGCGTGGTTTGCCGCGACGCCCGACCTCGCCGAGCTTGCGGCGGCGCTCGCGAGCGCGCGAACGCTCGATGCGGACGTCGCACGCGCAGCTGCGTCCACGTTGCGCGCGGGCTCGACGCCGGACGACGACTGGCTGAAGCTCTGGAAGCGCGGATTTGAGCCGACGCCGGTCGGCTCCCGCCTGCTCGTGTTCCCGTCTTGGAAGCGCGACGAGGCCCTGGCGATTCCCGGTCGCATACGGATCGAAGTCGATCCGGGAATGGCGTTCGGAACCGGTACGCACGAAACCACGCGACTCTGCATGGAGTGGCTCGACGCGAACTGGCGGGGCGGCTCGCTACTCGACGTCGGAACCGGCACCGGATTGCTCGCCATCGCCGCCGTCCGTCTCGAACCGGCCACTCGCGCCGTCGCTTGTGACGTCGACCCGATAGCAATCGAGGTTGCGAAAGAGAACGCGGGTTTGAACGGCGTTGCCGATTCGATTGCGTTCGACGTATGCGGTCCGGACGGCGTGGAAGGCCAGTTCGACGTCGTTCTCGCGAACCTTACGGCCGACGTTATCCTGTTCGTTCGCGATGCACTGTTCGAAAGGACGCGTCCGGGCGGAACGCTCGTCCTGTCGGGCGTGCTCGTCGAGCAGGCAGCAGGCGTTGTCGCCGAGATGACGGCGCTCGGAATGTCGCTCAAGTGGCGGCGCGATGCCGGCGAGTGGTCGGGCATTGCAATGAAACGGCCGTGACCGAGCGCCGCTTCTTCGTTTCAGCGTCGGATGTCGGACCGGCCGGCCTGACGCTGCGTGGCGACGAGGCGCATCACGCGCGCCGCGCTCTTAGACTGAGCGAAGGCGATGCAGTCACCTGCTTCGACGGTGAGGGACGAGGCTGGCGTGGCCGCATCGATCGGTACTCCGGTGACACGGCATTCGTGACGATCGAGTCGGTGATCGAACCCGAAGAGCCCGTTCGTCCGCGATTGTCCCTCGCACAGGCGCTCGTGAAGGGCGACCGCATGGACCTCATCATTCAGAAGGCGACGGAGCTGGGCGTCGATCGCATCATTCCCGTCATTTCCGATCGGAGCGACGTTCGACTCGATGCTGAACGTTCGGCACGACGAATCGAACGTTGGCGGCGAATCGAGGTCGAAGCGGCCAAGCAGTGCGAACGGTTGACCCTACCGACGGTCGAAGTGCCCACCAGGCTTCGCGACCTGCTCGAGGCGTCGGTCGAGCCGGTAGTCGCGCTCGTCGAGCGCGACGCCGCCCCAATTCGAAACGTGCTGCGTGAGCTCGGCCAGCCTGAGTCGGTCACGCTCGTCGTGGGACCGGAGGGTGGCTGGTCAGAAGACGAAGGTCGAATGTTCGAGCAGTCGAACGCGCACTGCGCGTCTCTTGGCCGGAGAATCCTCCGCGCCGAGACCGCTGCGATCGCGGGACTCGCCATCGTGCGATACGCGCTCGCACCCGAAGAGTAGTGGCCGTCCCATCTGCAATGCGCGAAGCGCTTTGGATTGCGGCGTGAAGTGCCGCTTTGGATTGATTCCCAAGTCCGCATCGTTGCGGGACCGTGGCGGTCATCCAAAGCGGCGCTTCACGCCGCACTCCAAAGCGCTCCGCGCAATGATCGGATGGGCTACTTCCCGTTCGTGTTGGCAGCCTTGGGCTTGGCCGCGGACGGCGCGCTCGGCGCGGCTGGCTCATCGGCATCGTCTGAATCCGACGCCGGCTCGTCGACGTTCTTCCCAAGCTTCTTCGCCGCGTCGGCAATCTGGTCGCCGGTCCAGTCCATAGCGTGCTCGATCGCGGTTGGGTCCTCCAGGCGATAGACCTTTCCATTCCTCAGCACGATCCGCATGGCCTTCGTCACTCCGCCCTTCGTGCGCTTGGTGACCTTCTTCACTGCACCGGCATCCCACCTGCGGACGGCCACGGTGTCTCCACTCTCCAACTGCCTGACGACGATGCGTGACCCGTCGGGGCCCGCCTCGTCCTTCAGTACCTTCGGTTCAACCTTGGCCGTGTCGCGGCTCGGCGCCGCGGAATTCGAGTTCGCCGTTGCGGGCTTCGTCCCGGCCGAGTCTCCACAGCCGACAGTCGCAATCGCGGCCGCCAGTGCGAGAGTCATCATCGTGTTTCGAATGATCATTGGTGCGTCTTTCCTTCCAGTGTGTCCGTCATTCAGCCAACCGATCGCTCGGACCGGGACGTTTCCCGATGCCGATCGAATGCGAGCTCGATCAACCTGTCGATCAATGGCCCGTAGGCGAGTCCCGTTGCTTCCCAGAGCTTCGGATACATCGAGATCTTCGTGAACCCCGGCATCGTGTTGATCTCGTTCACGTACACCGTCCCCGTGTTGCGCTCGACAAAGAAATCCACACGAGCCAGCCCGGCTGCATCGACAGCCTGAAAGGCGCGGACGGCCAGGTCGCGTATCAACTCGGACTGCTCGGTGTCGAGCGCCGCCGGAATGGCGTACTCGGCGACCTCGTTCACGTACTTGGTGTTGTAGTCGTAGAAATCCGCGTGCGGGATGATCTCGCCCGGCACGCTGGCAGAAGGCGCTTCGTTGCCAAGCACCGCCACCTCGATTTCGCGTGCGTCGACACCCTGTTCGACGACGATTCGCCTGTCGAATCGGGCAGCTTCGTCGATTGCCGCAACCAGAGACGTACGGTCGGTCGCCTTCGTGATTCCGACCGACGAGCCCAGGTTGGCGGGCTTGGCAAACGTCGGATACGCGAGCTCACGGTCCACGAGATCGAGCACGGTTTCGCGATCCGCCTCCCACTGCGTCCTGGTGAAGTGCACGAACGGCACGATCGGCAATCCCGCGTCGCGGAAGAGCATCTTCATTGCGATCTTGTCCATGCCGGCCGCCGACCCGAGCACGCCGCTTCCGACGTATGGCAGGCCCGCCAGTTCGAGCAGCCCCTGGATCGTCCCGTCCTCGCCATAAGTTCCGTGGAGTACGGGAAAGATCACGTCGAGTTGTCCGAGTGAGTCCGGGCCGGACGATGCGTCGAGTCGCACGAGCTCCCCGCGAGTCGGGTCTCCTACGATTGTGACGTCCGTGTCACCGCTCTCGACGACGGCCTGCGGCAGCAGTTGCGTCGCGTCGGACGAGGCCAGCCACCTGCCTGCCTTCGTGATCGCGATCGGAACTATGTCGTACTTGGACCGGTCCATGGCGTCGATGACCGACTTCGCCGACCTGAGGGAAACCTCGTGCTCGCCTGAACGGCCGCCGAAAACCACCCCGACGCGAATTCTCGAAGTGCTCACACTCTCTCCTTGCCCGCAATGGAGCCCTGCATTCCGGAGAAGCCGATCAATCGTCGAGACACGAGGATCCTCGGGCCAGATCGTCGAGCTCGCATTCTCGATCCTCCGTCAGCGGACGAGTTCACAGAATGCTCTTTCCGAGCGCTGAAAGCAGCAGTTCGACGCCGACCTCGGCGCTCTGGTTGCGCACGTCGAAGATCGGATTGAGCTCCGCGTACTCCAGCGAGAGCATTCCGCCGTGATCGGCAATTCTCTCCATCGCGAGATGGCTCTCGCGGTACGTCGCGCCGCCGGGAACCGGGGTGCCGACTCCCGGGGCAAAACGCGGATCGATGAAATCGACGTCTAGCGTGACGTGATAACCCGCCGTCCCCTGAGACGCAATCGCGAGCGCCTCGTCCATGATCTCGTTCATTCCGCGCTCGTCCATCTCGCGCGCCGAAAAGGCCCGCACGCCCAATTCCCTGATCAGCGCCCGCTCTCCGGGATCGATGTCGCGGATGCCAATCAGTGCCACGTTGCCGGGATCCACTTTCGGAGCGAATCCTCCGATGTTGACGAGCTCCGCAGGTCCCCGGCCCATCAGGCATGCGAGCGGCATGCCGTGGATGTTCCCCGACAAAGTCGAATCTGGGGTGTTCATGTCGGCATGTGCGTCGAACCAGATGACGCCGATCTTCTTGCCAAGCTCGTGATGGTGCATCGCAACACCGGACACGCTTCCGACCGCGATCGAGTGGTCGCCACCGAGCACCAGCGGCAGCCCTCCGCTGTCGAGCGCGGCCTTCGTCATGTCGGCGAGACGGACCGACGCGCCAGTGATCTCGTCGAGATAATGTGCCTTGCAGTTCTCGTCCTTCAGCCTCTCGACGAGCTCCACGAAGACGTTTCCCTCGTCCGTCACCGGATACCCGAGCTCCTCGATCTTCGAGCCGAGACCTGCAACTCGAAGCGCAGACGGACCAATGTCGACACCGCGGCGGCCGGCGCCGAGATCCATCGGCACTCCGATGATGTGAACACGCTGCTTCATTCCTGCCACTTGCCTTTCGATCGGATGAACACCGGGACTTGTCGTGCCACGGAGCGTCCGTCGGTTCCTCAGTAGATCATCATCTTCATGCAGAAGACGGACCCGCCGCTCTTGATGAACTCTCCCGTCTCGACCTCGACCACCTCGAAGCCTGCGTCAGTCAGAGCAGCGACGGTATGCGGCGATCCGCGCTGAATGAGAACCGTCCGACCGTCGAGAGCGTGCGCGTTGCACGCGAACCCGGCGGCGGCCTCCGCCTCCGAGACCTCTAGAACCCGTGCGAAACCTCGTCGGATCAGCGCCATTCCGGCCTGTGAAAACGCGCCGGGGAATACCAGTACCGCATCCTCCGAGAGCGCACAGAAGGCCGTGTCGAGATGGTAGAAGCTCGGATGGACGAGCTCGAGCGCAACTACAGGGACTTCGAGCATTGTCGAGAGCGAGGCGTAGGCCTCCACCGAAGTGCGCTGCCCGAATCCGCCCCACAGAAGTTGGCGCCCCGGATGCCAGATTGCATCGCCCTGTCCTTCGAAGTACGGGACCGACTCGGGCAACTCCAGAATCCGGTATCCGTGCGATTCGAACCAGTCGCGGAAGTAAGGCACTTCGCGCCGGCGCGATGGATGGCGCATGTGACTCAGGACGACGTACGGACGTCCGTCGGGTCCGAGCCCGGGAAGAACCTGATTGGCAGTGAAGACCATGTCCTCGCAGCCCTCAGCGCCCGGAATCACGACCACTTCGTGCCCCGCCGATTCGAATGCACAGCCAAGCGCTTCCCATTGCGCACGCGCCTTTGCTCGATCGACCGTCCCGACGCGGCCTTCCATGAACGCGTTCTTGACGTCGACGACATCGAACGAGTCAGGGGTGCTCATCAGCACTCGCTGGGGCTCGAGCCGTGGTGCGAGCGGCCCGCCGTCAAGCAGCATCGCCAATTCGGCGGTCGTGCGTATGACGCGGGCCTCGGTCAAGCGTGACGCTCCAGAAAATCGGTGAGCAACTGACGCATGGTCGGCTCGCCGATCTCCGCCAGTTCGTATCCGACGCGCATGGACGGCTTCGTTATCTCGACGACGCGGCGAAGATCGATGGGAGTCGCGATCAGGACCAGCTCGCAATCTATCGCGTTGATCGTCGCAGCGAGGTCGTCCATCTGCTTCCGGCCATAGCCCATCGCCGGCAGAAGCGCGCCGATGCCTGGGTAGTGCGCGAAGGTCTCGGCAATTTCGCCGACGACGTACGGCCGCGGGTCGATGATCTCGGCGGCCCCGTGCTGACGAGCCGCGATCACTCCGGCGCCGTAAGTCATCTCGCCGTGAGTCAGCGTAGGTCCGTCCTCCACGACGAGGACGCGCTTTCCCGCAATCGCCGATGGGTCCTCGCAGGTGATGCGCATGTCCGCGTTCATCACCACTGCCTTCGGGTTGATGGCGGCCGCGGATCGCTTCACCGCTTCGATTCCCTCGGCCGACGCGGAGCCCTGCTTGCCGATCAGGATGACGTCCGCCCGCCTGAAATTCGCCTCGCCCGGGAAGTAGAGCAGCTCGTGGCCGGGCCTGTGCGGATCCGCTACCACGATCTCGAGATCCGACTTGAAGAACGGAAGGTCGTTGTTGCCCCCGTCCCAGACCACGACGTCGGCCTCCTGCTCGGCGGCCCGCAGGATCCGTTCATAGTCAACTCCGGCGTACACGATGACACCGTTGGCAATGTGAGGCTCGTATTCCTCCATCTCCTCGATCGTGCAGTCGTTTGCTTCAAGGTCGTCGAGCGTCTCGAATCTCTGTACGGACTGCTTGACGAGATCGCCGTACGGCATCGGATGGCGGACTGCAACGACGCGCTTGCCCATTTCAATCAGGGTCTTGGCGACGCTCCGGCTCGTCGGACTCTTGCCCGCGCCAGTTCGAACCGCACAGACCGAGACGACGGGCTTCGACGACGGGATCATCGTGTGCTCGGGCCCGATCAACCGAAAGTCCGCGCCAGCCGCGATTGACCGCGACGCGAGGTGCATTACGTACTCGTGCGAGACGTCGCTGTACGCGAAGACGACCTGCTCTACGCCGAGCTCGCCGATGAGTTTTTCGAGGTCGTCCTCGGCGTGGATCGGGATACCGTCCGGATAATGCTCGCCAGCGAGTGCTGCAGGGTACTGTCGTCCGTCGATATTGGGGATCTGCGTTGCAGTAAAGCCGACAACTTCGGTGTCGGCGTCGTTCCGGAAGACCGTGTTGAAGTTGTGAAAGTCGCGACCGGCCGCGCCGAGAATCAGCGTTTTCATTCTGCTCACGGAGAGACTCCTTCAAGTCGGCACCGCCGGTCCGTCAGGGCTCCGGCGACGGCCGCTATGGCTTTGTCCGGTAGATCGTTCGCGGGAACGGAATGGCCTCGCGGATGTGCTCGATGCCGCACATCCACGCGACACAGCGTTCAATACCCATTCCGAAACCGGCGTGCGGTACCGAGCCGTACTTCCGAAGATCGAGATACCAGTCGAAGGCTTCTTCGGGCAACTCGTGCTTTGCTATCTGGTCGCGGAGAAACTGGAGATCCGAGGCGCGCTCGCCTCCGCCAATGACCTCTCCGTAACCTTCGGGCGCCAGAACGTCGACCCCGAGCGCCTTTGTCGGATCCGCCGGATCGGGCTTCATGTAGAACGCCTTCACGGCCGCCGGATATCTATGCACCATCACCGGCCTGTCGTACTTCGACGAGATGAATGTCTCATCCGGCGCGCCAAAGTCGCCGCCGTACTCGAAGGCCTGCCCGCCCTCGATCAGCATCCTCGCCGCTTCGTCATAGCTGATTCGCGGAAATGGCTTCTGAATTGCCTCGAGCTTGGCGATGTCTCGTCCGAGCGTCTCGAGCTCGGGTCGGCGATTCGCGAGCACACGCGCCGCGATGAAACAGAGGAAGTCCTCGGCGAGGTCCATGATGTCGTCGAGCGTCGCGTACGCGACCTCGGGCTCGACCATCCAGAACTCGGTGAGGTGTCGCCTGGTCTTCGATTTCTCGGCGCGAAACGTTGGGCCGAACGCGTAGGCGCGGCCGAACGCCGCTGCAGTGGCTTCGTTGTAGAGCTGGCCGGACTGCGTCAGATACGCCTTCTGGTCGTCGAAGTAGTTGACCTCGAACAGACTCGTGGTTCCCTCGCACGCCGCTGGCGTGAAGATTGGCGTGTCGGCAAGGATGAATCCGTGCGTGTCGAAGTAGTCACGGACCGCGCGGATGACTTCGTGCCGGACCCGGAGGATCGCGTGCTGCATCTTCGACCGGATCCAGAGGTGCCGGTGATCCAGCAGAAACTCGGGTCCGTGTTCCTTGGGAGTGATGGGGTAGGGTTCCGCGATGCTGACGATCTCGACGTCCGTCACGTCCATCTCGAAACCGCCGGGTGCTCGCTCGTCAGCACGGACCGCTCCCGTGACGATCAGCGATGACTCCTGGGTCAGCGTCTGACAGGCATTCCAGACGTCTTCCGAGACACTTTTCTTGAATACCACGCACTGCAGGATGCCCGAGCCATCGCGGACCTGGGGAAAGATGAGCTTTCCGCTCGAGCGGATGTTGTAGAGCCACCCCTTGATGGTGACTGATTCGCCAACGTGGCTGGCGATGTCCTCGATGTATGTTTGTGTCATTCCGTTTCGAATCGTGCCGATGAAAGCTGCGCCACCGCTTCCGAGAGGGCCGGAAAACTCGCGAGGCGCTCGAGCGCCGGAGCGGCCGAAGCCAGCGACGGAGCAATGTAGGGCAGATAGTCGCGTTTTCCGCTGACGGCTGCCTGGTTCGTGAAAGTGCCAACGGCCTTCAACATCCGCTGAACCGTCATCAGGTCGTACTGCTCGCCGAACTCGGCGTCGCCAGGCCACGAGCCGTCGGCGAACGAGAGCTCCCTGAAGCGAGCCACGAGTCTCTGCTTGAGCCAGTTCTCGAGTTGAACGTACGGATCCTCGACCAGCGACACGAGGTCGTAGGTCATCGGACCCATCCTCGCATCCTGGAAATCGATGACGACGAGCCCTTCGGTCGGGTTCGCACCCGGGCGGACGATGAGGTTGCGGGCGTGATAGTCGCGATGGCACAGAACGCGAGGCCGACCGGACAGGGCGTCGGCGAGCGACCGTGCCTCACGGCGGAATTCGACTTCGAAGTTCGAGTCGAGCGGCTTTCCCAGAGCACGGTCAAACGTATTGACCCGGAAGAACTCGAGCTCCCAGAAAAGCTTGTCGCCATCCAGCGCGAGCACCGAGCCGGCACAGGCATCTTCGTCGGCCGCTTCCGTGGCCGACCGCACGCAGCCAATCAGGTCCACGGCCCGCTCGAGGGCCGCAATTACCTGAGCTGAAGACGCGCCGTTCATCCAGGACTGAACGATTCCGTCACCGACGTCCTCGAGCAGGATCACTCCGTCGCGGTCGTCCACCGCAAGAATCTCAGGGACCGGAACATCGGCCCGGGCCAACAGCGCCGTCATCTCTATGTGACAAACCGGATCGTTGGCAAAGGTCAGGATGCCGTCATCCGGATTCTCGTGGCACCAGCGTTCGAGACGAACAGTCGATGCATCACCGAGACTGAACGGCCGCGGGTATAGCACGCCGACAACCGAGCGATCGGGGTGTTTGACGCGCACATAGGACCGTGTCGATGCGTCCCCGGCCAGCACCTTTGCCGTCAGCAGCTCCGATTCGAGCCGAAGCTCGCGGGCAACGGCCCGAAGAACGAGATCCTCTGGGCGTTCCGGGTCGGTCGAGTCCACGGACATGCTTTCTGCTGACATGGGCGCGTCAGTCTAGCACCGGCCGAATCGGCGCGACAAGCAGGTCCCCAAACAGCCGTCCACGCTCGATTTCCCGCACGATTTCGGCCCGGACCACGACCGAATCCAACACCTCGAGGCCAGCCGGGATGCACACTCCGTCACCGATAATCGACCGAAGAACGGTCGCTCCACCACCAATTTCCACGTCCTCCCAGAGCACACTGTCCCGTACCCGGGCGGTCGCGTCTATGCGGCTTCCCTTCCCGATGACGTTGCTCTCGCCAATGGTTCGTGCCGACGCAACCGACTCGTCCAGGTACCGCTCGAGCGTCGACATTTCCTTCCAGGAACCCGACCCCACGTACCCGACGACGCGATCGCCAGCGGCAATTGCCGCCGGAAACGCGTCCGTGGTCGTGTGCGAGAATCGGTCCCGCGGAATGTAGCCGAAGATCCGCGGCGAGAGGATCTGGATGCCGGTGAACATGAGGGGCGCCCGGTCCGCCGGGGACGAGGGGTCCGGATAGCCGCCGAATGCGGTCACGAGACCGGCCCCGTCACGATCCACGACCGTGAAACGCTCACGTTTCTCGTTCGGAAGCAGCACGAGAGTTGCGACAGCATCCCTCGCGCGATGCTCGTCGAGTGCCGGACCAAGGTCGATATCGGTGACGATCTTGCCGTTGACGACGACGAAGTCGCCGCCCTCGAGCATGTGCCTCGCGCGGTCGATGGCGCCGCCTGTGCCTAGAATCTCGTCCTCGATCGAATACCGAACGCTGCATCCGAACGCCGAACCGTCACCGAGCGCCGCCTGCACCGAATCTCCCCTGTGGTGAAGGTTGACGACCACGTCGCGCACGCCGAACCGGTGCACGTACTCGAGACTGTAGACGACCAGCGGTTTGCCCAGAAACGGCACCGCCGGCTTGGTCCGGTCTTCTGTAAGCGGCCACAGCCGGGATCCGAACCCGGCAGCCAGGATCATTGCCTTCATCCGGCGTCGACCTGTCGCCTAGCGTGTTCCCGTCGTTCCATTAGCTGGCCAGTCTCGTTGAGCCTGTTTCGCAATGTCAACCAACGACCCGTGCCGGGTTCGAGTCCGCGCCGGTTTGAATTCGCACTCCCGCGGTGATACACAGGCGATACGCCCAGGGAGGGCCGTCCCGTGGACCGGTTTGTCTCCCACTACAGGCTCCTGGAGTGCCTGGGCACGGGTGGAGCCGGCGAGGTCTTCAAGGCTGAGGACGTTCGCCTCGGCCGAATCGTAGCCCTCAAACTTCTGGACCGCCCGACCGACGGCATGCTCGA
Source organism: uncultured Clostridia bacterium (assembly GCA_964591515.1). Lineage (GTDB taxonomy): Bacteria > Acidobacteriota > Blastocatellia > UBA7656 > JADIYM01 > JADIYM01. The sequence continues at coordinate 20,226 of CAZQBW010000050.1, forward strand.
GGAAGCGCGGGCAGCAGCGTCTGTGAACCATCCGAATGTGGCCACCGTCTACGACGTTGGAGAGTACGACGGCCGACCATATATCGCGCTCGAATACGTCGATGGCGAGACGCTGGCTTCGAGACTCTCGCGCGGAACCCTCGACATTGCCGAAGCACTCGACATCGCGATTCTCGCCGCTCGCGCTCTCGAGGCGGCCCACGGAGCAGGTCTCGTCCATGGTGACGTGACCGCCTCCAATATTGCGCTTGCAGCAGATGGCTCCGTGAAGGTGTTGGATTTCGGCCTCTCGAGGCGCGTGCACACCGTCGCGGGTGCCGCAGGTACACCCGGATATGTTGCGCCCGAGCAACTCGGCTCTGCTCCCGTTGACGGCCGGGCCGACCTCTTCTCGCTCGGCGTGGTCCTCTACGAAATGCTCGCCGGGGCGCGCCCGTTCGGACGGGAATCATGGCGCCGCGAGCTGCTCGAAAGTGAGCCGCCACCGCTCTCCCGATACCGCGATGATGCGCCCCTCGAACTGGAACGCATCGTTCGACGCGCACTCGAGCGGGATCGCGACACTCGATACGGTACCGCGGGCGAGTTTGCTGCCGACCTCGAGAGACTCCGCGCCGCCATCGACCGCGAGTCCGCGCACTCACCCGCGCACTTGCACCAGGACGGCTCCGCCTTTCGCGGGCTGCTTCCGTTTCAGGAGGCAGACCGTGACCGGTTCTTCGGTCGCGAGTCCGAAACGGCGTCGCTGATCGCCATGGTCTCGCACGCCGACTTTCGCTTCGGTGTGCTCTACGGTGACTCGGGGAGCGGAAAGACGTCGCTGCTGCGTGCAGGCGTCATTCCCGCGCTGTGGGAGGCGGGATGCGCACCTGTCTACGTGCGCTCGCACGCGGGACCGCTCGAAGCGCTCGTGGTCGAGGCCCGTCGCGCGAGCGGCGTCGCAAGGGGCGAGACCGAGCCGATTGCCAGTTACCTGTCGCGCGTCGTGGAGGCGCTCGGCGCACCTCTGGTCGTGGTTCTCGACCAGTTCGAGGAGTTTTTCGTCACGTTCAAGACTGCGGCAGCTCGAGAGCCGTTCCTCGACGTGCTCGCCGCGCTGCACGCCGATGCGGCGCTCGACGTGCGGATTCTCGTTTCGATGCGATCGGACTTCCTCTATTTCCTCGGTTCGGAACTCGCCGACCGGGTTCGCGAGCCACTTGCCAGCTCCCGCCTGTTCCATCTGCGTGCATTCGACGAGGCCGCCGCCGCGAAGATCGTCGAGCGGTCAGCTGAACGGACGCAGCTTCCTTTCGAGCCGGGACTGAGCCGCCACGTCGCACGCGACCTTGCGGTCGATGGCAGCGTTCTCCCGTCCGAATTGCAGATTGTGGGCGAGCGCCTGCAGACCCGTCGCATCTTCACGGTGCGTGAGTATCGGCGTGCCGGAGGCAAGGAGGTGCTCGTCTACAGCTTCCTCGAAGACGTCATCCGTGCCTCGGGAGACCGCGATGCTGCCGGCCTGGTACTGCGGAGCCTGGTTTCGGACGAGAACACGCGACTTGCGCTCGAAGCCGGTGAGATAACACGTCGCACACAACGTGACTCCAGGACGGTCACCCGGCTTCTGAAGCTCTTCGTCGACGCGCGCCTCGTGCGTGAGCTGCAGGACGAGCAGCCTTATCGCTACGAGCTTGTTCACGAATACCTGATCGACAAGATCAATCAGGTCGCGGGGCGAGTGCACGACGCGACGCAGCGGGCCAACCGGCTCCTTCGCCAGTATGCGTCGAGCTATGCGGAAGACCCTCGTACGCGCGTGCCGCTCGGAAAGCTGTGGTTCATTCGGCGCTTCACGGATCGCGCCATGGGCGAACGTGAAAGGGATCTCTTCCGCAAGAGCATCCGATCGGGACTGACACGTACGGCTGCGCTCGTGGTGATCGTGGCACTCGTCGGCGTTGCGACGGCAGCTGCTTTTTCGGTTGAGGAAACCTGGGACGGAGTGCGGCTCAGCGACGGACACAGCGCTGCAGTGCGTAGCGCGGTCTTTTCGCCTGACGGCCGGTTGCTTGTCACTTGCGGCGAGGACAACAGGGCAATTGTCTGGGATTTCGCCAGACGGCAACAGCTTGCGAGTCTCGACGGGCATACGAACTGGGTAACCACGGTGGGGTTTGCGCCTGATGGCGCCTTCATCGCGACGGGCAGCTTCGACAAGACGATTGCGATCTGGAACACGACGAGCTTCGAGCGTGTCGCGACCCTTGTCGGACACGCATTCCCGATCACGGCAGTTGGGTTTTCGCCGGACGGCCGGCGGCTCGTCTCGCTATCGGGCGATACTCGTGACGGCGCGATCGTATGGCGGACGGACTCCTGGACCATCGAACACGTGCTTCAGGGAGAGGCCTTCTCCTGGGGCAACGTCGAATTCTCGAAGATCGGGCTCTGCGTCCTGCACACGGCAGTCTGGAACATCGAGACGGGTACCGCAGTCGAGTCGCTCGGGAAGTACCTGGAGGACAGGAGCTGGCTGTCGCTATCGCCGGACTCGACCCGTGCGATCACGATCGCCGGCGACGGAATCGTCCGGTTCCTGGATTACTCGAGTCGACGTCAGATCGTCGAATATCCTGCGCATCGCGATCACGGCCGTGCGGTTGCGTACTCGCCGGACGGTACGCTCGCGGCGTCGGGCGCCGAGGACGTCGTCCTGTGGGACGCCGTGACGACGAAAAAGCTCTGTCGATTGCCGTACACGTCGATCGTATGGGGCCTCGCGTTCTCGCCCGACAGCCGCTGGCTCGTCTCGACGCACGGCGACGGAGCGGTGCTCATCTGGGACGCTGCCGAGCGCGAGCGGGTGGCGAACCTCAACGAACACTGTGCCCCGGTGCGGGGGATCGCCTTTTCACCTGACGGACAGAGAATCGTGACTACGAGCGAGGACGGATCGGCGATCGTGTGGAACCTCAACTCGGGCCGGAAGGAGGTAACGCTCGTCGGCCATGACACGCGTGTCGCCGGGGCATCCTTCTCGCCGGACGGGTCGCAGATTGCGACGGTAGATCAATCGTCAAATCTCATTGTCTGGGAAGCCGCCACCGGGCGCCTGCGCGCGAAGTGGGGACTGCCTCCGGGCTCGGATTGGCGGGCCGGCTACTGTGTGGAGTTCGCTCCGGATGGAGCGAGCATCGTCACGTCCTCGTACGTGGTCGACCTTATGACGGGCCAGTACGCGGCCGACTTCAGCAAGCCGATTCAGTACGGCGCCGACTATTACGCGGTCACGTTCATCAGGGAACGGCGGCAGCTCGTCGGTGTCGCTCCAGTCAACGCGATCATCGACGCGCGGAGCATCGACTCGTGGGGTCTCGACAGCCGCGCGACGTCCACCGAAGGCATGAGCTTCGTGACCATCAGCGCCTCGCCCGACGGAAGGACATTCGCTACGGGCGACGATCAGGGTCGAGTCGAGCTCTGGGACTCTGAGACTCTCAAGGACCTCGGCCTCGTCGGCCGCCACTCGGCACGCGTAAAGTCCGTGGCTTTCTCTCCCGACGGCGGGACGGTCGCTTCGTGCGGCGATGACCAGATGATCTCGATCTGGGACGTTCGCGCGCGAAAGCAGGTCGCGACCGTGGGTACGCACGCGGCTCCCGTGCTCGCCATTGCCTACTCGCCGGACGGACGCCGGTTGGTCGCAGGCGGGCACGACAATTCGGTTCGTGTCTACACGCGACACCGCAACCTCTGGGGCTTCAACCTCGACTGATCGACAACCACGGAGCAGGATTCGACTCGACTCTGGACCACGTCCCCGGATCGACAATGGAACGCATTTCCCAACTCGTTTCGAGCCTCGAGACCCTGGTCAACCAGGAACTCGGTTCGTGCCGGTCCTCGATCTCGTCCCTCCTGGACACGTTGCAGTCGATGCAGTCTGCGTCCGGCGACCGGCGGCTGGTGCTTCTGGCGGCCCAGTTCCGGAAGCTGCGCGAGCGGCTTGAGCTGCTTACGCTCATGATTCGCGACGACTACCTCGAGAAGATCCGCAAGGAGCTCGGGCCGGGTCGCGGGGAAACGGCCGTAGAACGCACGCTGGCCATCATCGAGTCGCTGGCCGCCGTTCGCCCGCCGTCGCTCGGAGGTTACTGCGACGTGCTGCTGGATCGACTTGTCGAGTCGACGGGAGCCGAGCGCGGATTCGTACTCTTCTACGTCCCGGAATCGACTGAGGCGGACGTCGTCGCCACCCGCAACTTCGAAACGACGAACCTCTCCCTCGGCGAATACGGCTTCAGCCGCACGATAATCCGACAGGTACTCGACAGTCGCGAGCCGTTGATGCTCGACGACGCTGCAGCCGACCCGAAATACGGACGGGAAGTGAGCATCCACCGCCTGTCGCTGAGATCCGTGCTCGCGGTGCCGCTCGCTTCCGGTTCCCGAGCCACTGGCGCGGTCTATCTGGAGAACAACAGCGCGCCGAAGGTGTTTTCATCGGAGGACGCCCAGGTCGCGGAAATGGCAGCGCGGTTCGCCGCGCTGCATTTGAGCGCCGCCCATCTGCTTCCTGGTCTCGAGAGGGACGGACAGGTACTGCTCGACGCGAGCCGGGCGTTTTCGGAAATCGTCGGCAACGATCCGGCCATACATTCGATCCTCGCGACCGTCGAGCGCATCGCCGACTCGCCTGCGACGGTACTGATCGAGGGCGAAAGCGGCACCGGCAAGGAACTCATCGCCCGGGCGCTCCACTACCGCAGTGCGCGGCGCGAGCGCGCGTTCGTGGCCATCAACTGTGCCGCGATTCCCGAGCAGCTTCTCGAATCCGAGCTCTTCGGTCACGAGCGTGGCGCCTTCACCGGCGCGGTCGACCGTCGCCTAGGCATGTTCGAGCGAGGTGACGGCGGAACCGTCTTCCTCGACGAGATAAGCGAGCTTGCATACGGACTTCAGGCCAAGCTCCTGAGGTTCCTCCAGTCGCACGAACTGCAGCGGCTTGGCGGCAGCGAAATCTTGCGTCCCGATGTACGGATGGTGGTCGCGACGAGCAAGGATCTTCGGGCCCTGATGCGGGCCGGGTCATTTCAGGAGGCTCTGTATTACCGGATCCACGTGGTCCCGATCGTCCTTCCGCCGCTGCGCAGTCGCCGCGGCGACATCGTCGTGCTCATAGAACATTTCCTCGAGCGCTTTTCGGCGATGTACGGGAGGCGGGTTCGTGTGGACAGCGATGCCCTCGCGTGTCTCGCCGACTATGAATGGCCCGGCAATGTCCGTGAGCTCGAGAACATTGTTCACAGGGTCGTAGCTCTCGCCGCAGACGACGTCGTCCGGGTCGGCGACCTCCCGGTCGAGATCATCGGCGACAATGCCGCTCGCGTCACACTCGCGGGCCGCAGGCACGTCGAGCCGGTCGACATCGATGACCTTCGGCGGCAGCGCGATGCTTCACGACGGTACTTTGCCGAGCAGGAGCTGCGGCTCGTCGAGGAAGCAGTCCGCCTGGCCGGCGGCAACGTCACCGAAGCTGCTGCACGGCTCGGAATGCATCGCGTTACCCTCCACAGGATCCTGCGCACGAAACAGGAGTAGCCCGTCAGGTTACAGCTCTCCTCACGTCGCGAGCGATGTAGCACGTCGTGCTACATCCGTTCGCCTATTTCCTTCGGATTTCTGCCCGGCACGATGCTTGCACGTCGCTTTGCCGCAGCCGCCGGTGGCGTTACCCGAGACCTCGCCTGGCTCGCGGGAGTGCCGCGTTGCCCGGTTCGTCAACTCGCCACAACCGACCGGGTCGTTACGTCAGAAGTCCCTTGGGAGGCGACATGAAACTCACATCCAGACACTTGTTGCTTGTCATTGCCATG
>CAZQBW010000051.1:0-26066 GCA_964591515.1 uncultured Clostridia bacterium
AGAAGAAGAGGCTGAACCTGGAGTAACTAGTGGCGGTACCGTGCCGCCGACTCTGTGCTTCCGTGACTCCGTGTCTCTGTGTGCGAAGCGTCTGAAGAGCTTCGCACACAGAGACACGGTGACACGGAGGCACAGAGACAGCCAGTCCTGCCGCCATGCCGCTGACCGACAAGGGGTTGTGCATACCCTCTTGCCTTCCCACTACAAATGGTGCTCAATGGAGCAGTCCGGCCGATCGCCGGGCCCCCAGGATTCCTACGCATGAGCAAGTCCTCGATGGCTGACAAGCAGTTCGTACACCTCCATCTCCACACGGACTACAGCCTTCTCGACGGGGCCATTCAGATCAAGAAGCTCGCGGCGAAAGCCGCCGAGATGAACATGCCGGCTGTGGCGATGACTGACCACGGGAACATGTTCGGGGCTGTGTCCTTCTATACCGAGATGAAGAAGGTCGGCGTGAAGCCGATCATCGGGTGCGAAGTCTACGTCGCGCGTGGCAGCCATTCGGACCGAGGCGAGCCTGATCGGCCGAAAGGCATGAACCATCTGATCCTGCTGGCTTCGGATCTCGATGGATACAGGAACCTGGTCAAGCTCACGAGCTTCGGCTACACCGGCGGCTACTACTACAAGCCCCGGATCGATCGCGAGCTGCTGGCCCAGCACAGCAAGGGATTGATCGGCCTGTCGGCGTGTCTCTCCGGCGTGCCTTCGCAGCTGGTCATGCACGACCAGATCGGGGAAGCCGAAGAACAGGCCTGTCTCTTCCAGGAGATCCTCGGCAAGGGCAACTACTTTCTCGAGGTCCAGAAGCAATCCGGCATCGACGTTCAGGATCGAGTCAATCGAGGGCTGTTCGACATCTCGGCCCGTACGGGCGTTCCACTCGCCGTTACCAACGACTCGCACTTCCTCAACCGTGAGGATTTCGAGGCCCATCGGACGCTGCTCGCGATCGGCACCGGCAAGCCGGTCAGCCAGGTCAACCTGCACTACAGTCCCGACCATTATTTCCGGTCCCAGGAAGAGATGTGGCGGCTCTTCGGGCAGGACCTGCCGGAGGCGCTCGAGAACACTGTTCGAATCGCCGAACGCTGCGACCTCACTCTCCCGACCGGTGAGCACCATCTTCCGAACTTCCGTGTGCCGGACGGGCATTCGGTAGAGTCATACTTCGCCGAGGTTGCGCGGCTTGGATTGCTCGAGCGCTGGGAGATGAACCTTCGCGACGCCGCCGGCCGGAAGCACTCGAAGGCAGAGTATGACGACCGACTCGATCACGAGCTTCGCGTCATCAATCAGATGGGGTTCCCGGGCTACTTTCTGATCGTGTGGGACTTCATCCGGTTTGCCAAAGAGCAGCACATACCAGTCGGGCCGGGTCGGGGAAGCGCCGCCGGCTCGCTCGTTGCGTACTGCCTAAAGATCACGGACGTCGACCCTCTGCAGTACGACCTTCTCTTCGAGCGATTCCTTAATCCCGAGCGCGTGTCGATGCCCGACATCGACATCGACTTCTGCGTCCGAGGTCGCGGCGAAGTCATCAAGTACGTCTCGGACTACTACGGGCGCGACCACGTTTCGCAGATCATCACGTTCGGGACGATGGCGTCGAAAGCCGCCATCAAGGACGTCGGACGGGCGCTCGAGATTCCGTTTTCGGAGGTCGACCGGATCGCGAAGATGATTCCGCCTCCGGTTCGGGGACGAAACGTCTCGATCGAGGACGCCATCGAGCAGAACCCCGACCTGAAGGCCGAGATCGCCCAGAACGAGCAGATTCGGCAGCTCATCGACCTCGCGCGCCGGCTCGAGGGATGTTCGCGACACGCCTCGGTCCACGCAGCGGGCGTCGTCATTTCGCCGAGGCCAATCCACGAGCTGGTTCCGGTCTACAAGTCGGCGAAGGACGAGATCACGACGCAATACGCGATGTCGGATCTCGAGAAGACCGGCATGCTCAAGATGGACTTTCTCGCGCTCACGACGCTCACGATCATCGAGGACTGCCTCAAGTCGATCGAGCTGGAGCACGGGACGCGGCTCGACCTCTCCAGGATTCCCCTCGATGACCCGGCCACGCTGAAGATATTCGGCGACGGCCGCACCGACGCGATCTTCCAGTTCGAGTCCAGCGGAATGAAGGAGATCTGCCGGAAGCTCGGGCCGGACGGCATCGAGGACCTCGCCGCCCTCAACGCGCTCTACCGTCCGGGACCGATCGACTCGGGAATGGTCGACGACTTCATCGATCGCAGACACGGACGCAAGAAGGTGACCTTCGACTTCCCCGTTCTCAAGGAAATCCTCGGGCCTACGCTAGGAATCGTGGTTTTCCAGGAACAGGTGATGGCGATCTTCCAGTGTCTCGCCGGCTACTCGCTCGGCGAGGCGGATCTCGTTCGCCGCATCATGGGCAAGAAGAAGCGCGACGAGCTCGACAAGCACAAGGCACGGTTCATCGATGAGGGCGCAGCCCGCAACTACAACCGCACGAAGCTCGAGAAGTTGTGGCAGATGCTGGAGGGCTTCGCGGACTACGCGTTCAACAAGTCGCATTCGGTCGCCTATGCGCTGCTCGCCTACCAGACGGCATACCTCAAGGCCCACTACCCGACGCACTTCTGGTCGGCAGTGCTCTCGAACGAGCTCGACAACTCGGACAAGGTGTCGCGTTACATCGCGGAGTTGAGGGCTGCCGGTATCGAGGTCCTGCCGCCCGACATCAACATCAGCACGTTTCTGTTCACCCCGACAGGCGGGCAGATTCGATTTGGACTGACCGCCATCAAGGGTCTCGGCCAGTCGGCCGTGTCGGCCATCATTGAGGCCAGGGAGAAAGGCGGACCGTTTCGATCGATGCACGATCTGTGCGAGCGCGTCGACTCGAAAGCGCTCAACAAGCGCGTTGCCGAGTGCCTGATCAAGGCCGGTGCCTTCGATGCGTTCGGCAAGAAACGCCGCCAGCTCTTTCTTGCGATCGATTCGGCTGTCGAGTCGGGTGCCCGCGCTCAGCGGGACCGCGCGACAGGACAGGTCGGTCTGTTCGCAATGGCAGACCTCGACGCGGCAGCGCCGGATCCGGTCTTGCCAGACGTCGAGGAGTGGTCTCATCTCGATCTGCTCACGCACGAGAAGGAAACGCTCGGCTTCTACATCACCGGTCACCCGCTGGCCCGATTCAAGGAGGCGCTCGACGAGTTCGCCACGTGCGACATCGACGGTCTCCAGGCGATTGCCGCTGGCGACAATGTCACGATCGGGGGGCTGGTGAGCGATCTCGCCGTGCGCAATACAAAGAAGGGCGACAAGTTCGCGCTGTTTCAGTTGCAGGACGGCTCTGGCAGCGTCAAGGTGGTCGCCTGGCCCGAAACCTACAGGAAGGCCTCGCGCTCGATTGTCGCGGAGGCGGCCGTTCTCGTCTCGGGGAAGCTCGAACGGACCGACGACGGAACCGCCACCTTGATCTCCGACGACATTCGACCGCTCGACGACATTCGCGAGCGAGAGGCGCGCGCCATCGCCCTCTACGCTCCGGCCGCGTCGATCACGGCGGAGAGAATTGCCCAGCTTCACGCACTGCTGGATCGACATCGCGGCGATTGTGACGTCGAGTTCGTGGTTGGCCTCGCCGATGGCTCACGGGCGCGCATTCAGCCAAACCGTTTCGTCCGGGTTGCCGTCACGCCCGAGCTCCGGTCCGAGATTCGGAAGATCTGCCCCGAAAGCGACGTGAAGATCCACGTCGGACGCCGACCGGGTGTTCCGCAGGCCGCTGGCGCCGGGCGATGACCTGGCGGATCGCCGCCGGCTCGGACGGGGCCCTCGAACGCGAACGCCAGCTGTGGCTGGCGTATCAGTCTCGCGATCGTGCCCGGATAGAGGCACTCATCGCACCTGACGCAATCGATGTAGGCGCGGGCGGCATCCTGACGCGCGACGAAGTCCTTGCCGCAGTCGAACAGATGCGGATTCAGTCGTTCGAGATCGACGACGTGCGGGTCCGATCGCTCGGGCCCGATGCCGAAATCGTGGTTTCGCGCTCGACGGTCCACGGCACGCACCGCGGTAAGCCGTTCGCCTCGAGCGTAGTTCGATCGACGTCGGTCTGGGCTCGCGACGGCGAGTCGTGGAGGCTCGTCCACCGGTCCGAAATTCCGTCGCGATCACCGCTGTATCACGACGGCATGGCCTGAGCCTCCGCAACCGGTACGACATCGAAGTCGGTTCCCGTATTTCGGACCACGACGCGATACAAACGGCGGTCCGGGAACACCTCGCGAACACGGGCTTCGATCCCGGGGAGGTCGTAAAGGATCATCACGTTCTCGTTGTAGTCCGGCCTCGGCCGTCGCCAATCCCAGACCCACGAGCCAATTGACGTGAACGTCGTATCGCGCCTCCAGATGGCATCAAACTTCGGCGCCAGTACGATCGCCTTCGATGTGTCGGCCTGGACCAATGCATCGATTCGCCCGTAGATCTCCTCCTGTATGTCCGCCTGTTGTCGCAGTCCGACGAAGCTGACCAGGTTCACCGCACCCAGGGCGACGATCAGAACCACCGAAATCACACTCGCGATCGGCGCAAAGTCGAGTCGGCGCTCTCTCGTCCAGTTCCAGATGTTGAAGAGGCCTTGGGTCGCGAGGATCGTGAGTGGAACGACACACTCAGAGTAGTGGATGGGTCCGACCGTGTGAATGCCGTAGTTGTCGTGAAACAGTCCCAACAACAGCACCGAACCGATCCCGAGGGCGAGCAATCGCGTGTAACGGTCGGTCCAGGCCCCAACCATGGCCAGAACGACGCCAAGCGGACCGAGGAACCACGCACCCAGAAGCACCGCATTGAACGCAACACCATTCCCAAGTCGGGCCCACGTCGAGTCGGCTGGCAACACGGCCACAACGGCGCCGCCCTGAACGAACCGTGGCGGAACGAGTGGCGAGCCCGTGACGAGCCACGAGTGTGTGGCGAAGACCGCAAGCGGGAGAGCGGCCCCTGCCAGGAGCGCTCCAATCTCGTGCAGACCCTCCCGCTTCCGCGCGACCGTTCGCCACGCGAGGTCGATGCCGACCGGCAGGAACAGGAAGCCTGATTCGAACGGTCGACACACGAAGCTCGTCGCCGCGGCGAGGCCGAACAGAAACCATGCCCGTCGATCGCCGGTTTCCCGGACGGCGTTGACGAGAAAGACGAGCGCCAGCGAGACGAAGGCGCGCGACGCAAGGTGCGCGTGCGAGCTCACGGACAAGGCGAGTGCCATAGGCGAGCAGGCGAAGAAGGCGGCCGCCGCCAATGCCCATCGAGGACCGAGACGACGACCGACGGCTACCGTGGTGCACGCGAGCGCGAAAGACGCCAGGAGCGCCCAAACGAGGTTTCCGGATCCGGTAACTTCCGCGAAGGCCCATGCCACCTGCGGCCCAAGCCAGTCCATGCTCGTGTACCAACCGTTCGCCCGAAAGAAGAAGAGCGTCGGGATGGCATCCATGAACGTCGGCTCAGGGACGAGCAGGTGGCCCGTCGCAAGAACCTGCCCACCAAACTTGACGGCATACTCGTCGTCCGTAACGGGAAGGCCGCTGAGAAGCGTGGCATTCCCGACGAACGCCAAGCCCGCCCCGACGACGAAGAGCTGGACAACCAGGGCCTGCAACTGCGTTCGACCGCTCGCATCGATTCGTCGGACGACGCGTCGAAGAATTCGTGCGAGCAGGTCGCTATAGCCCAGTCCCAGAAGTACAGATCCCGGGATGAGGAGGAAGACGTGGCCCATCCACAGCATTAATTCGCCATAGGACATGCTGCAAAAAGGGGGTAGGTTCTGCAGACGGAACCCGTCCGCCGTTCCACCGAACGCACAGAAGAGGAGCACGAACAGCCAGCCGGATATGCGACAGACCGGCCTCCAGTCCGGGGCCTCCGGCTGATTCTCTTTGACCTGCAGACCGTCTCCTTCATATTCGGGAATACCGCGGACGGCAAGCGAGCTTGTCTCGTCGTGCGCGGCGTTCGATGGATCCATCAAATTCTCCTCAATCAGGAATCGGTGTTCTGCCTCATCATCAGCGTATCGACCGGCAGACGACGAGACAGCTCGTTCCACGACGAATGGAGGCATCGCGATCGAGACGCGCGAGTTCGGCTTGCGACCAGCGGTCGAGCAGCCGCTGTACACGCGGCGACGCCGGCGCGTGTTCGTCCACATAGTCATCGCCGGTCTCGCCTCTCAAGCGGAGCCGGCTCGGAATCGAGCGCCGCAGGAAGAGCGGCCAGACGAGAAAGCCAAAGAAGTACGTAGCGTACTCGACCGTGAACCCGCACGCCCGAAGCACTCCCGTAATCGATTCAAGCGAGTACCGGCGGAAATGACCCGCCCGCGAATCCTCGGCAGACCACAGCCATGACAGAGCCGGAACGGTCAGGTAAAGCCGCCCGCCGGGCCTTAGAAGTTCGCGGACACGCATGAGAAACGCCGCGTCGTCCTGGATGTGCTCGACCACATCAAAGAGTCCTGCAGCCGGAAACGAGGATTCGACGAAACCGGCTTGATCGATCGTCGCATTCACTACCGGACGCAGACCACGCTTCACCGCATTTCGGACTCCATCCCGACCCGGCTCGACGAGCACCGCCGGAAAGCCGGCATCGCGCATCGCGGATGTCACGAACCCGTTCCCTCCCCCAACGTCGAAGATGGTCCCCGATGGCGGAAATCGGCACAGCGTCTTGATGATGACGTTGTTGCGATGGACGAACCAGTACGACCCGGCCTCGATATCGAAGCACAGGTTGTGCGCCTCTTCCGGGTAGCTCAGCGTGGCCTCGCCACGCGCGGCCCACACACCGCCATCCTGTTCGACGAGATTAGGGGCGATCCGGTCCATCGAGAGCTCGAAACCGGAATCCTCAAATGACGATGGTCGGCTCGGTACAATTTCTCGCATCAGTGTCGGGTTGAGCACGCAGATTACAGCGGGGCGTGGACACGTCTCGGAATCGGGCAGCAGGTTACCACAGAGTCCCCTTCTCAAGGCTCGGATGGTTGAGTTCATAAGACGCAATCGAGATAATGCTCGGCAGCCTCAATATTACCCAAATTCACGTCGCAGAAGCGTCCTCCGAGCGCTCTTCGATTCCGGGACGCGGCGAGCGGCGACTCCTCGTCCAGTCCTCCGGAGGATCGGGATCATCCCGCGCATGCCGACTACAGTCAGTATAGTGATACCCGTGTATCGGTCCGAAGCGTCACTCGAGACGCTCGTCCGTCGCATTCTAGACGTTTTCACGGACCGGCCCGATCGTCCCGAGATTGTACTCATCGACGACGTGAGCCCGGATTCGAGTTGGGACATCCTGAAGGCGTTGAAAGCCGCGCATCCCGACGAACTCAAGATCGCTCGCCTTCTCCGCAACAGCGGACAGCACAACGCCATTTTGTGCGGGTTCTCACTAACGACGGGCGATATCGTGGTCACGATGGACGACGACCTTCAGAATCCCCCCGAGGAAATTCCGAAGCTCATCGTGGCGATCGAGTCCGGCTACGACCTTGCGATCGGGGCCTATGATTCGAAGAAGCACCATCGCGCTCGAAACGTCAGCGGCGGCATTATCGACCGCGTACAGCGGAGCATCTTTCATCTTCCATCGAATTTTCAGCTCACCAGTTTTCGGGCTGCGAAACGCGTCGTGGTCGAGCACGTGTGCCAGATGGGCGGAGCGTTTCCGTACGTGACATCGATGTTGCTCGCCAATGCGTCGAGCTACACGAACGTAGCTGTACGTCACGATGCCAGGCCCTTCGGTCGGTCGACGTACAACCTGCGTCGCAGCCTTAGTCTCGCGAGCAACCTCATCTTCAATTACTCGAACTATCCGGTCTACGCGGTCGGCGTTGCGTGCGTTGCCGCCATGCTCTTCTCGGTCGTCTACGGCTTGTTCGTCCTCGTCCGAGCCTCGAGCCAGGGCACGGGGATTCCCGGATGGGCCAGCACAATCGTTATCCTCACGTTCTTCAATTCGGTCGTCCTGCTCTGCAATCTCATCTTCTCGATCTATCTGGCGCGGATGAGCCAGCAGGTCACGCGGTCGCGGATCCAGTACGCCATTCGGGAGATCCACGAGTGAAGCCACGGACCGTCCTCGTCCTGGCGGCATCGGTCTATCAACTCGACGCCATTCGGACCGCCAGGCGACTCGGATACCGGATCGTCACGGTCGACAACCGTCCCGGGAATCCGGGACACTCGCTCGCCGACGCGAGCTACGTCGTCGACACGACCGACCTGCCGGGCGTCCTTGACGTCGCCCGCCGAGAACGCATCGCCGGCATCATCTCGCCTTGCACGGACGTTGCCGTGCCGACAGCCGCATTTGTAGCAGAACAGCTTGGCCTTCCCGGTCCGCCACTAGCCTCGACCCGAACGGTCTGCAGCAAGTCGGCATTTCGCGAGTTTCTCAGGTCGCATGGCTTCTCGAGTCCGAGGTCCTTCGACCTAGACGCCGCGTTCCAGGCTGAAGCGGGTCTCTTCGACCGGCGCTGGATAATCAAGCCGAACCGGTCCTCGGGCAGCAAAGGCGTCGTGATAGTCGACTCGGTGGAATCACTCGATCGCGAGCTTGCCCGGTCGCTCGCCTTCGATCCGGACGGTCGTGGTGTGCTCGAGGAGTACGTCGAAGGCTTCGACGGAACGTGCGAGGGGTTCCTCGTCGATGGCCAGCTTGCCTTCTCGCTGCTCCTCGATCGGAAGACGGCTCCGGCGCCCTACGTCGCCACTCACGGGCATCGTGTGCCGACTCTCCTGACTCCCGCCGACGCGACGCGCGTCCTCGAGACCATCCAGGCCGTTCTGCGTGTCCTCGGTATTGCTGACGGTCCGTTCGATTGCGACTACATCGTCAGACCACAGGATGTCGTTCTTCTCGAGATCAGTCCGCGACTCGGGGGAAACTCGATCACGCCGCTCGTCCGTGTCGCTACCGGCATCGACCTGACAGAATTGACTCTGCGTTCGGCCTGCGGAGAGAGCGTCGAGATCCCGGGTGCGATCGACGTTCGACCGTCGGGACTCGTGCTCCTCGGCACGGACCGCGCGGGACGGCTCTCGTACGACGACGCTGAGGTTGAAGCCCTGTGTCGCGAGCCCTGGGTCGACCACGTCGTGCTCGATCTGGCTGCAGGCTCGCCAGTCGAACAGTTCACGGACGGCCGAAAGCGTATCGGCGAGGCGCTCGTCACCGGAGCTTCGCGAGCCCAGGTCGACGAACGCGTTGCGGAGATCATTCGAAGGCTCAACGTGCGTGCCGAGGTCAACGATGACTGACGCCACCGTGAGATCCGCGAAAGGACGTTTTCTTCGCTACGTCGTCGTCGTACTCCTGCTGGCGATGTCGCTGGCGTACGTCGTGCTCACGTTCGACTGGCGAGCCATCGGCGCTGCACTGGCGAACGCCAACCTGCTCCTCTTGATCGCGGGCGGCTGCTCGACGATTCTGGCGTACTTCGCCGTCCGGGCAGCACGATGGGCCGTCGTCCTTCGAGGCTCCGGCCTTCGTCTGCCGTTTGGCGCGCTCTATCGCTGGAGCGTATTCTCGCAGGCCGCGATCATCGTCACGCCGTTCCAGTCAGGTGAGATGGTGAAGATCGAGCTGATGCGCTCCGCGGGGCTAGGCACCCGAATCGAAGGATACGGCGGCCTGGTGGTCGAACGGGCCGCGGACGTCGGCGTCCTGATATCGATTGCCGCCGTCGCGGTCCTGGCGAATCTGGATCGGCTGTTCGCGTTCGCATCGGCTGTCTGGGTAGTTGCGGCACTGGGTGCCGTCGGCGTCGCCGTTCTCCTGTTCGTGGCTCGGGGGCGACTCGGATTCCTCACCGATCTTGCGCGGTCGGCGTCGGATGTTGCGCGCCATCCCGGCGTTCTCGTAGCCGTCGTGGGACTGACATTCGTCTCCTGGTCCATCGTGGCACTTGGGTGGCTGCTCTGCTTTCGAAGCGTCGGCGTCGTAGTCACGATCGGCGAAGCACTCGGACTCGTTGCCGTGGTGACGCTCGTAAACGTCGCCAGCCTGATTCCGGGTGCCGTCGGAGTCTCTGAGGTCGGCATCACGGAGTGTCTTCTTCGACTAGGCCAGACTTCGGTTCAGGCCCAGACGGGTGCAATGATCATTCGGGCATACGCGCTCGAAGTACTCGTGCTCGCGGCGGTCCACGCCCTGGCGTGGAGATCAATCCGATCCGCAACGAGCCTGAAGGATGACGCGCCGTGATCCCGCGAACGAAGGTCAACTATGGACTCGGAGACCTCGTCCGTGCGGCCGTTTCGCGCGAAGGGCGTCAACCGCACCGGGCCGAACTTGCCGCTGCGCTGCGGGAGCTGACGGGCTGTCGCCACATCCTATTGACAGCATCGGGCCGTGGTGCGCTCTACGCGATTCTCCGCGCCGTCGAGAGGGATCGAGTGCTGGTCCCGGCCTACACCTGCAAGGCGGTCGACGAGGCCGCCCTGCTCGCTGGTCGTGAGGTCGTCCACGTCCCGACCGAGATCGATGGCTTCAACGTGGAGGCTTCGGCTCTCGCGGAGCTGGCCGGTGAGGACTGCGTCATCGTCGCGACGCACCAATTCGGAATTCCGTGCGACATGGCCACGACGATGCGAGTCGCGCGGGAACGTGGAGCCCTCGTCGTCGAGGACGCCGCCGCGTCGCTCGGAACCCGCATCGATGGCCAGCTGACGGGCACCATCGGCGACGTCGGCTTCTTCAGCTTCGACTCGACCAAGCTCGTAACTGTCCCCCTCAAGGGCGGGTTCATTGCCACCAACGACGATGCGCTGGCCGGTCGAATCGCCGAGGTACTGGCTGCAGAGACCAGCCGGCCATCGTTGACGTGGAAAATGAAGACGCTTTTTCTCGCCTCGATCCTCGTCGTCATCGAGCGCGGATGGCTATACCGGCTCTTCCACTGGATCGTCTTTCAACGCAGGGGCATCGTGACGATGGACGAGGCGGGGCTCAAGCCGCAGTGGTCCGGCTTCTACGGACACGAGCTTGCCGACTGGCAGGCTCGGATCGCTCTCGCTCAGATCCGCCGCCTCGACGAGATCGTCGCCTCTCGCCGCCGCATCTACGACCGCTTGCGAACCAGTCTCGCCGGAATTGAAAGATGTCAGCTTCCACCGGCGGACGAGGGCGGAGACTGGGCGTGCATCCGTTTTCCGTTGCGCGTGCGCGGCGACAAGCTCAGGTATTATCGCGAGTTGTTGGACCACGGCGTCGACTGCGCCTTCAGCTTCACCTTCATCGCGGATCCCGGTGCCTGCGACCGGGCCGCGGAGCTTGCGGACTCGGTGCTCGATCTGCCCTATTACGAACGACTTACCGATAGCGAAATTGCCGCTGTGGTCTCAGCGGTGAAAACGATTGACGGCAACGGTGAACCTTCATGAACTCGAAGAGTCTTGCCGCAATGCTCCGGAATCGGCGAAACCGGAAGCAGCTATACAGCACTCCGGACTACTGGAACTCGAAGGCAGAGGAGCTCGAGGGTGATGCGGTCTCAATGTGGCCGAACAACAACCTCAATCGCCTCTATCATCGGGAACAGCTGGCCGTCATCGACTCGCTGTTGCCGAGTGTCGACGGGCTCAGCGTGCTCGATCTCGGATGCGGTACGGGCCGAATTGCGCGTCACCTGGCGGAACGCGGCGCGATAGTCGAAGGAGTCGATTTCTCGGAGCGCGCGATCGAGATCGCCAGGAAAGTGTCGACAGGAACGAACCCGACATATCGCGTGGGATCGATGTTCGACCTCTCGGCCGAGGACCAATACGACGTCGTCGTCTCATGGGGATCAGTGGCCATCGCCTGCAAGGACGCCGAAGAGCTCGTCGTCGTGATGAGAGGCATCGTTCGGGCATCCCGTCCGGGGGCAAGGATTCTTCTGTTAGAGCCGATCCACACCGGGTTCCTGCACCGGGTCCTGGACCTCAGCATTCCCGAGTTTGAGGCCGTAATGAGGGCGGCGGGCATTCACGTCACCGAAACGCGGCCGCTACATTTCTGGCCCGCACGGCTTGCGCTTTCGTACGTCCAGCTTCCGAATTTCCTGACGGCGCCGGGCTACCATCTCGGTCAGTCGGTGATGCGCGCGATCCCGGCGCTGCAGCTTGGTGACTACACGGCTATGGCCGGCACGGTGGAGAAATAACGAGGATGCGTATCCCGTTCAACAAGGCGAGCCTTTCGGGGCGCGAAGTCGACTACGTGCTCGAATCGGTTGCCGGCGGCCATATTTCCGGAGACGGACCATTCACCCATCGCTGTCAGCAACTTCTCGAGGAACGACTCGGCGCGGCACGGGTCTTCCTCACTACTTCCTGCTCGGACGCTCTCGAGCTCAGTGCCCTTCTGCTCGATATCAAGGCGGGCGACGAAGTCATCGTTCCGTCCTTCACGTTCGTGTCCACGGCGAACGCCTTTGCCCTGCGCGGGGCGAAGATAGTTTTCTGCGACATTCGGCCGGATACGCTCAACCTCGACGAATCCCTGATCGAGAGTCTCATCACGCCGCGGACCAGGGCGGTCGTTCCCGTGCACTACGCCGGCGTCGGCTGCTCGATGGATGTGATCTCGGAGATCTCGAATCGACATGGTCTGGCGATCGTCGAGGACAACGCACACGGAATGCTCGGTCGCTACCAGGGTCGGCTTCTCGGGTCGTTCGGACAAGTCTCGACGCTCAGTTTTCACGAGACGAAGAACCTCACGTGCGGTGAGGGCGGCGCGATCGTCATCAACGACGCAAGTCTCGTCGAGCGGGCGGAGATTCACCGCGAGAAAGGCACGAATCGTTCGCGGTTCTTCAGGGGTCAGGTCGACAAGTACACGTGGGTCGACCTCGGGTCCAGCTTCCTTCCGTCCGACATGCTTGCGGCCTTTCTCCTGGCGCAACTCGAACGAGTCGACGCCATTCAGTCAACCAGGAAGCGACTCTGGGAGACTTACGACGGAGCGCTCGGCGACTGGGCAGCTTCCGTAGGCGCATTGCGCCCGCATGTTCCGGACCCATGCGAGCAGTCGTACCACATGTACTATCTGCTTCTGCCGTCAGAGACCATTCGAGCCGAGCTCATCGCGCATCTGAAGCGTCGCGGCATTCACAGTGTCTTCCACTACGTCCCCCTGCATACCTCGCCTATGGGCGAGCACTTCGGCGGCAGGCGTGGCGACTGTCCCGTCACGGAGGACATCAGCGATCGCCTGCTTCGACTTCCCTTCTACAATTCGCTGTCGGAGATCGAGCAGAACTACGTGATCGAGTCGATACTCCAGTTCGGTCCGTCGTGAGGTGCGGGTGATGAATCCACATCGTCCTCAGGGCGATTCGCCGGAATCAACCACGTATCGAATGAGCCCCGGAGCGATTCTCGGTGTGTGCATCGTACTTGCACCGACGGTAGTGCTCTTCGGATGGGCGATTCGATCGACGTCCGGTCTCAGACACACCCTGCTCGTCGTTCTCATCGGCCTGCTTTCGGTCTTTCTTCTCTGGCTGGTGCTTCGGCTTGGCGAGACGGTTTCAGTGACCGACGAAGCCATCGAGCGGAGGACGCCCGTTATCGGTCGAAGCCTACTTCGCTGGGCCGACGTCACGGGTCTCGAGCTCATCGACAGTCCTTCGTTCGGCCGTGCGTTGCGGCTCACGTCGGGTGTCACGCAGCCAATCCGGCTCGGCGATTTTCTCGCGCGGTACGACGATGTGCTGGCTGACGTCCTCGCACGGGTCCCCGCGCGCGCGCTTGCGAACGCCTACGCGGACGGGAACGTCGCGGTACGCGAGCGCCTCGAGCTCGCCATCGCGGGACGCGCCGCTGTCGATGCCGATGTAATTGCGAGCGTCCGCGACGCTCTGACGAGTCTCGGACTCGAGTCCGAAGCGGCGATGCTCGAGCACCGAGTCGTTGCGCCGCCGCGGAGAGATGTAATAGATTCCGCCTCCGTACAAGGCCTATGAAAACGATCCGAATTGCGAGTGGACAGGGCTTCTGGGGCGACATGCTCGAGGCTCCGGTCCGGCAGGTCGAGGGCGGTCCGATCGACTACCTCATGCTCGACTATCTGGCCGAGGTCACGATGTCGATCATGCAGAAACAGCGGTCGCGCAATCCGGAGCTCGGCTACGCGACGGACTTCGTGCCGCTGATGGAGCGCATTCTGCCGGCGTGTGTGGAGCGTGACATCAGGGTCACGGCGAACGCCGGCGGAGTGAACCCCACGGGCTGTGCCAGTGCCGTGCTCGACGTCGCCCGCAAGCTCGGACTTGCCGGCAAGGTAGCGGTTGGAATCGTCCGCGGCGACGACATCATGGACCGGCTCGAGTCGTTCCTCGCCGAAGGCATCGAGCTCCGCAACATGGACACCGGCGAGTCGCTCTCGACCGTTCTGGACCGCGTGCAGAGTGCAAACGTGTATTTCGGAGCGTGGCCGATCGTCGAGGCGCTCGCACGCGGTGCTCGCGTCGTCGTCACCGGAAGGTGTACGGACACCGGCCTGACGCTCGCCCCCATGCTCCACGAGTTCGGATGGGCGAAAGACGACTGGGATCGCGTCTCGGCCGGAACAATTGCCGGTCATACGATCGAGTGCGGCGCGCAGGCCTCGGGCGGCAACTGCATGGTGGACTGGCAGACGATCCCGGATCTCGCGAATGTCGGCTATCCGATAGTCGAAGCGTCGCCCGACGGCTCCTTCGTGATCACCAAGCATCCGGGAACCGGCGGACGCATCACGACGGCCGTCATCAAGGAACAGCTCGTCTACGAGATGGGTGACCCGAAGGCTTACATCACGCCTGACTGCGTTGCCGACTTCACGTCAATTCAGCTCGCCGACGACGGTCCCGACCGGGTGCGCATGTTCGGCATTCGGGGAAATCCCGAAACCGAGTTCTACAAGGTCTCGATCAGCTATTCGGCCGGCTACAAGGCGGTCGGAACCCTCGTCTACGCGTGGCCGGATGCTTACGCCAAGGCCGAAGCGGCCGACCGCATCCTGCGCGAGCGCCTCGATCGACTCGGACTGAGGTTCGACGAAGTACTCACCGAGTTCGTCGGCGCGAATGCCTGTCACGGGCCTCTCGCGGGTACGCCATCGTCCGAGATGGCCGAGGTCGAGCTCCGGGTCGGCGTGCGTTCGAACAGCAAGGCCGACGTCGAACGATTCACGAAGGAACTGGCACCGCTCGTCCTGACCGGCCCGCCGAACGTTACCGGGTTCGCCGGCGGTCGTCCTCGCGTTCAGGAAATTGTCGCCTACTGGCCGGCTCTCATTCCGAAGCGCCTCGTAACGCCGATCGTCGACATCGCGGAGGCTTGAGCAGGAAATGAAGAGAGTCCGTCTGATTGAAATCGCGCACGCCCGCTCCGGCGACAAGGGTGACACCGCCAATGTGGGACTGATTGCGAGGCGCACCGAGTTCTACCCGGCGCTCGTCGAGCACGTGACGGTCGAGGCCGTGAAGGCTCACTTCACGGGAATGGTTCACGGCGGCGTGGAGCGCTTCGAGCTGCCGAACCTCGAAGCCCTGAATTTCCTGCTTCACGAGGCGCTCGGCGGGGGCGGAACCGTCTCGCTGAAGACGGATGCACAGGGCAAGACCTACAGTTCCGCTTTGCTTCGCATGGAGATCGAGATCGACGACGACCTCGCACGTCTGCTTCACGACTAGCGCGACGCCACCCAACGGAGGCGAAATGGCTGAATCACGACCCGTCGTCTGCACGTTCTGCAATCGGACCATCTACGACTATTCCGGACCGTCCGACCGCGTCGTCTTTGATGCTGCTCATTTCGCGCCTCGACGTGGCGTGCCGGCACTCGAGTCCGCCTCGAGGCTCGCCTGCCCGCTGTGTGGAGAAAAGTGGGTGTCGGTCTCGATCCAGCTCGACAGCATCCGAATGGCCGTTGATCCTTCGACGCGTGGCACCGGCAACGTGAAGTACTGAATCGTCGATCCGAGCTCACCCCCCGCACGACAATCGCCCTCCCGTTGTCGACACATCGAAAATGACCCAGTCCTTTACTCGAATTCTCTACGACTCGGCGGACGGCGTCGCGACGATCACGCTCAATCGCCCCGAAAAGCGAAATGCTCTCGACGACGCCACCATTCAGGACCTGAAGGACGGGCTGGCGCGTGCCGCCGGTGACGTTCTCGTGCGTGCAATAGTGCTCCGCTCGTCAGGCGCGGACTTCTGCGCCGGTGCTGACCTGTCGGCGCTGCAGAAAATCGCGGAGAGTTCGGTGCTCGAGAATCGCGACGACGCCAGGTCGATGATGGAGCTCTTCGTTGCGATGCGACGATTGCCGAAACCCATCGTCGCGGCCGTCCGCGGTCGAGCCCTGGCCGGCGGGTGTGGACTTGCGACGGCGTGCGATCTCGTCGTGGCGGCAGAGTCCGCGCAGTTCGGATATCCCGAAGTAAAGCTCGGGTTCGTGCCGGCCATGGTCATGGCGATGCTGCGCCGCTGTGTTTCCGAGAAGATTGCCTTCGAACTGATCGCCCGCGGCGAAAGCATTTCGGCAAATCGCGCCGCCGCAGTCGGGCTCGTCAACCTGGTGGTGGACGACGACGGTTTCGACGCGAGTGTCGCCAAATACGTGGAAGGACTCTCGAAGGCGAGCGCGTCGGCAATTGCCCTTTCGAAGTATCTGCTCTATCAGATCGACGGAATGACCTTTGACGCCGCGATTTCTGCCGGCGCCGACCTGAACGCGGTCGCTCGTCTGACGGACGACTGCAAGCGAGGCATCGCCCGCTTCCTTAAAAAGGACTCAAATGACTGACGCCGACGACGTCCAGCCATCACGCAAGCTCGCCATACACACGAAGATCCTGATCGGCCTACTCGTCGGAGCCGCATGCGGCGTTACGGCGAACCTGACGCTCGGCAAGGATCCGACGCTGATCTGGATCATCGACAACCCGGTGTATTTCGTCGGAAAAGCGTTCCTGCGCCTCATCTTCATGGTCGTTATTCCGCTGCTCTTCTCGGCGCTGACGCTCGGCGTCGCCGAGCTCGGAGACATTCGCAAGCTCGGCCGGATCGGCGCCCGCACTTTCGCCTACACGCTGGTCGTGACGACGATCTCGGTGGTCATAGGCCTGACGCTCGTCAACGTCGTGCAGCCCGGACACCTCCTGTCCGAGGAGAGCAAGCAGGAGCTCATCGCAACGTCGGGCAAGGAGACGGCCATCGCCAACGCCGAGAAGGCGAAAGAGATCAAGACGGTCGACAAGATCCTGCAGATCATTCCGGACAACCCGATTGGGGACATGGCGAACGCGATCAACCCGCATCCTGCCTATGCCGGCAGCGGATTCATCGCGGTGATGTTCTTTGCTTTCATCTTCGGTCTGGGACTCGCGATGAGCGATCCGGACACCGTGGCCCCGACGATCGGCGTGCTGAAGGGCATCTACGCAGCGGTCATGAAGATCATCGACTTCGCGATGTCGCTGGCGCCCTATGCGGTGGCGTGCCTCATCTTTGCGACGACGGCGCGCCTCGGGTTCTCGGTCTTCAAGTCGCTTGCGGCCTATGTCGCGGTCGTTCTCGTCGCACTGGCCATCCATCAGTTCGGGACATACTCCCTGCTCGTGTACTTCCTCGCGAAGATGAATCCCATCACGTTCTTCTCGAAGATCCGGGAAGTCATGATCACGGCGTTTTCGACGAGCTCGTCGAATGCGACGCTCCCGACGGCAATGCGGGTGACCGAAGAGAAACTCGGAGTTCCGCGTGAGATCACCGGCTTCGTCCTCACGCTCGGGTCAACGGCGAACCAGAACGGCACGGCGCTCTACGAGGGCATCACCGTGCTGTTCCTCGCCCAGGTCTTCAACGTCGACCTGACGTTCGGCCAGCAGATCACCGTTCTCCTGATGTCGATTCTCGCCGGAATCGGAACCGCCGGCGTGCCGGGCGGCTCGCTTCCCCTCGTCGTGCTCGTGCTCCAGTCGGTCCATGTGCCGGCAGAGGGAATCGCGATCATCCTAGGCGTCGACCGCATCCTGGACATGAGCCGGACGGTTCTCAATGTGACCGGCGACATCACGGCCGCGGCGTACGTGGCGCACGCCGAGGGCGTTGTGCTGAAGAGTTGAGTCAGTCTCCGTGAGACTCTGTGACTCTGAGTGCTCTGTACGCGGAGCCGATTGGCTGCGCATACGAAGAGCACGGAGTCACAGAGACTCACGGAGGGGACTCCGTTCGTCTACTTCACGACGGCCGCCGACAGTATGAGGATGAGCGCTGTCCGGTTCAGGCTCGCCGATCCGACGATGACCTGTTCGCCAGGATTGATCGACAGATCGCTCGCGATCCTGGCTCTGCCGAGGTGACCTTCCAGCTGGAATTCGAAGCCTGTCAGGCCGATCTGACTCGTTCCGCCGGCATCGGACGTTCGGTCTATCGATCGGATCTCGTAGGCGTAGCGGAGGTTCGACTTCGGATCGGCAAGGCTACCGAGCGTCGCTCCCGATACCTCGCCAGATCCACGAGTCGGTGCATGCCCTTCACGGCTTCGCTGCATGATCGGCGTCAGAAGCTTGAATCCCTTGTACCCGAATGCCGATCTCAATTGCTGCGTTGCTCCTCGAATCTCGGCCGGAAGCTCCGAATCCGCACCGTCAGGAGTCGTCGACGCAAGAATTACGAATAGCCGAATGTCGATATCGGACGCGGGTGGCGCCGGCACGTCCAGCCGCTTGATTGCCGCCTCGATCGTCGCGAGATTTTCGGGGAAGTCGCGCACCGTCAGCGTCTTGAAGTCCCGGCTGGCATCGATCACAGCGCCCCGGCGTCCGCTGCCGAGCGCCTGAAGAACTTCCTCGAGTCGGACCGGGTCGCGATGTCGCACCTCGAAGATCTGGTTCTTCATTCCAGAGTCCTCGACGAAAACGCGCCTGTTGTCGGGCGGCGCCATCGGAGCAGGCTGTGCCGGCCCGCCTGCCTGCGGCGGACCCTGACCGGGACGACCGGCGGGTACCGGACGTGCGGCGCGCGGGCTTCTCGGTGCACCAGGAGGAGGTGTGTCGCCAGCTTGAGGAGGTCCATCGGGCGCGACCACCGGTCCCGGGCCGTCCTCAGGCTCGGGCGCCTGAGGCGGTTCCTGTGGCATGGCCGGAGCTACAACGGCACCGGGCATCGGAACTGCAATCGCTGCGGGCACCGGAAACCCGGGCGACGCAAGGGCTGCTGGTATGGATGCAGATTCTGCGGTCGGCAACGGCGCCGTCACTGGTGAGATGGCTGGCGCGGGTTCCTGTGGCTCGCCAGGCGCAACTGCAGGAGCCCCCTCCGGCGCTGCGACGGAAGCGGGCGCCACGACCGCTGCAGGCGCACCCGCCGGCACCGGAGCCACCGCCGGGCGGCCCGTCACCTGGGAAAGTCCGGGCGTAACGACGCCCATCATCAAGACAAGCACGCCGGATACAGTTCTGATCTTCATCGTGTCACGTACTCCTTGCCGATTTCATGTATTGCGCCGGTAAGTTGTGAATGAGAGCGTTCTCCTCTCGGATCAGACCCGTGCGCGGTATCGCACGCGCCGATCCAGAGCTCCTGAAAGTCATTGGATTCTCAGGAATGCCGCCAACTTCGGATCGATTCAGTCGCCGATTTCGGATGTCGTCGAGGATCCGTCCTCGGCGCGCGGCACGAACCAGATGATCCGGATCTTCGGATCCTCGGTCTGAAACTCGAACCGCATCATGGAATCCGAATCGACGGGTCCCAGCACGAGGCCGGGCACTGGCTGTGTCGGAATCGGTTCCGCTACCCGCCGAGAGACACGACGCGGCCTCGATTCGAGTCTTCGTGGCTTCTCGACCGGTTTCCGCGGCTCGACTCTCTCTTTCGCCGAGAATGGCCCGACCATCGTGAAGACGCCGGGCTCGGTATCTTCCGAGCGCGTTGCCGGTCCGGCCATAGCCTCGCCACCGGTCGGCCCGCCGACACGGCTTACCCCCGCGAGTCCGAGAAGTAAGGCCAATGCAGCGATCGATGCGGCAGCTGCCAGACGGACGGTCAGCCCAAACCCAAACGAGCCGCGCGCCTCTTCCTCGATGACCGTGTGAATCCTGGCGTGCAGTCGCTCACGATCCGCGTCCTTGAATTCAGGCTCGGACCATTCACGCAGGAGCATCGTCACGCCGCGTTCGCGTTCGATTCGCTTCGCGCAATCCGCACAATCACGCAGATGAGTCGCGAGCTCGAGTTCGTCGCACGGCGCCACGTCGTCCATCGCGAGCTCCGAAAGATGACGATTCACATTCGCGCAGTTCATCGCACGCCTCCAGCCCGCTCGCATTCATCAATAGCTGCCGCACAGTAGGATCGGACCTTAGACCGCGCAGTGGAGACGTAGCTCCGGACCGTGACGGCCCGCATTCCGAGAACCTCGGCAACCTCGTCGGTCGTCAGCCCTTCCAGGTCCCGCAGAACGAACGCCTCTCGCTCGCGGTCGGCCAGTTCCGCAAGCGCCCGTCGGATGAGCGCCCGACGTTGTGACCGGAGCACGGCATCGTCAGGGTGTGCATCCGGACCCGCCTCTTCCGCGAAATCCTCTCCGGACTCGCCGATCGATGGAAAACGTGCCAGCCGAAGTGACTTTCCCCTTCGGGCATCGCGGCACGTGTTGATTGCGATGCGATACAGCCACGCCGAAAAGTTCTCGCCGGCGCGAAACGAGCCGAGATAACGGAATACCCTGAGGAAGACCTCCTGAGCCGCATCGCGGGCGTCGTCCTCGTCTCCGAGTATCCGCCACGCCACCGACACCACCCGCCGCTCCGATCGCCGAATGATGATGTCGAAGGCCTCGAGGTCACCCCGTCGAGCTCTGGCGATCGCCTGCTCGAGCACGTCGTCTCGAGCGTCGGTCGCCGGGCACGCTCCAAGCTTGCCGGTCGTCAGCGCGATGTTTGCCACG
Organism: uncultured Clostridia bacterium; assembly: GCA_964591515.1. Classification (GTDB taxonomy): domain Bacteria; phylum Acidobacteriota; class Blastocatellia; order UBA7656; family JADIYM01; genus JADIYM01. The sequence continues at coordinate 21,004 of CAZQBW010000051.1, forward strand.
TCTCCCGCCATCGATGTTCCTTGCGCCTTCACCAGTAACTACCGGCGCTGTCGGACAAACGTTGGGTCGGGAGCAGTGTTCCGCTTCTAGGGCACGTCCGGGCTCGATTTGGGCGATGCCGCATCCATCGCGGGTGTACTCCCGACTCGCCGGAACAGCCCGGCTACTTTTCCGAGAACTCCGTGCAGCGCATAAAGCGACGCGATCAGGAGAAGGGTCCACTGCGAATAATAGAAGACGGCCACGATCAACACGGCGAGAAAGAGCACCACCAGGCGCGGATTCCGTGAATTCGGCGCCACCGACTTGAAACTCGTGTATCGGAAAGTGCTGACCATAAGGAAGCTGAGGCAGGCGACGAGCACGAGCAGCGCAACGGCCCACTCCTTGGGTCCGACGAATACCGTTCGGCCGAACACATTCACCTGCTGCGCCATCGCCGTGGCTGGCGTCGGCCAGAAGTGAACGATGGAAGCAATGAGGCTGGCGCCTGCCGGAATCGGCATTCCGACGAAGGCTTTCTTGTCGAGTTTCGGACTCGCGTTCGGCTTCTGAAGTTTGGGCTTGGACGCCATCACGTTGAAGCGCGCCAATCGAAGTGCACCGCAGATGAGATAGAGGAAAGACACGGCCCAAGGTGCGCTTCCGAGCTCCGGGACGAACCCGTAACCCCAGCAGTAGACGAGGAGAGCCGGCGCAATGCCAAACGTAAGAACGTCCGCGATCGAATCGAACTCGACGCCGAACTGCGTCGTCGAGTTGGTCATTCGCGCGACCCGGCCGTCGAGAAAGTCGAAGAGCACGGCCCAGCCGATGAAGAGCGCCGCAATGTTGAAATGTCTGGCCGCGCCGCCCACATCGCCCAGACTCAGCGAGACGCTCCCACTGACGGACTCGATGACTGCCGAGAATCCACAGAATATGTTCGCCGTCGTGAAGAGACTCGGAATGATGTAGACGCTCTTCTTGAATCCCTTGCGCTCTGGTTGCGGCTTTTCGACTTCATCTGTCACGGATTTTTCTCCCGATGACGGTCTCGCCGCCCACGACGCGATCGCCGATTCGACACAGCACCTCGATGTCCGACGTCATGATGACATCCATCCGGGAGCTGAACTTCATCAATCCGATTCGCTCGCCCGTTTCGACGTGTTCCCCGGCTTTCTTCCAGCAGACGATGCGCCGCGCGACAAGCCCGGCGATCTGTCGTGCCACGACCGACATCTCAGCCCCTCGGATCGAGATGACGTTCTGCTCGTTCACCTCCGAGGCAATCTTTCGGCTTGCGACCCGGAACTCGCCCGGCTTGTAGGTCACCGACTCGATGGTACCGCCGATCGGTGCCCGGTTGATATGCACGTCCATCGGCGACAGAAAAATCGACACCTGGGTCGCAGACGCCTCATCCGATGCGTCGATTCGCTCGACCACGAGGACCTTGCCGTCCGCCGGCGACACAACGATTCCGGACTCGCTCGGAACTGTCCGTGCCGGGTCCCGAAAGAAGTACGCCATGAACGCCGTGAGCAGAAGACACGCAATGGCAAGAACCCAGAGCAGGACGCTTGCCGTCAGACCCGCGAAGACCCCGGCGATCAACGCCGGTAACGCGAACAATGCGACAAATGGAATGCCCTCTCTTGCCATGCCGTCGTACCGAGACCGTCTTCCTACGCGAAACGGGGGCGCGTTCAAGCGCCCCCGTCATCAATGCTGTCGAACCTGCTTGTGGGGTTCAATCAATGCGTTGTTATGTACTTTCCTGGTGGCGGTATTGCGCCAAAATCGATTCCATCTGGTCCTTGATCAATAGCTTTTTCTTCTTGAGGCTCTTCTCTTCCACCAACTCATCGTCGTTCGGATAGCTCAACGCTGCCAACTGACCAAGCCGCTCTTCGTACTGTCGATGCTCATTCGCAAGGTCACGGAACTGGGAGTTCTCGGCGAGAAGGTACGCCTTGAGTTCTTCGGTCGTGCTGAACTGATTCATAGAAGCCTCCTTGTTGGTGGTCGAGACGAGGTGGAAAGATCGGGTGAACTGCAGAAACTGCGGTCATAGTACTCCATGGCCGATGGGCTGGCAAGTGCTGAGAGCGGCTCCGCGGATCAGCCATAAGTGCTTGAATATCAATGTGATAGGTCGTTTTTGACAAGTATGCAGGCGTTGCCGTACGGAGAGCACAGAGGCACGAAGAACACAGATTCCTAAGGGTTGTCGGGCCGTGCTCTCCGTGCCTACGTGCTCTCAAACGGCAACGCCTTCTCTTGAGCTTCTGCCCGTTCACTCACCCTTGCCCCGCTCGATCGGGTCATCTCCCCGAAACCGGAAGTTGAATCGGAGCATTGCCCGGGCGGGGACGCTTACACCATCGCGCCGGGCGGGCCAGAACTTCGAGGACCGAACCGCGAGGATCGAGGACTCGTCGAGACCGAAGCCCGCCCACCGCACGACGTCGATTCGGCCATACGATCCGTCGGCGAGAAACTCGACGAGTAGCTCGACGGTCGCGGTAGCGTGGACCCGGTCCGCGTCTGGAGTGTAGGTCGGCACCGGTCGCGAGAAGAAGCGGGGAGGAATGAGGCCCGGACTCCCTTCCGGCTGCGAGACGAAATCGGCGAACGTGACATCTTCCGATTTCCACTCGCCGGTTGTCTCGCTCCCATCGGATCGCACGACGTCGACCCAGGTCGCGACTTCTTCCGCGACGGCCGAGATCAGCCGAGCCTCGGCAGCCTCCCGTGACTCGGCCAGAAATGACAGACCACGATAGCGAAGGAGTCTCCCGGACCGCCCGTCAGCCAAGAAGACTCCGGCAAACGCGTCCCATCGACGGCCCGGGTCCGCCGATTCCCGCTCGACTACGCTGGACGTTCCGAGCACGACTACTTCGGTACCGATGGCAGAAGCAAGCCGCCTCACGTCATCACGCGTCGGATTGAGGGAGCCATCGTATCCGACACCCTTGGCGGCCGCGTCGGCCAGTCGGTCGGCGACGATCGTCGCCCCTGCGGCCGAAAGAAGACGTCCTATCTCTGCCCTGAGCCTCTCAACGCCGCCGAGCCCGAGCACGGCGATTCGAGGCGAATACCCTGATTGCAGGGGGACGCTCAATGCACCCGCATTCCTCGGCAGCAGGACGAGCAGCATTGCCGCAGCGAGTCCGGCGCCGTATCGCAATCCGATCATCAGGCCGTCGCCGGCAGGCCAGACGCGACGGCAACAGCGTCGGCGACCTCGGCAGGAAAGCAGAACCGGTGAATCCTGTAGCTCTCCATGCCCTTCACGACGTGCGAGACTTCGCTGATCTCACGCACTTCACCGCCGGGCCCACCCACCTCGATGTAGATGTTCGAGCGCGCATCGGCTTCGTCCGGCGCGTAGTATCCGTAATACGGAACGTCGGATGCGCTGTCGACGACGAAGTAGTACTCGGGATCGAAGCCCGCCGACGCCACGATGCCGCACACAGTCTCAGCCAGTTCGGCCTCGTCGACGTGCGTGAGATCGACGTCGAGGGTCTTGAACAGTCGCCGCTCGACGAAACGCCGCGAGAGGTCCGAGAGGATGGCATCCGGCTCGCGCTGCCACTGCTTGATGTGGAACATCAGGTCGTAGTCGTCCAGTTCGAGGTACTCCACGACCGAGAGCTCCTGCCCACGCAACATGCGCTCGAACACTGAGCCTGCAATGTTGAATCGAAGCTCGGAGGTCGCCAGGAGCTCCACCGCGCGCCTGAGGATCGAGAGAAGGAGCGCCTCGGCAGCGCGCAGCGTCCGGTGGAAGTAGACCTGCCTGAACATGTAAAACCGGGCCTGAAGGTACTCCTCGACGGCGTAAAGACCCTTCGCACCGACGAACAGGCGTGATCCCGTCGAGTCCAGCCGGATGTGGCGGAGGATCCACTCGAGGTCATAGTTGCCGTACTTCGCACCCGTCATCAGGGCATCGCGGAGCAGGTAGTCGCATCGGTCGACATCGAGCTGACTGGAGACAAGTTGCGATACGAAAGCTGGCTGGAAGTCGTAACTGTAGACCGAGGCGATGTCACGTGGCAGGTCCGGGTCGTAACTCGCGAGAACCTCGTGAACCCTGGTGCGGGGATCCAGGAGAATGTCGATGGTCCGCTGCTCGTGCGCGACCTTGAGGACCTTTTCGATCACGTGCGAGAAGGGGCCGTGACCAATGTCGTGAAGGAGCGCAGCCGAGAGGGCAATCGCCCGGACCCGATCGTTCACCAGGTCGTCCCGGCCAATGCGCTGCAAAACGCGACGCATGACGTGCATTACGCCGAGTGAGTGCGTAAAGCGGCTGTGCTCGGCTCCCTGATAGGTGAACATCGCAAGGCCGAGCTGCTTGATTCGCCGCAGACGCTGAAATTCCGGCGAGTCAACCAGCTCGATCAGCAGTCTCTCGACGGGATCGTCGTAGGATAGCGCGATGATGTTGTGCACCGGATCGCGGTAGAGTCGTTCGATCGGCGGCGGCATCAACGGACCTCGCTCGAGGGGTTCAGTCTTCGCCCCCGTCCTCGATCTCGATCTCGAGGACCGAGTGTGCGATCAGGTAGTCCATCCACTTTGCGTTGTCGCCGACGAGTCGCATACCGACGCCTGACGGAACATCGGGTCCCTCGCGGATCCAGACAATCTGGCCAAATCCGAGGCGGCGATCATCGGCGGACGCATCCACGAGGGCAAGGAGTCCGCCAGCCTTCAACGTGAGGCTCGTTTCGACAAAAGCGCCCCGCCGGGTAACGTTCTCGACGATGGCTTCCTCGCGAAATGGGCGACCGATGGCGTCGTCGCCTTCGATGACGATCGGCAACCGATAGTTCACTCGTGTTTGCGATTTCGAGTGCATGTCGTCCGGTCGTTTCGCATCCATCAGCGTGCTTCTCTTTGACCTGCAGGGGATTTGAGGTGAACGACGCGATTGTACTCGAAGGACGTCACGAGCACGAAGTACCAAAAACGAAACGGTCACCCCGGTGGGTGACCGTTCTTGAACTTGGTTGCGGGGGCAGGATTTGAACCTGCGACCTTTGGGTTATGAGCCCAACGAG
>CAZQBW010000052.1:0-25778 GCA_964591515.1 uncultured Clostridia bacterium
CGAAGAGGAATCGCACTCCGTCGGGTGACCGTCCCCGTTTTTCGAGCCGCGAGCGGTAGCGAGCGTCCGTGGGACGTCGTGGGGTCCGATCCCTCCCTTCTCTCCGTTTCACGGCTGCGCTTCTTGATACGTCCCACGGACGCTCGCTACCGCTCGCGGCTCGAAAAACGGGGAGCCGCTAGAGGCGCTGGTTCGACGTCGAGCCGACGATCAGCAGCACGCAACCCGAGTCGGTCACGAGCGGACTGTGGTCCGACGACGTCTCGTAGCGGACATAGTCTCCGGCCCCGACCGACGAATTGTCGTCGCGCACCGTGCCTTTCAGGACGAAACACTCCTCGACGCCCCCGTGACGGTGCGGCGGGTATTTCGCGCCGGGATCCATCTGGAGGATGAAGCTCACGCGCTGCGCCTGCTCGTCGACGTAGAGGTTGCGACGGCGGACGCCCGGGATACCGGTCTCCGTCCAGGGCGTGTCGTCCGCTCGCAGCACGAACGGCGGAGGCGCGGCCTCGGCGGCGACCTGGGCAAGCAACCGGTCGCGCAACGACGGCGGCGGCGTCGCGAGGCTCACGAATGCCATCTCGCCGAGCAGCAACTCGGCGGTCAGCATGTCTTCGATGGTCGCTTCGCCGCATGCCGACGCGTCGAGCGCCACGTCGTCTTCGACGTCCACGCCGAGCGCGTGCATCCAGACGTCCTCCGAAAGAGGTTGTGGGGAGCGCCTATCTGTCATCGTCGGCCCCCTCTGCGTCGGCCAGCGGCGCCAGATACTCCCGCAGTTTCTCCATGCCGAGACGGATCCGCGTCTTGACGGTTCCGAGCGGCAGGTTCAGTTTCGCCGCGATCTCGCTGTGGCTGAGTCCGGAGAAATACGCGACGTCGATGACTTCGCGCTGTTCGGGCGAGAGCCTGTCCAGCGCGGCCCTGACGATGCGCTGCCGCTCGGTCTGGAGCGTCGAATCTTCGGGATTGTCAGTGGCGATGGCGCGTTCGATCGGCGAGTCTTCGAGCGAGGTCTCGGAGTTCCGCGCGGACGCCGACGACCGCAGGCGGTCGAGCGCGCGCGTGCGAGCCATGCAGAGCAACCACGCCGAGGGGTTGCCGCGACTGACGTCGTAGGTCGCGGCCTTGCGCCAGACCTGCATGTAGACGTCGAGCGTGGCCTCTTCGGCGGCTCCCGGGTCTCGGAGGATGCGAAGCGCGAGGCCGTAGACGACCCGATTCGTCTGGTCATAGAGCGCGGCCATCGCGGCCTGGTCGCCCGCGGCGATGCTGGCCACGAGCACGCCCAGTTCACGTTCGGCCGCCCGCACATTGGCCGTCGCACTCAACGCTGGCAACTCCAGACTTCCCGCAGGATTGGCGCCCGTCACCGGCAGCCACGGAAAACGTCGCGAGAATAGGCTCCGAATCTGGGTCAGTCAAGACATGGAACCGAAAACGAAGAACGGCCGCGACCCGGTCGAAAGGACCTCGGTCGCAGCCGTCCACTGTGAAACGCGGATTGATTACCGCTTGAAACGCCGGCCCTGGTGCGCCCCTCGGGCCTCCCGGAGCTTGGCCCGCTGCTCGGCCGTAAGCACCTGCATGACCTTGACCCGTGTCCCGGTCGTCAGACGCATCATCTCGGTCTGGGCGGCGGAGAGCTCGAGGATTCGTGCATCGATGGCGGCCTGGTTGATCGGCTCGGCCGTCAGCGCATCTTCGAGAGAGCGCCGCTTCTCGACCGTGACAGAGCGGGCGGCCTTGATGGCCTCGCTGTCCGCCTTCTGGATCTCGTCGATCCGGGTGCGCTGCTCGGCGGTCAGGCCAACGAGATCGGCGGCCCGGTCGAACATCCTGCCGTGTCCGCCTTCGTGGCGCATCCCGCCCTTGCCGGCGCGGCCGCGGCGGCCTTCGCGCTCGAGACGGTCACCCTGCTGGGGAGGATTGTCGGTCGGCGCCGGTGCGGCGTCCTGTGCGAAGACGGTGGCGCCGGCGAGGGTAATCGTTGCGAGCGCGGCTGCGGCAAAAGGGGCTCTGAAAGTATGAAACATAAGAGTCTGATGACCTCCCACTTGATCGTATTGAAGCGACAGTTGGAGGCTCCCGCGGGCTGGAAAGTTTGCCGAAGTCGGGGTGGAGGGTTGGCCCGGCGCCTCTGTGTCTCGGCGTCTCGGTATCTGAAGAAGGGCCACGGATCAGACGGATCTTACGGATCAACACGGATCTGAAATTCAGGGCAGATCCGGGTTGATCCGTAAGATCCGTCTGATCCGTGGCCCTTCTTCAGGCACCGAGGCGCGAAGTCACGCAGGCACAGAGAGCCCCCGCTCATCTGCGGAATTCCGCCGGCATCGCGAGGGCATGTCCCCAACAACGTAGCTGCAATCTGCGGATTCTGCCGCAATTGCAGTGAATTGCCTCCGGAACGCAAGTTGTATCTCCCGTGCTCTGTTGGTTGTGAAACCGACCGAAAGGAGCAGGCACCATGTCATCAGCCGAAAAACGCGCCGATCTGGCCGGTCCCGGCATCGGCAACTACGCACAGCTCGAGACCGTCCTCCCGACGGACTACGCCTCTCTACTGACTCCCAAGGAGACGCAGATTGCGATCACCGGCGTGAAGCGGTACATCGAGGACAACCTCTGCCGCGAACTGAACCTGATCCGGGTCGAGGTTCCGCTGATCGTCGACGTCGAGAGCGGCGTCAATGACTATCTGGATCGCGACGGCTCGCGCACCCCGGTCCAGTTCCACATCTCCAACGATCACAACAAGAACCCGATCGAAGCCCAGGTCGTGCAGGCGGCGACGAAATGGAAGAGGGTCGCGCTCAGACAGTTCGGAATGGAGCCCGGTGAGGGGCTCGTGACCGACATGCGCGCGGTGCGGAAGGACTACTTCCTCGACCACGACCACAGCGCCTACGTCGACCAGTGGGACTGGGAGAAGGCGATCACGGCGGAGGACCGCAACCTCGCCTTCCTTACCGACACGGTGAAGGGAATCTGGAAGGTGCTTACCGGCGCCGAGGAATACGCGCAGGATCTCTACCCGCAGCTGAAAGACCCCCGGTTCCCGAACCTGCCGAAGGATCTGACCTTCATCCACGCCGAGGAAATCCTCGAGAAGTACCCCGATCTGCCTCGAAAGCAGCGCGAGACGGCCATCCTCCAGGAGTATCCGGCGGTGTTCATCTACGGGATCGGCTGGACGCTCGCCGACGGGTATCCGCACGAGATGCGCGCGGCTGACTACGACGACTGGGTGACCCCGACTACGTCGAAGGCCGGAAAGCCGACGCACGGCCTGAACGGCGACATCCTGGTGTGGAATCACGTGACGAAGCGGCGCCACGAGTTGAGCTCGATGGGCATCCGCGTGAACGCAGAGACACTGCGGCAGCAACTGCAGATGACGAACCAGCTCGATTTCCTCGAGCTGCCGTATCACAAGGCCGTGATGGCGAACGAACTGCCGCTCAGCATTGGCGGAGGCATCGGGCAGTCGCGGGTGCTGATGCAGCTGCTAAGGACGGCGCACCTCGGCGAGGTCAGTGTGACGGTCTGGCCGAAGATCCTGAAGGAGATGTGCGCGGCGAGGAACATTCACGTGCTCGAGTAGCGGACTGTCGCAACGGGCAGTCTGGACCGCGGATTCGTGCCGATCGACGGAGCTCTTGCCGTCCATCGGTCCGGGTCCGCGGTTGCATTCAATCGAGAGGCATCGCGGATTCAGCGGATCGAGCGGATGAGGCGGATCAGAAGCAGCACTCTGATCCGCTTCATCCGCTCGATCCGCTGAATCCGCGATGCCTCTCCAGTCTTCACTCCTCAACTGTTCTGTCCACCCCCAAGTGCTACACTCCCTCCCCGAACCGGAACATTACGGAGGCGCGCATGCGACGTATCTTCCTCTCGCTTTGCGCCGCGGCCCTGCTGGCCGCAGCGCTCCCGACGCCCGCCGCGGCACAGAAAATCGCGGTCCAGCGTCACACCCTCGACAACGGGATGACGGTCCTCACCCACGAAGACCACTCCATCCCGATGATCAGCCTGGTCGTGTTCTACCGCGTCGGCTCTCGCAACGAACGCCCGGGCATCACCGGCGTCTCGCACCTCTTCGAGCACATGATGTTCAACGGCTCGGCGAAGTACGGACCGAAGCAGTTCGACCTTGTCCTCGAGAACGCCGGCAGCGGTGGGAACGGCTATACGAACACGGACTTCACGGCCTACAACGAAACCTTCCCGCGCGAGGCCCTTGCGGCCGTCCTCGACCTCGAAGCCGACCGCATGCGCAGCCTCACCCTCGACACGAAGAACATCGAGCAGGAGCGCGGCATCGTCAAGGAAGAGCGTCGCGTAAGCACCGACAACAGTCCGGCCGGGCGCATGGACGAAGAGTTGATGGCCGCCGCGTTCGTCGCGCACCCCTATCAGTGGCCCGTAGTTGGCTGGATGGGCGATCTCGACGCGATCAAGCTCGAGGAGGCGCAGCGCTACTTCGACACCTACTACGGCCCGAACAACGCGACGCTCGTTCTCACGGGCGACTTCAAGACCGAAGACCTGATGAAGGAAGTCCGCGCCTCGTTCGGTGCCGTCGCGAAGCGCGGGGCGCCGCAGCCCGTGGTGAACTCGGAGCCCGAGCAGCAGGGCGAGCGCCGCGTGGACCTGGTCTACGAAGCCTCTTTGCCGGCTGTGATGCTCGGCTACAAGACGCCGGCCGCGAAACATGCGGATATGCCGGCACTTCAGGTCCTGTCGACGATCCTCGGCACGGGCGAGTCGTCGAGGCTCTACCGCAAGCTCGTCTACGGGCAGATTGCAACCGAAGTGAACTCGAACTTGCTGGCACTTGCAGATCCGGCGCTCTTCACCTTCTATGCCCAGGCGCAGGAGAAGACGACCGCCGCGCAGTGCGAAGCCGCCATCGGCGAGGTGATTCGCGACGTCAAGACCGGCGGCGTCACGGCCGATGAGCTCCAGAAAGCCAAGAACCTGCTGCGTGCCGGAATGATCAATGACCTCCAGACGATCGCGGGCAAGGCAAACCTCCTCGGCGTGTTCGAGGTGCAGTTCGGCGACTGGAACGCACTCACGACGATTCTCGATCGCTACGACGCCGTCACGAACGACGACATCAAGCGCGTCGCGGCGCTGTACTTCAACGACCACCACAAGACGGTCGTCACGCTCGTGCTGCCCGAAGCGGCGAAGGAGGTGGCCGATGCGCCGAAGTAACGTGTTGATGCGAAGAACCCGGTCGCTATCGCTCCCGGCTCTGATCGTCTTCTTGACGACGTCGGTGTTCGCCCAGTCTGCTTCCCAGACCATCGACGTGCCCGCCCCGGCTGGCGGCGTCGACATGCCCGCGTGGTCGCGAACTGTCCTGCCAAATGGCCTCGTCGTCCTGATGATGAGGCAGGACGAGAACCCGCTCGTGCATGCGCGGCTCACGCTTCGCGCCGGCTCGGCGTCGGACCCGAAGGGCAAGGAAGGCCTCGCGTCGCTCACGGCCGAGCTGCTGACCGCCGGCACCGAGAAGCGCTCGGCCGAACAGATCGCCACCGACACGGATTTCGTCGGTGGACAGCTCTCGGCGACGTCGGACGCCGAGACTACGACCGTCACGTCACAGTTTCTCTCTCGCGACACCGCTCGGCAGTTCGACCTGCTCTCCGACGTCGTGCTGCGGCCGGCGTTCGCCGCGGCGGAAGTCGACCGGATTCGTCAGCAGCGGCTCGGCGAGATCTCGGCGCTGCCCGAGAATTCCGGCCGCTACGCCGACATCCAGTACGAGTCGGTGCTGATGGCCGGCACGCCCTACGCGCATCCGTCGCTCGGCTTGAAGTCGTCCGTTGCCACGATCACCCGTGACGACGTGGTCGCCTTTCACGGTGCGGTTTACGCGCCGAACAATGGCGTGCTCGCCATCGTCGGCGCGTTCGACCCGGCAGAGATGATCAAGACGGTCCAGGCCGCATTCGGCGGCTGGTCGAAGCACGATGCGCCCGCTGCGGTGAAGGCTTCACCAGCGAAAGTGACCGGACGACGCGTCGTGGTCGTCGACTACCCGAACCTGAACCAGGCGCAGGTGCGACTCGGCGCGATCGGCATCGCGCGCAACGACCCGGACTACGCGGCGGTACAGGTCGCAAACGCGGTGCTGTCGTTCGGGTTCTCGTCGCGGCTGATCGAGGAGATCCGCGTGAACCGGTCGCTGACTTACGGCATCCGGAGCCGGTTCAATGCCGGCGTCCAGCCAGGCACGTTCGCGATCACTACGTTCACCAAGAACGCGACGACGCGCGAGATCATCGACGCGACGCTCGGGGAAGTGAAGAAGTTTCGGGAAGGGCCGCTCACGGACGCGGAAGTGAGCCGGTCGAAGAACATCATCCTCAGCCGGCTGACCCAGCAGCTCGAGACGCCGTCGGGGCTGGCCGGGATGCTCACGCAGATCGAGGTCTTCGGGCTGCCGAAGGACTACGTCGAGACGCTCGCGCCGTCGATCCGTGGAATCACGCCGGCGACGCTGCAGCCGATCGTGCGGAAGCACTTCCCGCTCGATGACATCGTGATCGTCGTGTTCACGACGGCGAGCGAAACGAAGGCGCAACTCGACGGGCTCGGGACGATCGAGATGCGAAAGGCGGAGTGACAACCAGAACCGCGAGCGGTAGCGAGCGGCCGGCGGTGAGATAGACCACAGAGGGGGCAGACCGCCGGCCGTGTGATCCGCCACGCAGGGTCAAACGGCCGGCCGTGTGATTGGTCTGCTATGGATTCAATTGCCGGCCGCTCGCTACCGCTCGCGGTTCTGGGCCTCCATCATCGCCCGGGCGAGCGTCTTCACGACCTTCACCCGTGCATAGTTCTTGTCGTTCGCCGCGACGACCGTCCACGGGGCGATGGCGGTGCTCGTCTGCTCGAGCATGTCCTCGACCGCCCGCTCGTACTGCTCCCACCGCGCGCGGTTTCGCCAATCCTCGTCCGTAAGCTTGTAGGACCGGAACGGATCGAGCTCCCGCGCCTTGAACCGCCGCAACTGCTCGTCCTGGTCGATGTGCATCCAGTACTTCACGACCACGACACCGGCGTTTCGCAATTGCGTTTCGAACTCGACGATCTCCCGATACGCGCGCCGCCACTCGGCTTCCGTGCAGAACCCTTCCACCCGCTCCACGAGCACGCGCCCGTAGTGGGAGCGATCGAATATCGCGACCTGTCCGGGCTCGGGCAGCGCTTTCCAGAATCGCCAAAGGTAGTGATGCGTCGCCTCGTCACCCGCCGGCGCAGCGAAGGACCGCACGGCATAACCGCGCGGGTCGAGCGTCTCGGTGACTCGCTTGATCGTGCCACCCTTTCCCGCGGCGTCCCAGCCCTCGAAGATCACGACCGTGCTCGTGCGCTCCTTGAAGCGCTTCGTCGTTTCGCGACGCAGCGCCACCTGCCACTTCTTGATCGCCAGTGCGTACTCGGCGGCGTCGAGCTTCTTGGCCAGATCGGTTTTCTCAAGCATGGCGGGCCCCCTTTGCTCGAGCCTTCGTCGGCGCCGCCGCCGCGAGCCGGCTCTCCATGGCGTCGACCAGCGTCCGGAATATGGTCAGCTCCGCGTGGCGCCAGTCGGTGGCCGGAACGACGGTCCACGGTGCGTAGGGCGCGTGGGTGCGTTCGAACGCCTCCTCGATGGCAACGACGTACTTGTCGTAATCGTGATGGTGTTTCCAGTCCCATTTCGTGACGCGCCAGCTCTCGAACTTGTCGCGATCGAGCCGTTTGAGCCGGCGTTTCTGCTCCGCCTTCGAGATGTGCAGGTAGAACTTCGCGATTGCGGTCCCGTCGTCTGCAATCTGCCGCTCGAACTGTGCGATCTCGTCGAACGCCGACATCCACCGCTCTTTCGGGATCATCTTCGCAACCCGCTCGATCAGGACGCGCCCGTACCAGGAGCGATCGAAGAGCGCCATCTCGCCGCGCGCAGGCAGTCGAATCCAGAAGCGATAGAGGAACGGCCGCAGTTGCTCGTCCTCGGTCGGCGGCCGCGCGGGGTAGACCTGGAAACCTCGAGGATCGATGCGCTTCAGCAGGCGCGAGATCGCGAGCCCCTTGCCGGCGGCATCCCAGCCTTCGAAGACGATCACGGTCGGAATCCGGGCGTCCTTGAGGGCGTACTGCGCGAGCCGGAGCCGCTCGTAGAGCGGCGGGGCGAGCTTCGCGTGGTCCTCCTTCGAAACCGCACTTGAGAGGTCAACCTGGTCGAGCATGAAGACACCTCGGGTGACGAGGGAATCGAACACTCCTAATCGTAGCAACTCGGGTGCCGGGGAGGAGGAGACGAAATATCCCGGAAGTGCCCACATTCGAGGAGGTTCCGGGTCTGGAACTGCGCGAAATTGCGCGATCGATGGAGAAGGGTAAGGAGAAGGCTGCGCATACAGAGTGCACGGAGGCACAGAGACTCACAGAGACATATTGTCTTTGTGGTTCTCTGTGCCTCCGTGCTCTCTGTACGCGCAGCCTTCTTCCTCCCCTGGGCTATAGTTGCCCTCGACTTCAACGAGTGGGCAGGCGTATGGCCGCGAACCGGGACAAGATCCGAAAGCTCCTCGAAGCGGCGCTCGACTGCCCGCCGGACCGGCGCGCGGCGTTTCTCGACGAAGCCTGTTCGAGCGACGCGGCGCTTCGCGCCCAGGTCGAGGCATTGCTGGCGGCCGCCGCATCCTCCGGCGACTCGAGTCTCGCCGAGGCCGGCCCGCCGCTCGTGCCTACCGACATCTCGCCGACCGAGATAGGCGCCGACAATGCGGCGCCTCCGGTGCTGCTCGAACTGGGCACAGTCGTCGACGGGCGGTACCGGGTCGACGCCGTCATCGGTGCCGGTGGAATGGGCGCCGTCTATCGAGCAACGGACCTGCAGCTCGAGCGGCCGGTCGCGCTCAAGATGATCCGAAGCGACCTGCTCTCGAACCGCGCGATGGCCGAGCGGTTCCGCCGGGAAGCGGTCGCCGTTGCGCGACTCCGTCATCCTCACATCGTCACCGTTCACGACTACGGCGTGGCGCCCGACGTCGGCGCCTTCATCGTCATGGAACTGCTCGACGGCCATTCGCTGCGAACTGAGCTATTGCGCCGATCCCGTCTCGACGTCGACACGGCGATGCTCCTGATGCGGCAGGTGTTTGCGGCAGTCGGTGCGGCGCATTCCGCGGGCGTGATCCATCGCGATCTCAAGCCCGAGAACATCGTCCTGGAGTTGCGGGACGGGGCGCGGTCCGTGAAGGTCGTCGACTTCGGACTCGCGAAGCTCGGAGAGTCGCTGCTGTCATCGGACGCGCCGCTGACACTCGCCGAGGCCGTCTTCGGCACGCCGGCGTACATGTCGCCAGAGCAGTGCACGGGCGAGGCCGTCGATGTGCGATCGGACGTCTATGCGCTCGGGTGCGTTTTCTACGAAATGCTCACGGGCCAGCCTCCGTTTGCCGGCCGTCCCGTCATGGCCCTTCTCTACAAACACGTCAACGAGCCGCCTCCGCGGCCGAGCGACATTACGCCCGACCTGTCGCCATCCCTCGACGAGGCACTGATGTCCGCTCTCGCCAAGCGGCCGGGCGATCGATACCAGACCATCGAGGCCTTCGAGCGGGCGCTTGGTGCCGCCGTCGACGACGACGCGCACGACACGGTCGTCGTGGGGCGCGCCACGGACCCCGGAATGAGCGCCACGGCCGCCGTCGATGCCGCGTGGGTCGGCAAGTGGCGACCGAACAACCTGCCGCTCGCGACGTCGCGTTTCATCGGCCGCGAGCCACAGATCGACGAAGTGCGCGGTCGCATCGCAGACGCGAGGCTCGTCACGCTCGTCGGCCCGGGCGGAATCGGGAAGACGCGGCTGTCGCTCGAAGTCGCAGCCCGCGTGCTTGGCGATTCCGACGACGCGGTGTGGTTCGTCGAGCTCGCGCCGCTTGCCGATCCCGAGCTCGTGGTGCAGTCGGTCGCCAAGGTCCTCGGCGTTCGCGAACAGGACGGACGACTGACGCCCGAAAGTCTGACGGCGTGGCTGCGCGACCGGCGCGTGCTGCTCGTGCTCGACAATTGCGAGCATCTCGTCGAGGCGTGCGCGTCGCTCGTCGACTCGCTGCTGCGCTCGTGTTCAGGGCTGCGGGTTCTGGCGACGAGCCGCGAGCCTCTGGGTGTCACAGGCGAGGCCGTCTGGCCGGTGCCGGCCCTGACGGTGCCCGCTGGCGGGACGAGCGTCTCGCCTCCGGCACTGGGTGAGTTCGAGGCGACGCGACTGTTCGTCGAGCGCGCGACGCTCGTCCGGCCCGGGTTCGCCGCGCGCGAGGGCAATGCAGCGGCCATCGCCGAGGTCTGTCGCCGGCTCGACGGAATCCCGCTCGCGATCGAGCTCGCGGCCGCGCGCGCGAAGGTGCTCTCGGTCGAGCAGATCGCCGACAAGCTCGACGACCGGTTCGCATTGCTCGCAGGGGGAAACCGGACGGCGCCGAAGCGACAGCAGACGCTGCGGGCCGCGATCGACTGGAGCCACGATCTGCTTTCGGACTCAGAGCGCGGTCTCTTCCGCCGCCTGGCGGTCTTTGCCGGCGGGTTTTCGCTTGCGGCTGTCGAGGCTGTTGCCGGTGGCGACGTGCTCGATCCGCTGACTCGACTGGTCGAGACGTCGCTCGTCGTGGCCGAGAGTCGCGACGACGGCTCGGTTCGGTACCGGACTTTCGAGACCGTCCGCGAATACGCTGCCGAACGGCTGCGCGAAGCAGGCGAAGAATCGGACGTGCGGCGGCGGCATCGGGACTGGTTCCTGCAGTTGGCCGAGGACGCCGAACCGAAACTCACGGGGCCGGATCAGGTGGCATGGATCGCACGGCTCGAGGACGAGCACGACAATCTCGCAGCGGCGCTCAGGTGGAGCGTCGACCACGCCGGCGACTGGGAGTCGGGACTGCGCCTCTGTTACGCGCTCGGCCGCTTCTGGTCGGTGCGTGCGCACTTGAGCGAAGGCCGAGCCTGGATCGAGCGAGTCCTTTCGATGACGCCGGACCCGCGTCACCCGCTGCGGACGCGGGTGCTGCTGTGGTCTTCGCAGCTCGCGCGGCTTCAGGGCGACTCGTCTGTTGCACGGTCACGCCTCGAGGAGAGCCGTGCACTCGCCGAAGCGCTCGGTGACCGGCTGGGTGTCGGCGCCGCGCTCAACGAAGCCTTCATCGTCGAGTTGCATGCACAGGACGTCGACCGTGCCGAAACGGCCGCGCAGGGCTCGCTCGAGGCTTTCGAGGAGGTGGGCGACCGCCGAGGAATCGGACTGGCCGGGACGGCGTTGGCGATCGTCGCCAGCGAGCACGGTGACTTCGACCGCGCGATCGCTCTTTACGAATCGGCGCTCGAGTCGCTTCGAGAGGTCGGTGACAGCCGGAGCATCTCGACGATTCTCCACAACCTCGGGCGGGTCGTCGCGTCGCGGGGCCAGCTCGAGCAGGGACGATTGCTCGTGAGTGAAGGGCTCTCGATCGCACGCGATCTGAACGACCTGACCGCGATGGCGGTCTTCAGCCATTCGCTTGGGAGGATCGCCGCCATGGCCGGTGATTTCGACGAGGCACTCCGGCATTACGCCGAGGCGCTTCCGGTGTATCGCGAGTACAACGCGGTCCACATGGTCGCGGAGTTGCTCGAGAGCATCGCCTCGGTCGCGATCCAGTTGAGGGAATTCCGCCGGGCGGCCAGGTTCATCGGAGCGGCCGCCGCGATTCGCCAGGTCGTCGGGATCGGGGTACATCCGGAGGATCGCGACGAGTTCGATTCGGATCTCGCGACGCTGCAGCAGGCCCTCGAGGCTGGCGAGCTCGAAGCCGCGATGGACGAGGGCCGGGCGATGTCGATCGATGATGCGATCGCCGATGCACGTGCCGCCCGTGTTGCGGGTCGCACGGGATTTCCGGGCACGTAGTGGCGGCCATCAGTTGGCGGTCGACTCGTCGAGCGTCCTGATTTTCAGGATGATCCCGGTGACGCCGATGCCAACGACGCCGAGCGCGAGGCGGACGCCGTTCATGTCGAGGCGGTAGGCCGAGAAGAGTAGCGAAGCCCAGAGGATGAGAATCGTGACGACCTTGGCCCGAACCGGCATGCCGCGGCGCTCCTTGAAATTCCGGATGTAGGAACCGAGCACGCGGTTCTGCATGAGCCAATCGTGCAGGCGATCCGATCCGCGCACGAAGCAGGCCGATGCGAGCAGCAGGAACGGCGTCGCGGGAAGCAGCGGCAGGATCGCGCCGAGGATTCCCAGGACGACGAACAGGATCCCGAGGATGTTGAAGAGGACCTTGGTGGCTCGCGGCGCACGACTCATTTTTCCGGCCTGTTCGCCTTGCGGTAGGCCTTCGCGAACATCCGGACGAAGTCGCGGACTGCGCGATCGGTTTCCTTGCCTATGCGCCGTTTGAACGAGAAGGGCTCGACGAATCGATTCAGACCGGACGGCTTGAGGACCGATCCGACGGCATATCGATAGGTTCGTGTCTGCGGCGTCTCGGTGTCCATCGCGTCGATGCCGGTTGGCATGTCGCGCGATGGATCGACGATGTCGGGTCGTGCCGATGGCGGAATGCGCAATCGAGGTTTCACGGCGGCGTCAGCCTTCGTGATGTCGACGAGTCCTGTCCGATCGGACCGAACGCTCCTGTCGAGCAAGGTGTCGTCTCCGATCGTCGTCGAGAAACGGAGGACGAGCGCCGCATCCTCGGCGCGCTCGACGACGGTGATCTGCGGAAGCTCGATGCGGAGGTTGGCAACGATGGCGTCGCGAAGCTCGCCGCGGACGCTCTCGTCGACGAAGACCGTCGTTGCGCCGCGGAGGTCTTCCGGTGAGCCCTTGCCAGCAGGAACGGTCTGCGCGAAGGCCGCGGGGGCGAACGCAACAATCGCCGCGAGCGTGAGTTGACGAAGGATCATGACGAAGCTCCTTCCGGACGGGCAGTTGGTCGTCCTCGGTCGGAGGAATCGTACTCCCAATTGTCGCCAGGTGTCTCTTTCTCGCCGAGGCGCAGGCGAGATACGGTCGGCGTTACACTGCCCACACCATGCCCGAACGCGATCGACTCCCATTCGGCGTCACGCACGACGTCGTCAACCAGCCTCCCCCGCTCGAGAACCTCGACCTATACGCCGCCGACGCGGCCCTTCGCGACGCCCTCCATCGCGAGGGCGGCGGCTGGGCCGAAGACCGCGTCGCCGCCTACGGCCGCCTCGCCGGCGGCGAGCTCATGGATCTCGGCGAGGCCGCAAACGTCAACCGGCCCGAGCTCCGGCTCTTCGACCGGTACGGCCACCGCCTCGACGAAGTCACCTACCACCCGGCGTATCACCAGCTCATGGCGCACGCAACGTCACACGGCGTCCACTCCTTCGCCTGGGCCAACGCGGACCGGCCCGGCGCCCACGTGGCGCGCGCGGGGCTGTTCTTCCTGCACAACCAGGCCGAGAACGGGACGTCGTGCCCGCTGACGATGACCTATGCGTGCGTCCCGGTGCTCGCGGCCGACGAACGGCTCGCGACGGAGTGGCTCCCTCGCGTCACGGCGCTCGAATACGACCCGCGGTCGCTGCCGGCCGCCGAGAAGCGCGCGTGCCTCGTAGGAATGGGCATGACCGAGAAGCAGGGCGGATCGGACGTGCGTGCGAACACGACGCGCGCCTCGGAGATTGGCGACGGGCTTTACGAGCTCGTTGGCCACAAGTGGTTCTTCTCGGCGCCGATGTGCGACGCATTCCTGGTGCTCGCGGTCGCCCACGGAGGCCTCACGTGTTTCCTGCTGCCGCGGTTCGCGCCCGGCGGTGAGCGCAACGCGGTCCGGATCCAGCGGCTGAAGGACAAGCTCGGCAACTGGAGCAATGCGTCCTCCGAGGTCGAGTTCCACGGCGCGGTCGCCTGGCGCGTTGGCGAGGAGGGCCGCGGCGTTGCGACGATCCTCGAGATGGTGGCTCTCACGCGGCTCGACTGCATGGTCGGGTCCGCCGGCATCGTGCGCCAGGCGCTCGTGCAGGCGATCCACCACACACGCCATCGCGCTGCGTTCGGCAAGCGGCTCGTCGAGCACGCGCTCATGCAGAACGTGCTCGCGGACCTCGCGCTCGAGTCCGAGGCGGCAACGGCGCTGTCCTTGCGAATTGCACGAGCTGTTGACGCCTCGCCGCGCGACCCGCGCGAGCGGGCGCTGGCGCGCATCGCGACGGCGATCGGCAAATACTGGGTCTGCAAGCGGACGCCGGCGGCGGTCAACGAGGCGCAGGAGTGTTTGGGTGGCGCCGGTTACGTGGAGGAGTCGATCCTGCCGCGGTTGTACCGCGAGGCGCCGCTCAACTCGATATGGGAGGGCTGCGGGAACATCCAGGCGCTCGACGTGTTGCGGGCGCTCGGGCGCGAGCCGGAGACACGCGACGCATTCTTCGCCGAACTCGACGACTCCCGCGGCGCGCACCCGGCGCTCGATCGTGAGGCATCCTCGCTCCGATCCGTACTCGACGACGCCACGTCGTCTCCAGCTGCCCTCGCCGCGCTCGAAGTCCGCTCGCGCTCGCTCGTCGAACGGATGGCGCTCGCGCTGCAGGCGTCGATCCTCCTGCGCGCCGGCACGTCGCCGGGAGCACAGGCCGTTGCCGAGGCCTTCACCGCCTCACGCCTCGATGGCGACCACGGCCTGGCATTCGGCACGCTCGCGCCCCGCACGCCCTTCCTGGCCCTCATCGACCGCGCACTGCCGTAGACTTCTTTGCGCCTTTGCGAGACCTCTGCGTCTTTGCGAGAAACTGACATGAGGTCGCGTTTCTCGCAGAGCCGCAGAGCCGCAGAGACGCTGGCAAGCCCGTCACACCGGCCATCGAATGGACGCGTGCAGCACGCGGAGCACTTCAACGGATTCGCGCGCCACGCGGTACACGACGATGTAGGGCATGTCCGGGTGGATCAGCTCTCGCGTGCCAAAGAGCCGCCCCGCGCGCCCCCGATGCGGCATCGGCGGAAGTGACTCCACGAGCCCCACAAGCCGAAGGACGACGCTTCTCACCGCATCCGGATTGTCCGCATGAATGAACGTCCGAATGCGCTCGAGATCGCCGACCGACGGAGCCGTCCAGACGACTCGCACTAAGGCTTCTCCTTCTCGGAGTCCGTCCCCCAGCTCTCCACCCACGCTGTGACTCTGTCGTGCTCGACGACTTGACCGGCATCGGCGGCGTCGACGCCTTCCCGGATCGCAGCGAGTTGCCATTCGTGAGCCGCGACGAACTCCTCGATCGCCTGGGCGCCGAGGAACGACTTCGAGCGCTGCATCGCTTCCGCGAGCGCCTTCAACCGCTGGGCAGTCTCAATCGGAACCCGGACCGAGACCAGTTCGGTTTCTGCCATGGCATCCTCCGTTCACAACACTGATGGCATTGTATACAACGCCATCGCATGTCGCACATGCAGATCGAAAACGAGGCGGGTCGGGCATGCACGTGTGTGGCCCTGGGCGGTGCGGTCAGGTCTCTGCGGGACCTCTGCATCTCTGCGAGAAACGCGACCTGACGTCAGTTTCACGCAGAGACGCAGAGGTTTCGCAAAGGCGCCAAGGCCTATTGCTGCGCCACCCTCACCTGAGGTCGGACAGGCTGGCTCCGAAGTTGATGTGAAACACCTGGCCATCGAGCGCCAGCGCCGGAACCGACGTGATGCCGAGACTCTCGGCTTCGGCGAGCCGGCTCCTTTCCGTGCCGAGGTGCACAACCTCCACCTCGAAACGGTTCGAGTCGAGCGCTCCGAGCACCGAGTGTTCTGCGCTGACACAAACGGGGCAGCCGGCGTGGTAGAAAACAGCCTTGTTCTTCATTGAAATCCTCCTTCCGGTTCGTCTGTACTTGATTGCGGTGGCGCTGTGCCCCGCGCCCGGAGAGGATGCGCCGTCGCCTCGCTCGCGCCAAGATGGCACTTTTCGGTAAGGTAGGCACCAGATGGGCCAGACCGGTACTTCACCCAGCGCGCTTCATGCGGACGACGATCATAAGGCCATTCCGGTCGCCGTGATGGTCGAGAGCATCATCGGCTGCAAGTGGTCGGTGCGGCTCCTCCAGGTACTGGCCGAAGGACGCACCCGGCCGAGTGCCATGCTGCGTGCCTGCCCGGGACTGTCGCAGAAGGTCATGAACGAGCGGCTGCGGAAGATGATGCGTTTCGGCATCGCTTGCCGGACTGTGTTCGGCGAGAAGCCTCCGATCGAGGTCGAGTACTCGTTGACGCCGTTCGGCTGTCGCTTCGTCGCCATCCTCGAGGAAGTCAGCCGGCTCCAGGATGCCGTCGATCGCGGCGCGATCGACGGTGGTCAAATGCAGCAGGACCGCGGCAGCGGCACTGGGCGACCGCGGAGCGGTCGAAGATAATAGCCGTGGGTCGCGGGGGCGAGAGCAACGAGCGCACGCGACCCGCGGTACCGCCGCCCACCTCGGGCCGACCGCGGAGCGGTCGCATCATTAGTACCAAGAGTATCGTGCGTCGCAGGGAATGCCGGGCCTGTCGTCGTGATGCAACAGTCGCCGAAACCTGCTACATCTCGGTCCTCGGCAGTCAGTCGACCTTCGAACGGAGGACCGGATGGACAATCCGCAGGTGCTCATCGTCGGAGCCGGGCCTACAGGACTGGTCCTCGCCTTGTCGCTGGCGCGACGCGGCGTGAGTCTTCGGATCATCGAGCGGAGCGACGGCCCGGGCGAGGCCTCGAGGGCGATGGCGGTCCACGCCCGGACGCTCGAGTTCTACCGGCAGCTCGGCTTTGCGGATCAGGTCGTCCGGCTCGGCATCCGGATGAACCGCATCCACCTGCGGGAGGGCGCTCGCGAGGTCGCCCGCATCGAGTTCGGCGACTTCGGCGGCACCGTCAGTCCGTATCCTTTCGTGCTGAGCTTCCCGCAGGACGACCACGAGCGCCTGCTGGTCGCCGAGCTTGCCGATGCCGGTGTACAGGTCGAGTGGGCCACCGAACTCGTCGACTTTGCCGACGACGGCGATCGCGTGCAGGCGACGCTCCGTGCGGGTGGAACCGAAACCACTGTCGAAACCTCCTACTTGTGCGGCTGCGACGGCGCGGGCAGCACGGTGCGTCGTCGCCTGGGGCTTGCGTTCTCGGGAGGCACATACGAGCAGGTTTTCTACGTCACTGACGTCGAGGCGACCGGCCGGGCTGTCGACAACGACGACCTTAACGCCTGCCTTGCATCAGACGGATTCCAGCTCGTGTTTCCGATCCGCTCGTCCGGCAATCACCGGGTCATCGGCATCGTGCCCGAGGCGCTCGAGACGACCGAGACGATCACGTTCGAGGACATCCGGCCCCATCTCGAACGGCAGATCGACGTGCACGTCACGAACGTGAAGTGGTTCTCGCGCTACATGTCGCACCATCGCGTCGCGGAGCGCTTTCGCGTGGGCCGGGTGTTCCTGTCGGGCGACGCCGGTCACGTCCACAGTCCCGCCGGCGGCCAGGGCATGAACACCGGAATCGGTGACGCCATCAATCTGGGTTGGAAGCTGGCGGCCGTCCTCGGCGGGCGCGCGTCCGCAAAGATCCTCGACACGTACGAGCCCGAGCGGCTGGCGTTTGCCAGGACGCTCGTTGCGACGACCGACAAGGCGTTCAAGCTCATCGCAGGTCGGAACGTCACGAGCAACCTCTTCCGTAAGCTCGTGCCGCACGTCTGGCCGCACGTGATGGGATTAGAGTGGGTGAGGAAGGCGCTGTTCCGCGCAGTCTCGCAGACGCGGATCAACTATCGTGGCAGCATGCTGAGCGTTGGCGAAGGCGGCGACGTGAAGGGCGGCGACCGGCTGCCGTGGGCGGGAGGTGAAGGTGTCGACAACTTCGCGCCACTCGCGTCGCTCGAGTGGCAGGTGCACGTATATGGAGAGCCGAGCGCGGAGGTCGTGGCGGCGACGCACGACTTCGAGATTCCGTTGCACGCCTTCGGGTGGAGCCGGCGGGCGCGCGACGCTGGACTCGCGCGCAACGCTGCGTATCTTGTGCGGCCTGATGGGTACGTCGCCTTTGCGGGAATGGACGCCGCCCGGATGCGGGAGCACCTCGTCGCCTTCCGCATTTCGGTCGACGGCCGGTGAAATCCGTCCACGGATTCCGAAGCTTCAGTGCGCGCGGAGTCCAGTCCTGCTTTGAGCCTCTCCTCTAGCTCCTGCGCCTGAACCTGCCACTCAGAGCGAGGCGTGGACGTTTGCCTGTGCAATGTAGAGCACCGACCATCCGGCGGCCGTCAGCAGGCGGTCGATGGTCTGGCGTGAAGAGGCCTCGGTCTGATTCGGAGGCCGACGGGGCGACATGGCTGTCTCGCGGCGTGTCCGCTGTCGATTGTGGAATGGCGCCGGCGGTGATTGTCCCCCTCAGGACGCCGACGGGGCCGATTGTCGCACGGATTCAATCCGGACGGGAAAGCGGTTGGTGCAGGCGGCTTACTGGACCGGCCTGCCCGGATTGGTCGCGCGATTGCGTCATGGGGAGATGAGAGCGTCTTCGCTGCGCGGCTGCTCGCGCTCGAGCACGCCATCGCAACCGGACTCGACCGAAGCAGACGACGACGGCGCTCGGCATTCCTTCACGACAGGACGTGCACCATGATGAACACCAATCTCGCTCGCCTCTTCCCATCGCAACGCGCCTGCCCGGCGATCGTTGCCACGATTCTCGTGATCGCGATCGGCGGCCTCCCAATCCGTTCGGCTGGCTCGATGACGCCCAATTCACGTGATCGCGGTGGAATTCGACTCGGGCCAAGTCGAATCGCTACCGCATTGCGAGCCGAGGCGTTCGGCCCTCTGGTCCCGACAACGACGGTCGCCTCGACCGAAGCGATCCACGCTGTCGCGCCGGACGCCTCACCCTGCGGTGTCGAGAGTCCATCGAATACGCTGTACTGCAGCATCGCCCGTTCGATCCGAGATCTCGACGGGAGCGTCGTGCTCTATCTGAATGCGGGAACATGGCAGACGGTCTTCGATGGTCAACAACTGCTCTGGAAGATCGCACCAGCGACAACGGCGCGAGCCGAATTCCAGTATCGGAAACAAGGACTGACAAGCGCTGTCATCCGGTTTCAGCCGCCTGTCGAGGTAGCGACGCCTGCAAGTCCCGTCTACGTTGTGATCCGCGAGCTCCACTTCGGTTCGATTGGAGAGTTGACCGGCCCAGCCGAGGTCGTCGGCATTCCGTCGTTCGCGACGGGATTTGAGATGTCGGTTCGTCCACACGACATGCTCTTCGGGTCCCCGATTCGGGGAATCGAGCACGCGTCGCCGGTCGAGGCGACGGCGACAAAGATGGTCCGCCGCGTGCGATTCCTCGGCGACGCGTCGACGCCCGCACTGAAGGCCGTCTTCGAAGACCAGGCGACGCTCGAATTCTCGCGCCCGAATCTCGGAACCGGCGATCCAGGTAACTCCGTGACCCTTGCATCGCCGGCGACCGCACCGAGTCTCGTCGAGTTTCTCGAGATCGACTATGACGTGCAGTCGCGAAAGGTGCGTGGTCAGCTGCGCAATCTGCACGCGGCGGTCTCAGGCGGCATTCTCGGATCGCCCTCGATGCGAATGAAGTTGGGAAGCGGCACTGCGCTCGATTTTCGCCACATAGCGTTCGACAACGTCGCGTCGAAAGCGTCGATCGACGCGAGTGCCGGATACCTCAAGGCCGAACTCGGGCAGGGATCACTGGTGACGATTGCAGCGGGTCAGGGAACGACGACGCACTTTGTGACCGAAGCGGGGACCGGCGTCACGCTCCGGACCTTCGGACTTACCATCGCGAGCGACGGTTCGACGTCGCTGAGCGTGAACGCCGCCTCCTCGTTGACAGCCAAGGTCTACGACGGCACCTTCGCGCTCGGCGAGCGAGGGCTGCTCAGTCTGGCCACCGGCGACGTGACGGCAACCATCACGAAGGCTCAATGGTCGTCGGGCAAGCCGGCCAGCGTCATCGGGACGATCGACACAATCGACGCGACGCTCGGCAAGAGTCGATTCGTCTTCAACGACGAGACGACGGTCTACACACAGTCCGGCAAGCTCCGCGCCTCGTCGCTTAACGTCAACACGTTGGGACCCAAGCGACGTTCGCCGGTTACCGGTCGGATCGCCGTGGCGGGGATTGTGCTCGACGAAGGCACGGTTGTCGGAGTGCCGAAAGCGCTTCGGGCGCACCTCAAAGCCGGCAGCACGGTCGGCATCCTGGACGACTTCGAGGTCGTCGCCGACAAGCCGTACGTGCGCGGTCGATTGCTGCTGGATGCCGACTACACACTTATTGAGGGATTCGATGCGAGTGGAAAGACAGCATTGACGAGTGAAAGCGGCAAGATCCATCTGCCGGTCGAGATTGCTGTTGACGGAACGATTGCTGCCACGGGGGTGGAGTTTTCGGGCACGCTTCGCGCGAAAGCGGACAGTGCATCAGTTACAGTCAACGTCGAACTGAAGAACGGTTCATTCGAACGTACGCCGGACAAACGCAATATCTTCCGCGGTACGGTGAGTGGAAACGTGCTCGCCTTCAAGAGGGATGTCACGATTCCAGGAGGAACCCAGGACCGCCTTACCGTCTACGAGACGCCGCTATCGGTCACTGTGCACAATCTTGCTATTCCGGCGACAACGATCTCGTTTGGAGAAGGTGCGTTCGCACTGGACTTCACCGCGTCGATGACCGTGACGCTCGTTACGCCTTCGGGAGACGAGGACGACGGGTATCGTCGCGTCGTCCAGTACGACTGCACGGATCCAGACGGCACGTACGATCTCGACCTCAAGCCGCGAGCCTACGACATGCCCGGTTCGGTTCACGTTTCTGTTGCCAGTGGCACGCTCGTCGTTGAAGCCAGTGTTCAGCCGCCGAGCGACATTGAGAAAAACCATGGAGGTTGTCTGCTCACCAAGATCGGGATAGGCATCCTTCTGAACATCATCTGTGGTCCCGCCTGTGTCATCGGCGGGGAGATCGCGTTGGAGGACATTGCCGACAGGATCATCGATGTGAAGATTCAGGAATTGATGGCGCGCTTCAAGAACTTCACGATCGAGAAACCCGTCGCGTAGATCCCGCCAACCTGTGCACATTGCGCGGAGCGCCGCTTTGGATGACCGTTCGATACCACTCACGTCGACGGCTCGAACGACAATCCAAAGCGGCGCTCCGCGCCGCACTCCAAGGCGCTTCGCGCAAGACGCAGGGCGGCTCCTACCCCCAGAGCTTGTCGAGCAGCGGGCCGTAGCCCTGGACCGCGGTGCGCTGCATGAAGTGCGTCACTCCGCGAAGGCCGCCTAGCTCCTCGCCGCCGCCGGCGCGGCCCGGTCCGCCGTGCACCATCATCGGCAACACAGCGCCAGGTCCCGGTGAATGCTCCGCCACCTTCTCGCCGCCGATCGTCAGCCGGCCGTGGTACGGGCCCGCGCCCGTCACGAACGCCCGCGCGATCTCCACGTCGTCCGTATAAATCGACGACACGAGTCCGCCGCCGCCCAATCGGATCGCATCGATGAGCGCTTTCGTTGAATCGGCTCCGCCCGTCGCGTACGGCAGGATCGTCGCGACCGGACCGAACACCTCGAATCCGTGGACTTCAGCGCAGTCGAGACTCGGCGCCACGAGCAGCATCGGCGACAGGAAGAACCCCTTCTCGCCGTCGACGCCCGCGAGCGTCCCCCGCCCGCCGTCGCCTAGCACCACCTCGCACGTCGAACGCAGCCGATCCACGCCCGCCTTCACGTCCTTCAACTGCCGCGCCGTCGCGAGCGGTCCCATCCGGACCTCAGCGAGCCCCGGGTCTCCGACCTTCGTCTCGGCAATCCGATCCGCAAGATCCTCGCGCACCTGCGCGACGAGACCCTCCGGCACGAAGACTCGGCGGATCGCCGTGCACTTCTGCCCGGCCTTCTGCGTGACGTCCTTCGCGACCTCGCGCAGGAACATCTCGTACGTATCGCTGCCGTGTTCGACGTCGGCGCCGAGCACCGCTGCATTCAGGCTGTCGGCCTCGACGTTCACGCGCGTGTTGTTGCGCACGACCGCCGAATGGGAGCGGATCATCGCGCCCGTGTCGCTTGAGCCAGTGAACGCAACGACGTCCTGCGACGTCAGGTGATCGAGCATGTCGCCCGCGCCACCGCACAGGAACGTCATCGCGCCCTTCGGCATCAGGCACGCGTCGGCGAGCAGCTCCGCGATCCGCCAGGCGACGACCGCCGTGCTCGTCGCGGGTTTCGTGACGACGGGCATGCCGGCGAGGATCGCCGTCGCGGCCTTTTCGCCGAAGCCCCACGCCGGAAAGTTGAACGCGTTGATGAAAACCGCCGCGCCGGTGAGCGGCTGGTAGACGTGCTGGCCGACGAGCTTCGGACTGCGCGTGAGCTGAGACGACTCGCCGTCGACGAGGATCTTCCGATCGCCAAGCTTCTCGCCGAGCGACGCGTACCAGTGCAGCGTGCCCGTCGCGCCGTCGATGTCGAACTTCGCATCGCCGCGCGTGTTGCCACCGTTGGCGATGGCGAGGTCCACGAGCTCCTCGCGGAACTTGTGTATTTCGGAGGCCATCGCCTGAAGGAGCTTCCCGCGCTCGGCGAACGTCATGTCGCGAAGCGCCGGGCCTCCGACCTCGCGCGCGTGCGCGAGCGCAGCGCCGAAGTCGATGCCGCCCGTCGTCGTCTCGGCGAGGACTTCCTCGGTCGTCGGGTTCACGAGCTGGGCGAGGGCGCCCTCGCCCTCCACCCAGTTGTCACACACGTAGCTCAGCAGTCGTTTGGTCATGAGTGATCGTCCGATGGTGAATCCGTGCCGCGACCGGTTCTCAGTGCTCTCTGTGCCTCTGTGTTCTTCGTATGCCTACGGCAGTCCGTTGGAATACAGAGAGCACAGAGGCACAGAGAGCACAGAGAACCGCTCGCGGTGCGGATCCGTGGATATGTAGTTAGCCCCTGATGAACTTCACGTACTCGAAGTCCAGCGGCTGGCCGTTGATGCCGCGACGCGGCGGCGCGATCCAGTTGGCGAACTCGCCCGCCTTCGTGCACGAAACCATCAGCGACTTCACGTACGCGAGGTCCGCCTTCGTCGGAAGGAACGAATCGCGGCGACGGTCGTACTCCGCCGGCTCGAGCAGGTTGCCAACCGGGTCGAACGGCATGTTCGCGTAGATGCCGACCTGACGATTGAACCGCTGCGACGGGAGCGCCAGCTTGAAGTCGATGCCCGCATCCGCGAGCGTCTTGTTCCACCGCTCCACGGCCCGCTCGCAGTCCTGCGCGTAAGAATCCCGCAACACAAGATTCATCGCGCGGCGCATCGGGATCTCTTCCTTCGACAGTCTGCCACCGCCGACCGGCGCATCGATCTCGTAGACGCCCTCGAGCGCGAGATGGTCCGGCCAGCGCTTGTCGTCCGACTCCTGGAACCGGCCCTTCAGGCTCGCGGCAAAATACGTCGCCGCGTTCGACGAGTCCTCGCCTCCGAACAGGTCGAGCGAAGCCGTGTACCACTCGTTGATGTACTTCTGGATGATCTCGATCGGCACACCGCCAACGGTCGTGACATCGCCGTCCGCGGCTTCCTTCATCAGCTGCGCCGTGCGCTCGACGACACGGCCGACGCCGGTCTCGCCGACGAACAGGTGGTGCGCTTCCTCGGTCAGCATGAACTGCGTCGAGCGCGCGAGCGGATCGAACGCCGACTCGGCGAGCGCCGCGAGCTGGAACTTGCCGTCACGGTCCGTGAACATCGTGAAGCAGAAGAACGCGAGCCAGTCCTCGATCGGCTTGTTGAACGCGGCGAGAATTCGGGGCGAATCAGCGTTGCCGGAGCGCCGGACGAGCATGTCCTCGGCTTCCTCTCGGCCGTCCTTCCCGAAGTACTGGTGCAGCAGGTAGACCATCGCCCAGAGGTGACGGCCTTCTTCGACGTTGACCTGGAAGAGGTTGCGCAGGTCGTAGAGCGACGGCGCGCATTTTCCGAGCAGTCGCTGCTGTTCGACCGACGCAGGTTCCGTGTCGCCCTGCGTGACGATGATGCGCTTGAGCTCCTTGCGGAACTCGCCGGGGATCTCGTTCCAGGCGGCCTTGCCGATGTTGTCGCCGAACGAGATCAGTTTCTGCTCCTCGCGCGGTGTGAGGAAGATGCCCCAGCGATAGTCCGGCATCTTCACGTAGTCGAAGTGCGCCCAGCCGCCCTTGTCGACGCCGACAGCAGTGCGGAGGTAGACCTGGTCCTGCTGGAAGCCCTCGGGACCCATGTCCATCCACCACTGGAGGAAGTTCGGCTGCCACTCCTCGAGCGCGCGCTGCAGCTTGCGGTCGCTGGCGAGGTTGACGTTGTTCGGGATTTTCTCGGTGTAGTCGATCGATGCGGACATGGTTACGTTCTCCTCCAGTCGAACTCGGGGCTCTCCGGCCGTCCGTAGAGCGTGAGCGCGCCGCGCTCGCCGACCGCGTTGGGCCTCTGGAAGATCCAGTTCTGCCACGCGGAAAGCCGTCCAAAAATTTTGGTTTCGAGGGTCTCAGGACCGGCGAATCGAAGGTTCGCTTCGAGACCGGTGAGCGAGTCCGGCGAGAGGCTGGCCCGCTCTTCGCACGCGAGCCGGATCTCGTCGTCCCAGTCCAGATCTTCGACGACGAAGGTGACCAGTCCTTCGTCGCTGGCGTCGCCAGGCGTCAGCGGCTCGGTGAGGCCGGCGACGCGGCATGCACGTTCGGGGTCGCCAAGGAATCGCGTTCCAAGGCGCGTCAGTCCGTTCGACATCGGCAGCGGGCCGGCGTTCATCGACGAGATCGCGATGTTCACGGTGTCGTTGTCGAGCATGTAGGAGCGGTCAGCCGCGAGCGCGAGCTCGAACAGGCTGCCGGCGAAGCACGAGCCTTCGTCGATGAGGGCGAAGAAGCTCTTGGCCGTCAGGTCGAGGCGCTTGAGCACGCGCTTCATGTGGTGCGTGACTTCGGCAACGAACCAGTCGTCACGGCGCTCGGCGAGCTGGGCGTCCATCGCGAGCACGTCGGCGACCGACCCGCGCGTCGACAGGATGACGAGGCCGACGTCGGGATGGTTGAAGCGCAGGCGCAGCAGCGCGTCGTCGAGCTCACGGAACATCCGCAGGACGTACCAGTCGGCGCCGAGGTCCGAGGCGTTCGCCGGAATAGCGGGAAGATCCTTCGGTCCTGTGATCTCGATCCGCGCGACGCGCGGTTGCGGGCCGAACGAGAGCTTCACGTGGCGGTAGGCGATGCCTTCGTCGGTGATTTCGGGCTCGATGCGGTCGAGCGTGATGCCCTTGCGGTCGGGGTGTCCGGCACCGGCGATCTCGGCGGCGCGCGCCTCGACCGACTCGGTGAACTTCGAGGGAGGGAAGATGCCGTCGACGAGTCCCCATTCGACCGCGCGCTTGCCCTTCACGCCCTCGGCGAGCGTCGTGAAGACGTCGGCGAGGTCGCGGCGTACCTTTCGCTTGTCGACGACGCGGGTGAGTCCTCCCGTTCCCGGGAGGACGCCCAGGTAAGGCACCTCGGGAAGGGCCACAGCCGAGCGACGGTCGTCGACGAGGTAGATCTCTTCGCAGGCGAGGGGCAGCTCGTAGCCGCCGCCGGACGCGATGCCGTTCAGGCCCGCGATGTAGCGCTGTCCGCTGTTCGCCGAGGCGTCCTCCATCGAGAGGCGCGTCTCGTTGGTGTACTTGCAGAAGTTGACCTTGAAGGCGTGCGTCGA
>CAZQBW010000053.1:0-25549 GCA_964591515.1 uncultured Clostridia bacterium
ACCTTTTCGAGTCCGCGGGCCCGCAACTCGGACGCGACCGTCTCGGCCTGCGCGGACGGATACGGACCCGCGTAGACGTGGTAGCGACGGTCGTCCGGGTCAGTGGCTCCCCACGCACTGGTGTATTGCCGTCGGAGCTGCATCAGGGTCTCCTCTCCCGCTGCGGGGGTATCGAAGACTCCGGCCTCGACGAGGAATCTCTCGGAATCGACTCGGACAGGTTCTGACACTGCTGTGTCGCTCGCAGGCAACTCTGCGGGAGAACCGCCAAAGCGCCCCATGAGCGCTCCGGCAGTAAAAACGAGGAACAGAACCGCAGTTCCGCCGCCGAAGGCGAAGACAGCCAGCCGTTCCCGATTCGAAAGCGATCCAAGCATGCGCGTGGAAGAGACTACGACTCCACCGGGACTTTTTCGACTGGAACGGCATTGACGTTCTCAACCGTGGCACTGCCCGACGGAAGCGAGAGCTGCGCCGACGCCTCGTCCGATACTCGCTCGGCCGCGGCGACCCGGTCGGCTCTCGTCATTCCGGGTTTCATGAAGATCTCGAGAAGATCGATCGGCAGCGGGAACACGATCGTCGTGTTCTTTTCGACGCCGAGTTCGGCCAGCGTCTGCAGGTACCTGAGCTGAATGGCCGTAGGCTCAGTAGCCATTATGCTCGCTGCCTCGACGAGCATCTGTGACGCATTGAATTCGCCCTGTGCGTGAATGATCTTCGAGCGCTTCTCGCGTTCGGCCTCGGCCTGCTTGGACATGGCGCGCTGCATCGATTGCGGCAGATCCACGGTCTTGACCTCGACCATCGAGACCTTTATTCCCCACGGGTCGGTGTGTCGATCGAGAATCGTCTGCAGCCGCTCGTTGAGCTGTTCGCGGCCTGCCAGAAGGTCGTCGAGCTCGTACTCGCCAAGGACCGACCGCAGCGTCGTTTGCGCAAGCTGCGACGTAGCGTAGAGGAAGTTCTCGACCTCGACGACCGCCTTGCTTGCTTCGAGCACCCGGAAGTAGACCACCGCGTTTACGCTCACGGTGACGTTGTCGCGCGTGATCACGTCCTGGGGCGGCACGTCGAGCACGATCGTACGCAGCGAGACGCGAACCATGCGGTCGATCGGCCAGAAGACGAAGATGAGACCCGGACCCTTGGGCGCGTCGAGAAGTCGACCGAGTCGAAAGACCACGCCGCGCTCGTACTCGGCCAGAACCTTGATCGCGGAGAAGAGCCAGAAGCCTACGACCGCAACGGCCATCAACAGGAAGAAGAGTGGGTTCATCGGCTGCCTCGAGCGCCTTGAGGCGCAGGTTGAATGACGTCGTCATCGTCTGTGTGAACGACTGATCTCGGCGGGATGGAGTTTGTGATGTGTTCGGTAGATTCGACTTCGAGTCGCAATCCGTGAACGCCCGTGACGCGAATCGCCTGACCACGTTCGAGCCGGACGGGCGACACCGCATCCCAGAGCTCGCCGCGAACCAGCACGCGACCATCAGGAGTCAGCGCAGATTCGGCTCGCCCCTCGAGCCCTACCATTCCGGCGTTTCCGGTGACTACCTTGTTGCGCTTGGCGCGGTGTGCGAGGACGGCGAGAGAACCGAAGACCGAGCCGATCAGCAGCGCCACTGCGACGAGGACAGGTATCGTGGCCCAGGAAGCGCCAAAGAGAAGGACCATTCCGCCTAGAATCGCGATGATGCCTCCAACGCCCAGGATCCCGAAACCCGGCGCCTTGAGCTCGAGCGCGAACATCAGGAACGCGACGAGAACGAGACCGATTCCCATCAGTTCGGACGGAGACATTCGTGCGGTCCTCCCCGGAACCGAGTGTAGCATAGGGCCAGCTTGACACTGGGAAGCGGGGCGTGTATTCCCGAAGGGTCCCCCAAAGGAAAATGCCGTGCGACACCTGAACCTGTGCTTGGCCGCCGCAGCCGGGGCTATCGTCGGACTTGTCGCGTACGACCTCGCGGCGGCCCAGCCCCTGCTGTGGGCCATTGGGTGCGGAGCCGCCTCGTTTGCCGCGATCTTCGCGGTGAGTTCGCTCGTGTTTCACCCGGAGGATCGGGATCCGACGGTCCGTCCGTCGAGCGTGGCCCGCAAGCGATCAGATCACGAGGACTGAAGTGCGCGAGCGCTTTCGCTGAGTCGACTCCTCCGAGCCTCCGCGTCTCCGTGGCTCTGTGTCTCTGTGTCTCTGTGTGCGTAGCTCTTCAGACGCTACGCACACAGAGACACAGGGGCACAGAGCCACAGAGCCACAGAGCCACAGAGCCAATCACCTCCTCCCACGTCCTCCAGACCGCAGTTCGCACGGATTTAACATGTCGTTCACCGACTCGAAACTATCCGTGACTAACCTGCCCTCGTTTAGGATCGAATTAACATCGGCTTAAATCGTCTGAAAGCTACCAGCGGTACGGTCCGGCATCGGTCTTCGTCAGGAGGCTCGGCCGGCACAGCCGAGAGAACACCAAGGAGACACCTCGAATGAATCCACGCCATTACCGAAGAGCCACCAGCGCGGCATGTGCCTTCATGGCTGCAGTGTTCCTGAGCCCCGCAGTTCTTGCCGGGGACGAAGGCACCACTAGGCCGGGCACTGCGCCCGCCGCATCCGGGTCGGCGCCCGTCACCGTTGAGGACCAGTTGCGGCGTCAGTCCGAGGTACTCGAGCGTCTCGAGCGCCTCGTCGTGGCGCAGCAGGAACGAATCAACCGGCTGGAAGAACAGCTTTCGGCTCGTCCGGCGGAGTCGGTCGCGAGCGGCGCAACTGTTGCCGTTGGAGCGAGTTCCCCGGGCACTTCGATCGCACCTGGTGCGGCCGCGCCGGCGACTGCGGATGCGAACGCCGCCGGTACGGATGACGATGCCGTCGCCAAGCGCGTCGACGAGATCGAGAAGCGACTCGGGAACATCAAGTTCTCTGGCGACGTCCGGTTCCGCTACGAGGGCTTCTACAACCAGGGATTCGACCTTCCCGCGGATGTCAGCGCCCGCAATCGCTACCGCGTTCGAGTCCGGGCAGGAATTACAGGCAAGATCGATAACCACTTCGACTGGGGAATTCGTCTCGCGTCCGGCTCGTTCACAGATCCGATCTCGACGAATCAGACGTTGACCGACTTCTACGAGCGCAAGCCAATTGCCATCGACCGGGCCTTCCTGCACTTCACGTCCGACTCGAAGCCGGCGAATCTCGACATTTATGCGGGCAAATTCGAGCCGACGTGGAAGAAGACCGCATTCACGTTCGACAACGATCTGCAGGTCGAGGGACTCTCGGAGCGGCTCAAGCTCAAGGTCAGCGACGAAGCACCGCTTCGCTCCGTGACGCTGACCGCCTGGCAGCTGCCGTACCGCGAGCGATCCGTCGGCGCCGACGCGTTCATATTTGGCGGACAGATCCTCACGGACTGGACGTGGTCCGAGAACTGGTCGTCGACGCTCTCCGGGACCTTCCACGATTTCGAACAGATCAATGTCATTCCTCCGGCGGTGGCTGGCAGCTCGACGTCCGTCAACGGCGTGCTCGACTACGGCACGACGAATACGGTGGTCCGGAACCCGTTCACGGACGCACTCGAATACCGCTCGGACTTCCGCGTCATAAACGTCCTTGGCGAGCTCACGTACAAGGGCATTCATCCGAGATTCCCGTTGCTCTTCTCGGTCGAATGGCTCCACAACACGAGTGCATTCAACAACGAGAAGGACGGCGGCCACGCCTACGTCATTCTCGGGCAACGCAAGCAGCAGGGCGACTGGTACTTCGACTACGGCTTCATGAAGGCCGAGCGCGAAGTGTTCCCGTCGGTCTTCATGGAGAGCGATGTTCTGCAGACGAATTCGGTGAATCATTGGGCTACGGCTGCCTATATGATTCGCAAGAACATCGAGCTCTCGGGCCGGTACTTCTTCGAGCGGCGGCTTCAGACGTTGTCGCCGGAGAATCGCTGGCTGAACCGTTTCCAGCTCGACATGGTGTACTCGTTCTAGACAGCCGGACGGTGGGACCGGCAAACCCGGTCCCACCGTCGACCGAATGGAGAACTCTTCGATGGACGAACACTCCGCAACACTTCAACCGGCCGCTGCCGCACACGAGGACGATGTGATCGTCACTCCGGCGAAGCCTCCCCGTCCGCGCACCGGGCGGACGGGGACCCTCGATGAGGTCCTCGCCGGGGCAGCGACCAAGTTCTCCGTCGAGAAGGCGAATTTCTTCTACGGGGCAAAACAGGCGCTGTTCGACATCTCCTTCAACATTCCGAAGGGGAAGGTCACGGCTTTCATCGGTCCATCGGGGTGCGGCAAGTCGACGCTCCTGCGCTGCTTCAATCGCATGAACGACACGATTCCCGGAACGCGAGTCACAGGCCGCATCGCCCTCGACGGTCGCGACCTCTATGCGCCGAGAACGGATGTCGTCGGCCTTCGCCGCAGTGTCGGGATGGTCTTCCAGAAGTCGAACCCCTTTCCGAAGTCGATCTACGACAACACGGCCTATGGCGTCCGAATCAACCGGATGCATTCGTCGAAGTCGGATCTCGACGACCGCGTCGAGCGTGCCCTTCGCGGTGCTGCGCTCTGGGAGGAGGTCAAGGACCGCCTCAAGGACTCGGCGCTCGGACTCTCGGGAGGCCAGCAGCAACGGCTCTGCATCGCGCGGGCGCTCGCGGTAGAGCCAGACGTCATTCTGATGGACGAGCCGTGCTCGGCCCTCGATCCGATCGCTACCCAGAAGATCGAAGAACTCATCGTCGAGCTCAAGGGCGAATACACGATCGTAATCGTGACGCACAACATGCAGCAGGCGGCCCGTGTCTCGGAGCTGACGGCCTTCTTCTGGCTCGGCAAGCTCATCGAGTACAACCCGACCGAGCGGATCTTCACGAACCCCGATGAACAGATGACGGAGGACTACGTCACAGGGCGGTTCGGCTAACGACAGCACCTGAGAGGAACGGACATGCTCAGACCGATCGATCCCGACATACACCTTCTCCGCGACAAGATCCTCATGATGGGTGGTGCCGCTGAGAATGCCATTGCGCGCGCAACGCAGGCACTCGTCGAACGCGATTCGTCAATCGCGGACCAGGTCATCCGGGACGACGACCGGATCGACCAGCTCGAGCTCGAGCTCGACGAGGCGTGCATCGACACGCTAGTTCTGCAACAGCCGGCGGCTTCGGACCTCCGCTTCGTCGTCGGCGTGGCCAAGGCCGCGCCAAACATCGAACGCATCGCCGACCACGCGGTCAACATCTGCAAGCACGTCATAAAGCTCAACAACGAGCCGCAATTAAAGGCCTACGTTGACATCCCCCACATGAGCTCGATCGTGCAGGAAATGCTCGTCGCGGGGCTCGACGCTTTCACGAACGTCGATCCGGACCGCGCGTGGGATGTGATCAGACGAGACGACGAAGTGGATGCGCTTCACCGGAAAGTCATGAAGGATCTGACTGTCTGCATGATGGAAGACCCGTCCTCGGTACCGAGGGCGGTCGAGCTGATGTTCGTGAGCAAGCACCTCGAGCGAATTGCCGACTACGTGACGAACCTCTGTGAGCTGGTCGTCTACATCAAGCGCGGAAGCGTGATCAAACACGTCATCGAGGAATAACCATGGGCCCTTCGGGATCCGTTCGACGCCGAATCCTCATAATCGAAGACGACGAGGACATCGCCAACTCCATCAAGTACAACCTCGAACGCGAAGGCACGTTCGAGGTCCGCATCGCCAACACCGGGGAAGAAGGTCTGAAGGAGATCACCCGGATGCCTCCGGCGCTCGTCCTGCTCGACGTCAATCTGCCGCTGATGAGCGGCTTCGAGCTCTGCCGTCGACTCCGGAGAGATGAGGAGACCGCGCGCATTCCCATTCTCGTGCTCACGGCACGCACTGACGAGAGCGATCGCGTCCTCGGACTGCAGCTCGGAGCGGACGATTACGTCGTGAAGCCGTTCTCGATGCGCGAGCTCGTCGCGCGGATTCACGCTGTTCTTCGCCGCACCGAGGGCGAGGCAGCGCTCTCGCCGACATACGAGGACGAGCACCTGTTCATCGACTACGACAACTTCATCGTGCAGGTCGACGGAGAGGTCGTGCGCCTCACGCGCAAGGAGTTCGCGCTCCTTCGATTGCTCTCCGAGGCGCGCGGGCGCGTCCTGACGCGGGACTATCTTCTCGATCGGGTTTGGGGACTCGACTATTACGGCGAGTCGCGAACGCTCGACGTTCACATCCGACGCGTCCGCAAGAAGCTGAATCTCGAGGCCTACATCGAAACGGTCATTGGTGTGGGCTATCGTTTCGTCGGCCAGACAGCAGATTCCAGTCCGGAGACGCGTGCCCAGGAGTCGGGTGCGCGCGGCTGATCACTCACGTGCGCGCGCACGATGTCTAATCCGATGACCGGCGATCCCACTTCACTGTTGCAGTTCATTTTGCGGCGCGGCGAGTCTGGTCCCGACCCCGGGACCCCAACAGACGCTCAGCACGCGATGGATCAGACAAGTCAATTGATGGAAGCGATTCTCGACGGGATGCAGGAAGGCCTCGTTGCCATCGACAGCAACACCGAGGTGATTCTGTACAACCGCGCCGCGTCGCGGATTTTCGAGCTTCCGCCGCAGGTCCCGCTTCCCCGTCCGCGGCTCATCGAAGTCACCCGGGATCCGGAGATCAACGACGTGTTTCGATCGGTGCTCAAGTCGGGAATTCCCGATCAGCGCCGTGTCGAAGTGCGGCGCCGCGGCAACCGCGTGTTCGCACTCAACGTGAATCCGATCGGACCCGGCAGCCTCGAATCGTCGAAGACCGGCGCTGCCGGCGTCTTCTTCGACATAACGGAGCTCGAGCGCCTGGAGCGCATTCGGCGTGATTTCTTCGCGAATCTATCCCACGAGCTTCGCACGCCGCTTACGGCTGTGCTCGCGTACATCGAGACGCTGCTCGACGGTGCGATCGACGATCCGCAGAACAGCGTTCGCTTTCTGGGTATCGTCCAGAAACACGCGCTTCGGATGCAGACGCTCGTGCAGGACATCACGGACCTGTCGATGATCGAATCCGGCGAGGTGACGCTGAATATCGAGGTTCACGACCTGGGACAGATCGTCGAAGAGATGCTCGTCCTGGCCGGAGCACGCGCGGAATCAGCCGAGATCATGATAGTCAACCGGGTGCCGCGAGGGTTCCGCATCTGCGCCGACCGGTATCGGCTCGAACAGATCCTGAACAACCTGGTCGACAATGCGATCAAGTTCAACCGTCCCGGCGGACGCGTCGAGATACTCGCCGAGAAGAGCGACTGCGGAACTTCCATCATTCAGGTACGGGACAATGGAACCGGCGTCTCGAAGGCGGACCTGTCCCGCGTGTTCGAGCGGTTCTTCCGCGCCGATCGATCGCGGTCGCGTGATGCCGGCGGATCCGGACTCGGGCTCGCCATAGTCAAGCACCTGGCAAGGGCTCACGGCGGCTCTGTCCGTGTCGAGAGTGAGCAGATGAAGGGATCGACGTTTTCCGTCGAGCTTCCGAACTGCGAATTGTGCGAATAGCCGTCGGTGTTTCGGAGATGTGTCCCAAGTGCGGCGCGTAACATGGCGCACGCGATCACGTCGATCGCTCGAACCGTATTCCCTGCAGCATTTCACGTCATGCCGGTCCGCAATGCCGACCCGATTCAAATGTCCATTTGATACGAACATGTCACAGAGAAGTCACACCGTGTTCACACCGAGCCGATAGCGTCCTTCGCTGGCCGGAGAAGGATTTCATCGACAAGGAGAATTTGGACATGCGCCTGAAATCAAGGCTGTTTACAACGGGAATGCTCTCGATCGCACTGCTCGCAGCTGCGTGCGGCGGAGCGAGCGAAGGTCCGGTCAAGCCGGGAGGAGAAGCCAACCCGAGCGGGGCGCTGTCCTTGCAAGGTGCGGGTGCGTCGTTCCCGAATCCGCTCTACACGAAGTGGATTTCCGAGTACAACAAGAAGAATCCCGGAGTGAAGATCGACTACCAGTCGATCGGGTCGGGTGGAGGCATTAAGCAGATCACTGAGCGTACGGTCGATTTCGGCGCCAGCGACGCGCCGATGACCGACGAGCAGCTCAAGGCAGCTCCGAAGGAAATCCTGCACATTCCCACTGTGCTCGGCGCCGTGGTCGTGACCTACAACCTCGCCGAACTCAAGGAGCCGCTGAACCTCGACGGCCCGACTACGGCAGACATTTTCATGGGCACGATCAAGAAGTGGAACGATCCGAAGATCGCAGCGCTCAACGCCGGCGTATCGCTTCCCGACAAGGACATTGCCGTCACGAGCCGTGCCGACGGCAGTGGCACCACCGCTATCTTCGTCGACTACTTGTCGAAGATCAGCCCGGAGTGGAAAGAAAAGGTAGGCACCGGAACGACGGTCAAGTGGCCCGTCGGCACGAGCAACAAGGGAAATGACGGTGTTGCCGGCTACGTGAAGAACACTCCGGGTTCGGTCGGCTATGTCGAGTTCATCTATGCCAAGAACAACGGCTTGTCTTCGGCGAGGATGAAGAACTCGGCCGGCAAGTTCATCGAACCTAGTCTCGAGTCGGTCACGGCCGCGGCCGACGGGGTCGCGACGACGATCCCCGATGACCTCCGGGTCTCAATCACGAATGCCGCGGGCGAATCGTCATATCCGATTTCGGGCTTCACGTACCTGCTCGTTTACAAGGATCAGGATGACGCCGTGAAGGGCAAAGCGCTCGTGGACTTCATCGCCTGGGCGCTGAAGGACGGCGAGGCCATGGCGAAGGAGCTTGTGTATTCGCCCCTCCCGCCAGCCGTGCTCGCCAAGGCCGAGGCCAAGCTGAAGCTCGTGAACCACGGCGGCAAGGCGTTTCTGCAGTAACGCCGATCTTGCGTATTCGGTCGGGGCGGTCATACTGACGGCCGCCCCGACCGGTCCACGGTCCATCTAGCCGGAGTCACGCGATGGCCACTTCGATACCCGACTCGCCTCACCGGTCCTCCCTTCTCGATCGCATCCGACCTGCTCACGCCGCAGACTTCGCGTTCGAGGCTGTGACGTTCTTCTTCGCACTGTCTGTTCTGGTGCTCATCGTCCTGATGTTCGCCGAGATGGTTCGAAGTTCGTGGATGACGATCGCGAAGTACGGACTGGGGTTCGTCTACGGCACGGATTGGAATCCGCCCGCAGATCAGTTCGGCGCGCTCCCTTTCGTTTACGGCACGATCGTCAGCTCGGCCATCGCACTCGTTATTGCCGTCCCGATCAGTATCGCCGTGGCGCTCTTTGTGACTTACCAGGCACCGGCGGTGCTTCGACGCCCGGTGATCTCGATGGTCGAGCTCCTTGCCGCGATTCCGAGCGTCGCCTACGGACTCTGGGGCATCTTTGTGCTCGTGCCGTTCATGCGTGAGACGGTGGCTCCGCCGATCATCAAGGCCTTCGGGTCCTTCCCGCTCTTCGAGGGACCTTCGTACGGCGTCGGAATGCTGACATCGGGGTTAATTCTCGCGATCATGGTCACACCGATCATCACTGCGGTGTCGCGTGACGTGCTTGCGGCGGTGCCGCAGCATCAGCGAGACGGGGCGCTCGCTCTGGGCGCAACCCAGTGGGAGGCCATTCGAGTCGTTTTTCTCTATGCGCTTCCGGGGATTACCGGCGCAATCATTCTCGGACTGGCTCGCGCAGTGGGCGAGACGATGGCGGTCACTATGGTCATTGGCAACCGCTCGGAGATCAACGCCTCGCTCTTCGCGCCGGGTTACTCGATGGCCAGCGTCATCGCCAACGAGTTTCCTGAGGCAAACTCGAAGCTCTACTTGAGCGCCCTAATCGAGGTCGGCGTACTTCTGTTCGTCGTTAGCTTCATTGTTCGAGCTCTCGCACAGGCTCTCGTGTGGCGGGCGACGCGCGGACGATCGATTGGACGTGAGGGCTGAAATGAGCGCATCGACTTCGCAATACGGCCGGGGTCACGCCTGGCGACTCGGCGTCGATTACGCAGCGCGAATCGCCACAGGAGCGGCTGCCCTGCTCGTCATCGGTGTCCTCGCAGTCATCCTCGGCTACATGATCTACAAGGGAGCGGGATCGCTGGATCTCGACTTCTTCACTCAACTCCCCAAGCCCGTCGGTGAAGTTGGCGGTGGCATCATGAATGCCATCGTCGGCTCGTTCATCATGCTCGGGCTTGCGATGGTGCTCTCGGTTCCGGTCGGCGTCCTGGCGGCGATATACCTATCGGAGTTCGGAACCGGCTGGTTCGCGCAGGTGCTTCGTTTCCTAACGGACGTGCTCGCGGGCATTCCGTCGATCGTCGTCGGGATCTTCGCCTACACGCTCATCGTCCTCCCGATGCGGAGTTTCTCCGGGTTTGCCGGGGGGATCGCGCTCGCGATCATCATGCTTCCAGTTGTCGTGCGGACAACGGAGGAGATGCTCCGGCTCGTTCCGCAGTCGCTCCGGGACGGAGGGCTTGCCGTCGGAGCCCCGAAGTGGCGAGTCACGGTCGACATCGTTCTTGCGTCTTCGATCAGCGGCATTGCAACCGGAACGCTTCTCGCCGTGTCGCGCGCGATGGGCGAGACCGCGCCGCTGCTTTTCACGGCACTCGGAAGCACATTGTGGACGACGTCGCTCGACAAGCCGATGGCGTCAATCCCGGTCCAGATCTACACCTACTCGATCTCGCCATACGACGACTGGCATCGCAAGGCCTGGGCGGCGGCGTTCACGCTCGTTGTTCTGATCCTTGCCCTCAACGTCGTCGTCCGATTCCTGACGCGAAGCAAGCACGGCTCGTAGTTCGGTCGTCCCCAGCCCGCGTTCGCGCTGCTATACTCGCGGCCGTGTTGACGTTCTCAACCGCAGGTGAATCGCACGGGCGCGCCCTCGTCACCATAATCGATGGCATGCCGGCAGGAGTCCCGATCGACCTTGCGGCGGTCAACCATCAGCTCTGGCGACGGCAACAGGGATACGGTCGCGGCGGCCGCATGAAGATCGAGCGCGATGCCGCCGAGATTCTCTCCGGCGTGCGTCACGGCGAGACGCTCGGCTCACCCATCGCGCTGCTGATCGAGAATCGCGATCACCAGAACTGGCTCGAGGTAATGGCGGCCGAGCCTCGCGAGGTGCCTGACGACAAGTCGCGACGGGTGACTCGTCCGCGCCCCGGTCACGCGGATCTCGTCGGCGGGCTCAAGTACGACCGCCACGACCTGCGCGACATCCTCGAACGGGCCAGCGCGCGAGAGACCGCGGCCCGGGTCGCGGCCGGAGCTATTGCCCGCCAGCTCCTCGAGGCCTTCGACGTCGCCGTTGCCAGTCACGTCATCGCTCTCGGACCGGTCCCCGATACACTGCGCTCCGACCCGGTCACTTGGGAAGACATCGCGGCAATTGGAGACGATCGGCCGCTTCGATGCGCACACCCGGAGGTCGAAGCCAGTATGGTCGCCGCCATCGACGAAGCACGTCGCGCAGGTGACACGCTCGGCGGAATTTTCGAGGTCGTGGTGCGCGGCCTTCCGGCTGGCCTCGGATCGCACACGAGCTGGACTGCGAAGCTCGATGGTCGGCTCGCCCAGGCCGTGATGTCCATTCACGCCGTGAAGGGCGTCGAGATCGGGACCGCCGTCGAGGCTGCCCGACTTCCAGGCTCCGCCGTGCACGACGAGATTACGTTCGACCAGGACGCATCCGCGTTCGGTCGCGCCTCGAACCGGGCTGGCGGACTCGAGGGTGGAGTGACCACCGGCGAGGAGCTGCGGGTCCGAGGGTATCTCAAGCCCATCGCGACGCTTCGGACTCGGCTGCGGTCCATCGACATCGAAACGAAACAGCCGTCAGACGCGGCGTTCGAACGATCCGACATTACGGCTGTTCCCGCCGCTGGCGTCATCGGCGAGGCAATGGTCGCGATGGTAGTTGCGTCGGCGATGCGCGAGAAGTTCGGCGGCGACTCGCTGAAGGAGATGCGCCGGAATCTGGACGGGTATCTCGCGCAGGTCGCGGGATTCTGAGGCATTCCAATGCACCACGACGATCTGAAGACCAGGATGTCCGCCGTCGACGAGGAACTGCGAGAGCTTCAGCTTTCGATCGATACGACGCGCACTCACGGCCTCGTGTATTATTCCCTGTTGGTCGTCATTCTGTTCGTTGGCTTCGCCATCGGCTATGCGACCCACACGCTCTTTGGGGTGGTGCTGACG
The DNA here is from genome assembly GCA_964591515.1 of uncultured Clostridia bacterium. Lineage (GTDB taxonomy): Bacteria > Acidobacteriota > Blastocatellia > UBA7656 > JADIYM01 > JADIYM01. The sequence continues at coordinate 12,245 of CAZQBW010000053.1, forward strand.
GCAGCGGGACTCGCGCTCGTGGCGTGGCGCGAGCTCGGCCACTATCGGGAACGGGTCGCCGCGATCGATTCGCTGATCGACGAGAAGCGAAACGAGCGAAAGGCGATAGACGAACGACTACGTGGGAGTGACAACTCGGGATGATGCGCGAGATTCGAAAGTACGGTGATCCGATCCTGGCGAAAACCGCCGAGCCGGTGACGGAATTCGACGACAACCTGAAGCGGCTCGTCAACGACATGTTCGAGACGATGTACGCCGCGCCGGGCGTGGGACTTGCGGCGCCGCAGGTCGGCGTCTCGAAACGGTTGTTCGTGATGGACTGCTCGACGAAGGAAGGGACCCAGGAGCGCGTCGCGCTCATCAATCCCGAGATCATCTCCACGGAGGGTCGACAGGTCGGTGACGAAGGCTGCCTCAGTTTTCCGGGGATCTACTTCCAGGTGGAACGAGCGCAACGCGTGGTCGCCCGTGCCCAGAACGTGAAGGGCGAATGGTTCGACATCGACACGATGGACCTCCCCGCCCGCTGCATCCTTCACGAGAACGATCACCTGAACGGGATCGTCTTCATCAATCATCTGAGCGCGCTCAAGCGCGATCTCGTGAAGCGCAAGATCCGAAAGCGGATCAAGGCCGGCGACTGGTAGGCGCGTTGTAGTCTCTGGGGCCTCTGTGACTCTGTGCTCTTTGTATGGCAACGCCATCGCCGTTGGCATACTGAGAGCACAGAGTCACAGAGCCCCCAGAGACTATGATCCGCGCGTGTACGCGGAGTAGGCCGTCCGAGCCAGACGCCAGATCCTTCCCCAGTCGAAACCGCCGGTTCCGGCGGTCCTCAGACTCTCGAAAACCAGGGACCGGAGCGACTTCGCCTCGCGCCGAAACAGGAAGTCGCGCGCGTACGGGCCGGCCACGCTGAAGAAGTTGAAGTCCGGGTTCATCTGCACGCTGATGCCCTCGAGCGTCATCAGCGCCCGAATGAGAAACGTGAAGCGCGCTGGCGTCGTGAAGGGATACTCATAGACGACCGGGGCCAGGTCGTAGACCATCTCGCGGAACCGCACTTCCGAGAGTTTCACGTCGAGCCGCCGCGAGAATGCCTCGGCAACGACCGCGTGGAGCCCATCGATGTTCGCGCCCGGCGGAAGGAAGTCGAGCGCAAAGAGATCGGCGATCAGGCCGTCTATGTCACGTTCGACCATGTGAAAGAACGCCGTCACCATCTTGCCCCGAAGCTCGTCGTCCAGTTCGCCGGACATCCCGAAATCGAAGAACGCCAGACGCCCGTCGTGCATCACCAGCAGATTGCCGGGGTGTGGATCGGCGTGGAAGAAGCCGTCTTCGAATAGCTGTTTGAAATAGGTTCGGTATAGGCGTTCGTTGATGGCGCGGGGAGACTGTCCCGCACGCCGGAGTCCCTCGAGGTCGGTGACCTTGATGCCTTCGATGAACTCCATGACGAGCACGCGCTCGCTCGAGTGCGCATCGTGAATGCGAGGCACGTGAACATCGCTCCAGGATGCGAAGTTGGCCTTGAAGCGCTTGGCGGATTCCGCTTCCCTCCGATAGTCCATTTCCTCGTGCAGGACTCGATCAAACTCGTGAATAGAGGAAACCCATTCCCCCCGCAGAAACTTCAGAAAGTCATACCTGTCGGATCGGCTCTCGAGCGATTCCGTCCACCGCGCCACTCGATCGAGCACGGCCATGTCGAGCGCAACACGACGCGAGAGGTCCGGCCGACGAACCTTCACGGCGACGACCTCGCCCGTGGATCTCAGCCGGGCCCGGTAGACCTGACCGAGGCTTGCCGCGGCAATGGGCCCTTCGCTGATCTCCGAGAAGATGGATCCCAGGGACCGGCCAAGATCCTCCTCTATGATCGCGAAGGCCTGCGCATCCGGAAACGGCGGCACCTGGTCGTGCAGGACCGAAAGTTCCTTGAGAAAGGCGACCGGCAGGAGGTCGGCCCGGGTTGCGAGCATCTGCCCCGTCTTGATGAACGTCGGACCCAGCCGAAGCAGCCTATCCCGCAGCCGCGCGCCGTGACGACCGAGACGCGCTTCCCCGTCTTCGACGCGGCGCCGTGTCCATCCACGCGCCGCGAGCCGGTCCCGCGCCTCTTCCGCGAGCATCGGCAGGACGAACATCGCGAGCGACCAGAGGATCGAGAACGTCCGGAGCCACTGGCGCGGCGCGGAAACGCCTCGGCGTTTTGCGATCGAGGTCACCGGCACGGGCGCGAGAGCGCGCATGCCGCTCATCCGCTCTCTGACGCGAGCCGGCTCGCGACGAACCGCATGAGGGCGTCACGGCCAACGAATCCCTGGACGACGTTCGCGTCGACAACCGGCAACTCGTTTACATCGGAAGCCGCCACGGCCTCGAGCGCGCGGACGATGTCCGTCTGGAACGAGAGTTTCTCGACCTGATCGATCGGCGTCATCAGGTCGCCAACCGTCAGTCCTGTCCACCGGTCCGGATCGATGCGTGTCACTCGAGAGACCGGAATCAAGCCCCAGATGACGCCTTCGTCCACGACCATGAAATGAGGATCCGGTGCGCCCTCTCGAGACGGCGGCATCTGCCTGAGGAACTCGACAAGTGACGTGCTCCGCTCGACCTGCGGCAACGTCTCGAGCCAGAGGTTCTGTACCGTCAGTCCTTGGAGCGCCTTTCGCATTGCGACTTCGCCTAGGCTGGCGCGAGCGCGTCCGAGAAGGTAGAGGCCGGCGAATCCAAGCATCAGCCCTTCGAGGTTTCCCGCGAGCACCGTGGCTATGCCGGCCATCAGCAACAGCGCCGCAACTATCTGCCCCGTAACGGCCGCCGTGACGGTGCCTTTCTCGTAACTCCCGGTCATCCACCAGATGACGGCTCGCATCGCACGGCCGCCGTCCAGCGGAAACCCGGGCACTAGATTGAACAGCGCGAGGATCGCATTGATCAGTCCCACGCTGCTCAACACGGCGGCCGTGATTGGCGAGCTGTCGCGCAGCCAGAACTCTACCGCCAGAAACACCGTTGCAAGGACGATGTTGGCGCCGGGTCCGGCAATGGCATAGCTGAACTCTTCGATAGGTCGCCGCGCCTGCCTGCCGAGCGACGACATGCCTCCGAAGAAGGTGAGCGTGATCGATTTCGGCTGGATTCCGAACGCTCGAGCCACGACGCAGTGGGCCAACTCATGAAGAACGACGGAGAGCACGAACAGCGCGCTCGTCACAGCTCCTGCCGTGATGAGTTGCGACGAGGACCACGTCGGGTGCAGTTCGCGGTAGTTCGACGCCATCAGGAACGCGACTATCAGAATGACGAATGCCCACGCGCGGCTCGCGCGGACCTCGATTCCAAATACGGTTCCGACTCGAATACTCGATCCCGTCATCTCACGTCCTCCGTCGCCATTATAGACGCCGCGCTGCGGACACCTCAACTTTCGATCATAGCCGATATGAACGATTTAATGTCGCGACAGTCAGTAAATGGCTCCATTGAAAAAAAGACTTGACCGATTTAGTCGATTTCAGTATCTTCCTCCCGAGCAAACGAGAGTGGTCGCCGATGCAGATGCGCTTAGCTGACCACGTTAGAGGCAAGTATCTGCATCACTGGAACCGTGCCGATGGCCATAACACACGCCGCGCTGGCCCTCGGTACGGTTCTCTCATTTTCGTCGCGGGGATGCGACAACCACGAGGGGTCGTAAGCCTGGAAAGGCTCACGACCCCTTACGTGTTCCGGCCTCGCGGACGGCGGCAGCCAAGTCCCGGCTCCAACCTCGAGTCGACTAGAACGCCGTGAGTCCAGCCGCCGTGTTGAACGGGTGGTAAGCCTCGTTGAAGTCGCGGATGGAGCGCTCGAGAATCAGGTCGAGCTGCCCGATGTCCTCGGTGTTGACAGTGAGATTCACGCCGTTGATGAATGCCAGATACGTGTCGAGAGTCTTGAGCTGCGGCGATACCAGCACGAGATACATCCGCCGTCGGTTATTCGGCGTGAGTCCGTTCACGTGCTGCAGCATTCCGACGCCCCCCTGTCGTCCCTGATCGAACTGCGGGTCGAGGACGATGATGTCGTCCTTCGTTTCCCGAAGCTGGGCCATTGCGTCGACAGCCGTGTCGGCTATGTGGAGGTCGTACCTTGACTCGTCGAGAGTCTCTCGCACCTTCGCACGCACGGCTTCGTCGTTGTGACAGAGCAGGATGTTCCGGCGCGCCCACGCGCCCGGGAGGTCAGCTGCCGCCCGCGGCGACATCTTCGAGAAGAGCTCCGAGAGAAGCGCCATCGCGTCCGAGCCCCCCGGTGCGCTTTCACCGCCGCCCGGTATCTGGGGACGGCTCCGCGACGGCAGCGTCGGCTCTTCCTTCTGCGGCGGCTGGACGGTGATCGTCTCGCGACATCGCGGGCACTTGATCGAGAACGGTGTGTTCGGGACCTTCGAGTCCTCGATCCCGATCTTCATGTGGCACTGCGTGCAGGTGACGTTCATGGTCTCGTTCAGTTCTTGTCAATGATGTCGAGCATGGAGCCGGATGACCGATCCTGGCGTACAGGGGCCGGACGCGGGGGAACCGGAGCCGGTCTGGGCGGCGCGATCGGCCCGGACGAGCTGTTCGAAGTGCGCTGCGATCCCTGCATCGGATTGCCGCCGTCCCGCAGGAAGTCATCCGACGAGCCGAGGCCCGAAAGACGCAGCATCAGGTTCGACGGATTCGTCGCAAACGCGAGGCCGTCCTCCTGCGTGATCGAGCCCGAGTGGATCATCCTCATGATGACCTGATCGAAATGCTGCATCCCCTCGAGCTCGCCGTCGTCCATCGCGTCGTGCAGGGTCTTGCCTTCCGTCTCGCCGTTCTCGATGTACTCGCGCGTTCTCGGCGTCGCCTTCAGGATTTCGACCGCCGCAATCCGGCCCTTTCCGTCGGCCGTGGGGATCAGGCGCTGCGAAATGATGTACTTGAAGGCCTGCGCCAGGCGCGTCCGGATCACGTGCTCTTCCGATTTCGGGAAGATGCCGATGATGCGGTCGACCGTCTTGGAGGCGTCGGTCGTGTGGAGCGTCGAGAGCACGAGGTGGCCCGTCTCAGACGCTTCGAGCGCGATTTCGGTCGTCTCGAGATCCCGCATCTCGCCGACGAGAATCACCTTCGGCGCCTGCCGCAGGGCCGCGCGAAGTGCGAGCGCAAAGCTCGGGGTGTCGCTGCCGAGCTCGCGCTGGTTGATCGTCGACTTCTTGTGGGTGTGCAGAAACTCGATCGGATCCTCGATCGTGATGATGTGGTAGGCGTACTCGTTGTTGATCTTGTCGATGATCGCCGCAAGCGTCGACGACTTGCCCGAGCCCGTGGGACCGGTCAGCAGGACGATCCCGTTCTTCATGTGCGAGATCTCGCCGAGCTGAGGCGGCAGATTCAGCGACTTGATCGTCGGCACGTACATCGGAATGACGCGCATGACGACAGATATCGAGCCGCGTTGCTTGAATATGTTCACACGGAATCGCGTGCGCGACGGGAGGCTGTAGCTGATGTCCGCCGATCCTGTCTGGACGAGCCGTTCCGCGCCGTCGAAATTTCCCTCGAGCAGCGCCATGGCGATGATCTCGGTCTGGTACGGCGTCAGCGTCCGCAGGCCCTTGATGTCGACCGGCGTCAGCTTGCCATTTATTTCGACCTGTGGCGGACGTCCAACGGAGAAGTTCAGATCGCTGATGTTCTCGGCGACGCTGAGCATCTTCTCCAGAATCGGAGGGAGGTCGAAGTAGCTCATGACGGACTCCCGTTCTGTTGAAGATTGGCTCGCGTACGGTAACACCAGACGTCCCGTGAGACAACTGCGCGCCTAAATGGGGAGTGGGTCCGTTTGAAGTGCCCGTTGAACATGGTGTTGGAGGACCGCTTTCCTTCCCCGGCTCGCGGAAGTCGATGATCTGGACTATGATCGCGCAGGGTCGGACCTCGATCCCCTGCAACCCCATCCCGTGAACCCGAAATGAACTCTTCACGTCCTATTTCACAGAAGACGGTCCTGAAGCGCCTGCTCACCCAGCGCAACCAGCAGCCCGACCGTGTGGCCGAGCTCGACGAGCGCATTCGGCACATGTACCAACGGCGTTCTGCCATTCTGGTCCTCGACATGTGCGGCTTCTCGAGGCTGACGAGCGAGTTCGGCATCATCCACTACCTGGCCATGATCGAGCAGATGGATTCGTCGTCGCGCCCCGCGGTTGAAGGCAATGGCGGAACCGTCATCAAGCAGGAGGCCGACAACCTTTTTGCCGTATTCGACACGCCGCGACGCGCCGTCGAGGGAGCGCTCGACATCCTTCGCTCCTTCAAGGCCGTGAATGCCACGGTGCCGAGCAATCGTGACCTCTATGGCAGCATTGGCATTGGGTACGGCGACTTGCTCGTGATCGGCGAGGAGGACGTCTACGGCGACGACATGAACCTCGCCTGCAAGCTCGGCGAAGACCTTGCCGGACCGGGCGAGATCCTCCTGACAACGGCGGCGCACGGGGCGCTCGAGCCGGGACGATTCGATTTCGAACCGAAGGAGTATTCCGTAAGCGGGCTCACGATTCCGGCGTTCCGATTCGTTCGCCCGCGTTACGATCTCGAACCCGACAATCCGAGGTAGGCGCGGACGCGCTCGCCGACGGACGCTCCCGCTCGCAAATCGCTCACCACAGCGACCGAGTCGGCCCCAGCGGCAAACACGGCCGGTGCTTTCTCGAGCGTGATTCCACCGATGGCGATGAGCGGAAGCTCAATCACGGCCCTGACCGCCGCGAGTCCTTCGAGTCCGACGACCGGATCCGGGTTGGCCTTCGTCGTCGTCGCGAAGATCGGACCGAATGCCACGTAGTCGACCGGCTGCTCCGCTGCCAGGCGCGCCTGCGCGAGCGAGTGCGACGAGATTCCGATGATCGCCAACGGCCCGAGAATCTCGCGCGCAGCTTCGGCGGGCAGGTCGTCCTGCCCCACGTGCACGCCGTCTGCACCCGCCGCAAGGGCAATATCGACACGATCGTTGACGATCAACCGGACACCTCTCGGCCGGGTGATCTCGAGAGCAGCGACAACGGTCTCGTAAAGTGCACGACTCGATGCCAGCTTGTCGCGAACCTGGATGATACGCACACCGGCATCCGCGTACTCGCGCACCTGCTCCAGGTGAGAGTGGGGCGCCGATGCATCCGTCAGGGCATACAGTCTCGGGAATGACATCACGCCCAGCTTGCGCCTATCGGTCGAAGAACGTCTCCATGAACCGGGTCGAGATGTCGCCGGATTGAAACTGCTCATCGGCGAGGATCTGCATGTGCAGCGGAATCGACGTCTTGATTCCCTCGATGATAGTCGCCTCGAGCGCGCGCTGCATTCGTGCTATCGCACGCTCGCGCGTTCGCGCGTGAGTGATGATCTTCGCAACGAGAGAATCGTAGTACGGCGGCACCGTGTAGCCGGCGTAGGCATGCGTGTCCACGCGCACTCCGGGTCCGCCAGGCATGTTCAGCGCGGTGATCCTGCCGGGAGAAGGCGCGAACGTTCGCGGGTCCTCCGCGTTCACCCGGCACTCGATCGAGTGCCCCGTGAACGTGACGTCCTCCTGCTTGAAGTTCAGGGGCTCTCCTGCGGCAATCAGGATCTGGGCACGCACGAGATCGGCATTCGTGACCATCTCGGTGACCGGATGCTCGACCTGGATGCGCGTGTTCATCTCCATGAAGTAGAACTCGTGCCTCGTGCGGTCATAGAGAAACTCGATCGTGCCGAGACTCTCGTACCCGATGTGCTTGCACGCCGAGACGGCCGCCTGGCCCATGGCCACGCGCTCCTCGGGAGTCAGCGCAGGCGACGGCGACTCCTCGATGAGCTTCTGATGCCGACGCTGTACCGAGCACTCGCGCTCGCCGAGATGCACGACGTTTCCGTGCGAATCGGCCACGACCTGAATCTCTATGTGACGCGCATCACCGACGTAGCGCTCCATGTACATCGAACCGTCGCCGAATGCGCCGAGCGCCTCGTTCGACGCCGCCTCGTAGGCGCCTACGACGTCCTTCGATTCGTGCACGATGCGCATCCCACGCCCGCCGCCACCGGCTGACGCCTTGAGCATCAGTGGATACCCGACTTCGTCGCCGGTGCGCTGTGCATCCTCAGCCGACTCGATGATGCCCTCACTGCCGGGAACGACGGGAACACCCGCATCGATCATCGCCTTTCGCGCGGCGGCCTTGTCGCCCATCGTCCGGATGGCATGGGGCGTCGGTCCGATGAACCGGATGTTGCACGACTCGCAGATCTCCGCGAATCGCGCGTTCTCGGCGAGGAACCCGTAGCCCGGATGAATTGCGTCGACGTTCGTGATTTCTGCGGCACTGATGATGGCTGGCATCGAGAGATAACTCTGGCGCGGATTCGGAGGACCGATCCGTATCGCTTCGTCGGCGAAGCGAACGTGCAACGCCTCCTCGTCGGCCTCCGAGTAGACGGCGACGGTCTTGATGCCGAGCTCCTTGCACGTCCAGATGATCCGGCAGGCGATCTCGCCCCGGTTCGCGATGAGGATCTTCTTGAACATTGAGGGCCTAGGGACGAACGCCGAACAGCGGCTGACCGTACTCGACCGGTTGCGCGTTCTCGACGAATATCTTGACGATCTCGCCCGCGGTGTCGGATTCGATCTCGTTCATCAGCTTCATCGCTTCGACGATGCAGAGCACCGTGCCGACATCGACCCTGTCGCCGACCTTTGCGAACGGATCCGCCGTCGGTCCCGGAGCTCGATAGAACGTCCCGACAATAGGAGACTTGACGATCACGAGCGCTTCTTCGGCCGCAGGAGCGGCCGCTGCCGCCGCTGCCGCCGCTGCCGGTGCAGTCGCCGGCGCCGCTTCAGCGACCGGGGCAACTCCAGGCATCGCCACGACTGTCGGCACCGCCATCGGAGCAGGTGCGGCGTATACAACCGGGGCATTCGCGACGATCTTCAGGGTGAAGTCGGCTTGGGCGATCTCAAACTCGGCGAACCCTTTCGCGTGGACCAACTCAATCAGCTCTTTGACGTCTTTGAGTGTCATCGGTCGTGCGTCCCATCGAAGGCCGTTCAGTGATCGCAAACAAGCCCCAACGCTCGCCAGTTGAAACGTTGGGGCTTGCCGAGACTCTTACGCCTCTACTCCTCGCTGGCGGCGTCGTCAGCTTTCTTCCGGCCACGACCGCGCAGGCGATCGAGCAATCCCGGCTTCTTGCCAGACTCAGCGGCCACCGTCGACTTCGACTCCTTCACTTCGGGCCGATCGACGAACTCGATGATCGCCATCTCGGCTCCGTCACCCTTGCGGGTGCCGAGCTTGATGATCCGCGTGTACCCGCCCGGACGCGACTCGTAGCGCTTGGCCAGCTCGTCGAAGAGCTTGGACACGGCGGCAACGCCGGCCGTCCGCTCGGGACGCGCCTGGTGGTATCCGCCGTCCGGCCGGCGCGTCGCGCTGGTCCGGTTGCCGGCGTGGACGAATCCGGCAGCCTGGCGACGCGCGTGCACGACGTCAGCAGGCTTCTCGGCAGTGTTCGCCCGCTTGCCGAGCGTCACGGCCTTCTCGACGAACGGCCGAAGCTCCTTCGCCTTAGGCAACGTCGTCTCGATCCTCTCTTCGAGGATCAGCGACGTAGCCAGACTGCGCAGCAGCGATTTCCGATGGGCGGACGTCCGCCCCAGCTTTCGATGTGCAACGAGATGGCGCATCGCTTAATCCTCCTCCTCGTCGTCGTCATAGACGCCATCGAGATCCGGCTCGTACTCTTCCGGCTCCTGAATGATCCGGCCCTGCTCGTCGAACTTCATGCCGAGTCCAAGACCCATCCCCGAAAGGATCTCCTTGATCTCGTTGAGCGACTTGCGGCCGAAATTCTTCGTCTTGAGCATCTCCATCTCGGAGCGCTGGACGAGCTCGCGGATCGTCTTGATGTCCGCGTTCTTCAGGCAGTTGTAACTACGGACCGACAACTCGAGCTCGTCGACGGATCGATCGAGATGCTCGTTGTAGGGCACCGGCGGCGGCGTCTGATCGTCGACGTGCACGTCATCTGTCGTCTCTTCGAAGTTGATGAAGATCGACATGTGATCCTTGATCAACTTCGCCGCGAGACCGATCGACGTCTCGGGCGTGACGCTTCCGTTCGTCCACACTTCGATCGAGAGCTTGTCGTAATCGGTGTCCTGACCGAGGCGAGCGGCCTCGACCGTGTAGTTCACCTTCTTGACAGGCGTGTGGACCGAGTCGATCGGAATGTACCCGACCGCGAGGTCCTCGTCGAAATTGCGCTCAGCCGAGACATAGCCGCGGCCGCGCTTGAGACGAACTTCGATCGAGAGCGACCCGCCCTCGGAAACCGTCGCGATGTGGATGTTCGGGTCGAGGATCTCGACTTCGTTGTCGACCTCGATTTCACCCGACAGCAGGATGCCGGGCTCCGACTTCTTCACGCGAAGCGTCTTGGGGCCAGCGCCGTAGAGCTTGAACGGCACCTGCTTGAGATTGAGGATGATGTCGGTCGCGTCTTCCACAACACCGGGAATGGACGAGAACTCGTGTAGAACGCCCTCGATGCGAACCGCCGTGATGGCCGCGCCTTCGATCGATGACAGCAACGCACGACGAAGGCTATTGCCGATCGTCGTTCCGAAGCCGCGCTCGAAGGGCTGTGCCGAGAATCTGCCGTAGGTTTCCGTCAGCGTCTCAGCGTCGGGCACAAGCCGCTTGGGCTTTTGAAATCCGGTCCAAAGAGAAGTCTGCTCCATGTGTACCTTCCGGGAGTTCGAGCCGTTTCCGGGCTACTTCGAATACAGCTCGACGATGAGCTGTTCGTTGATGTCCTGATCGATGTCCTCGCGACGCGGCAGCGCGGTAACGCGGCCCTCCATCTTCTCGAGGTCGGTCACTTCGAGCCACGACGGCCGGCCGCGACCCGACGCGGTCTGCCACGCGCTCATGACGTGGACGTTCTTTCGGCTCCCTTCAAGCACCGACACGCGGTCGCCTGGACGAACGAAGAAGGACGGGATGTTCACGCGGCGGCCGTTGACGGCGATGTGGCCGTGTGCAACGAGCTGACGGCCCTGGCGGCGATTGATCGCGAAGCCGAGACGGAACACCGCATTGTCGAGTCGGCGCTCGAGCATCGAGAGAAGGGTTTCGCCCGTGACGCCCTTCTGCTGGGCGGCCTTCTCGAAGAAGATCCGGAACTGCTTCTCGAGCATTCCGTAAATGCGCTTGACCTTCTGCTTCTCGCGAAGCTGCGTGCCGTAACCGGTGACCTTGGTGCGGCGCTGATCGCGGCCGTGCTGTCCCGGAGGGGTGGTCCCCCGCTTCTCGATGGCGCACGATGGCTTGAAGCATCGTTCGCCCTTCAGAAAGAGCTTCGCGCCCTCTCGCCGGCACAGCCGGCACTTTGCATCTCTGTATCTCGCCAAGTGAATTCTCCTGAAAAGTTTACAGGCCGGACTCGCGCGCGGCGCTTCCGGGCCCTTCGTCCTTTTGCGTGTCCGATCCCTCGGGACCGGGCGTTTGCGTCCGACAGGAGGCACCGGCGTAGCGAAGGAGATCCTCCGCGATCGGACCGGCGCCAACCGCTCGGCGCAATGTGATCAGACTCGGCGCCGCTTCGGAGGGCGGCAACCATTGTGGGGAATAGGCGTAACGTCCCGAATCAGCTTGACCTCGATTCCGGCGCCGTGCAGCGCGCGGATCGCCGACTCACGGCCGGCTCCCGGTCCCTTCACGCGAACCTCGCACGTGGCCATGCCAGCGTCACGCGCCGCCTGTGCGGCTCTCGACGCCGCCTGCTGCGCCGCGAAGGGCGTGCCCTTGCGCGAGCCGCGGAATCCGAGGGCACCGGAACTCGACTGGGTCACGAGATTTCCGGACTGATCCGTAATACTGATGATCGTGTTGTTGAAGGACGCCTGGATGTGAACGATTCCCGTCGGAACAAGCTTCTTTTCCTTCTTCTTGAAGGTCTTCTTCTTGCCCGCGCCGCCCTTCTTCTGTGCTCCTGCTTTCGCCATAAGTCCTCGTGAGTGCCTCTTCACGCTCGAAGCGCGGCGACCGGTGGGACCTCGAGGGTCCGACGATCCGGCCGTCGCGCTCGATCGTTACTTCTTGCCCGGTGCCTTCTTCTTGGCAACCGTCATGCGACGCGGACCCTTGCGCGTCCGAGCATTCGTGTGGGTGCGCTGACCGCGGACGGGAAGCCCGCGCCGATGGCGCAGTCCACGATAGCAGCCGATATCCATGAGCCGCTTGATATCGAGCTGGATGCGCTTTCGAAGATCGCCTTCAACTTCTCCGTGCTGGTCGATGACCGCACGAATCCGGTTCAGCTCTTCTTCCGTCAGGTCGCGGATCTTCGTGTGCACATCTACATTGGCCGCGTCGAGGATCGTCTTCGATCGCGATCGCCCGATGCCGTAAATGTAGGTGAGCCCGATTTCCGCTCGCTTGTTGGGTGGGAGATCAACTCCTGCTAAACGTGCCATTCCTCACTCCCTCTCGTCTATCCCTGCCGCTGCTTATGCTTGGGGTTGGTGCAGATAACCCGCACCACGCCCTTGCGGTGAATTACTTTGCAGTTGTCGCAAATCTTCTTCACGGACGCACGAACCTTCATGGTCTCGTTACTCCTCGCCAAAGCCTTCGAATCAAAAGAGTCACACTAGCACGGCACTTTCCGTGCCGGCAAGCCATTACAGCGCTGCTGTCGTCAAATAGTTCTCCGCGTCCACGAGCGTCAGGACTTCGGGACCACTTTCGGTCACCGCGATCGTATGCTCGAAGTGCGCAGACGGCCGACCGTCCGCCGTCGCCACCGTCCATCCATCGCTGAGCGTGAGCACGTCCGCGACGCCGAGATTGACCATCGGCTCGATCGCGAGCACGAGGCCCTCACGCAGTATCAGGTTCGAATCACCGCCCCTGGACCTGTAGTTCGGCACCTGAGGCGGCTCGTGCATCTTCCTGCCAATTCCGTGTCCGCAGAAATCGCGAACTACCGTGTAGCCGCGCTCCTGGACATAGTCTTCCACTGCCCCGCCAACGTCGTTGAGTCGATTGCCCGGACGCATCCGGTCGATGGCCTGGAAGAGCGACTCCTCCGTGGCCTTCAGGAGCTTCTTGACGTCGTCGGGGATCTCGCCAACCGGGACCGTGACCGCGGAATCGCCGACATATCCGTCGAGCACGATTCCGAAATCGATTCCGATCACGTCTCCTTCCACGAGCTTCCTGTTCGA